>NZ_AP027728.1:316398-632796 GCF_030296555.1 Microbacterium suwonense
CAGCAGATCACGCGCCTTGAGCAGGAGGTAGCTGCGCCGCTGCGGCGGCAGGGCGAACATGTCGCGGACGGCGCGGCGCGAGAAGGTGACCCAGCCGACCGCTGTCCACACGACCGTGAAGAGGGCGATCAGACCTGTCACGCTCAGCACGCTGGTGGTGCTGGTGGCGATCTCCTGCACCTGTGCGCGCGTGATGACGCCGACGCCTTCGACCTCGCCGATCAGGTTCGGGATGTACCCGTTGATCATCGTGATCAGCGCATCGACGGCCTCAGCGCTTCCGCCGAGCCAGAGCCACAGACCGGTGATCGCGAACGCCAGGTAGATGGCGGCGAAGATCGCGAACAGCGCCTGATAGCTGACCCCCGCGGCCAGCACGAACCCGTTGTTGAGCAGGAAGTGCCGCCACACGCGCACCGGGAACAGGCCGGCGGTTCGCCGGGCGAGAACGGCCGCGCGCCCGGCTGAGTCGATCAGTCGGGCGCGCATGCGGAGAAACGGGCGTTCAGCGGCCGCCGCGGAGGACGGCCTGCTTGACCTCGGCGATGGCCTTGGTGACCTCGATGCCGCGCGGGCAGGCCTCGGTGCAGTTGAAGGTCGTGCGGCAGCGCCACACGCCCTCCTTGTCGTTGAGGATGTCCAGGCGCACATCGGCGGCGTCATCGCGCGAGTCGAAGATGAAGCGGTGCGCGTTCACGATCGCGGCGGGGCCGAAGTACTGTCCGTCGGTCCAGAACACCGGGCAGGACGAGGTGCACGCCGCGCACAGGATGCACTTGGTGGTGTCGTCGAAGATCGCGCGATCGGCGATCGACTGCACACGCTCCTTGCCCTTCTCGGGGGTGGAGTTGGCGATCAGGAACGGCTGCACCTCACGGTACGAGGCGAAGAACGGCTCCATGTCGACGATGAGGTCCTTCTCCAGCGGAAGGCCCTTGATGGCCTCGATGTAGATCGGCTTGGAGATGTCGAGGTCCTTGATCAGCGTCTTGCAGGCCAGGCGGTTGCGGCCGTTGATGCGCATGGCATCCGATCCGCAGATGCCGTGCGCGCAGGAGCGGCGGAAGCTCAGCGACCCGTCGACCTCCCACTTGATCTTGTGCAGCGCGTCGAGCACGCGATCGGTCGCATACAGCTCCACGTCGTAGTCCACCCAGCGCGGCTCCTCATCGACCTCCGGGTCGAAGCGCCGGATGATGAAGGTGACCAGGAACGTCTGCACACCCGATTCGTTGGATGGAGCCTCTGCGACGGCGTTCGACATGCTCAGTACTTCCTCTCCAGCGGCGGGTAGTTCAGCTCGCCCTTGTCGTTCTTGGTGAAGACCACGGGCTTCCAGTCGAGCTTGATGTGATCCGTGGCGTCGGACGAGTGCGGGTCGCCCACCAGGTACGCCATGGTGTGCTTCATGTAGTTCTCGTCGTCACGGTTCGGATAGTCATCGCGCATGTGACCGCCGCGGCTCTCCTTGCGGTTGCGGGCCGCATAGACGACGACCTCGGCGATGTCGAGCAGGAAGCCCAGCTCGACCGCCTCGAGCAGGTCGGTGTTGAACCGGCGGCCCTTGTCGTCGACGTGGATGTTCTTGTAGCGCTCGCGCAGCTCCTCGATCACGCCCAGCACGTGCTCGAGCGACTCATCGGTGCGGAACACCTGAGCGCCCTTGTCCATCTCGTCCTGCAGCTTCTTGCGCAGCACGGCGATGCGCTCGGTTCCCTGGTTCTCACGCAGGCCGTCGATCATGCCCTTGACGAAGTCGGCGGGGTTCTCGGGCAGCGGGACGAACTCCGCGGTCTTGACGTACTCGACCGCGTTGCGGCCGGCGCGCTTGCCGAAGACGTTGATGTCCAGCAGCGAGTTGGTGCCCAGGCGGTTCGAGCCGTGCACCGAGACGCAGGCGCATTCTCCTGCGGCGTACAGGCCGGGCACCGGAGTGGTGTTGTCCGCGAGCACCTGCGCATCGTTGTTAGTGGGGATGCCGCCCATCGCGTAGTGCGCGGTGGGCATCACCGGGACCGGCTCGACGACCGGATCCACGCCCAGGTAGGTGCGGGCGAACTCGGTGATATCGGGGAGCTTGGTCTCGAGGACCTCGGCGCCCAGGTGCGTGCAGTCCAGCAGCACGTAGTCCTTGTGAGGGCCGGCGCCGCGGCCCTCCAGCACCTCCTGCACCATGCTGCGTGCGACGATGTCGCGCGGTGCGAGGTCCTTGATGGTGGGGGCGTAGCGCTCCATGAAGCGCTCGCCGGAGGCGTTGCGCAGGATCGCGCCCTCGCCGCGGGCACCCTCGGTGAGCAGGATGCCGAGGCCGGCGAGGCCCGTGGGGTGGAACTGGAAGAACTCCAGATCCTCCAGCGGCAGGCCCTTGCGCCAGACGATGCCGACGCCGTCGCCGGTGAGGGTGTGGGCGTTGGAGGTGGTCTTGAAGATCTTGCCGAAGCCGCCGGTGGCGAAGATGACCGACTTCGCGTGGAACACGTGCAGCTCGCCGGTGGCCAGGTCGTAGGAGACCACGCCGGCGACCTGGGTGGCGCCCTCGTCGTCCTTCACGGTGATCAGGTCGAGCACGTAGTACTCGTTGAAGAAGTTGATGCCCAGCTTGACGCAGTTCTGGAACAGCGTCTGCAGGATCATGTGCCCGGTGCGGTCGGCGGCGTAGCAGGCGCGGCGCACCGCGGCCTTGCCGTGCTCGGAGGTATGCCCGCCGAAGCGGCGCTGGTCGATCTTGCCCTCCGGCGTGCGGTTGAAGGGCAGCCCCATGTTCTCCAGGTCGATGACCGCGTCGATGGCCTCCTTGGCCAGGATCTCCGCGGCATCCTGGTCGACGAGGTAGTCACCGCCCTTGACGGTGTCGTAGGTGTGCCACTCCCAGTTGTCATCCTCGACGTTCGCAAGGGCCGCGGCCATGCCGCCCTGCGCGGCGCCGGTGTGCGAGCGCGTCGGGTACAGCTTGGAGATCACCGCGGTCCGCGCGTGCGGCCCGGCCTCGATCGCGGCGCGCATGCCGGCGCCGCCGGCGCCGACGATGACGATGTCGAACTCGTGGTAGTGCACGCCGTCGCGGATGACGGAGTCAGGGGTCTGAGTGGTCACTGTGTTGTTCTGCCTTCTTCGTCTACTTGGCCAGGGCCTGGCAGGTCTGCCACATCGCGCCGTCTTCGAGGACGCCGTTGCAGGGGTCGAATGTGAACACCACCAGGGTGCCGAGGATGATCAGCAGCGCCGCGGCCAGGCCGAGGGCCCAGACCAGCGCCTTGCGCGGACGCTCGTGGGTGACGTAGTCGTTCACGATGGTGCGCATGCCGTTCGCGCCGTGGATCAGTGCGAGCCAGAGCATCAGCACGTCCCACCACTGCCAGAACGGCGTGGCGTACTTGCCTGCGACGAACGCGAAGTCGATCGCGTGGATGCCCTCGCCGTCCATCAGGTTGATGTACAGGTGTCCGAAGATCAGCACGATCAGGATCACGCCCGAGCCGCGCATGAACATCCAGCCGAGCTTCTCGAGGTTCGACTTGCGCCTGCGGCGGGCGACGGGAGCGGGTGCGGCGGTCTGCGTGGACATCAGTGGGACCCTCCGAACGCGAGCATCAGGTGTCGAGCGGCGAAGCCGCCCACCAGGACGACCCAGACGCCGATGACGATCCAGAACAGCTGACGCTGGTACTTCGCACCCTTGGACCAGAAGTCCACCAGGATGATGCGCAGGCCGTTCATGGCGTGGAAGACGATGCCGGCGACCAGCACGACCTCGCCGAGTGCCATGATCGGGTTCTTGTAGGTGCCGATCACCGCGTTGTACGCCTCGGGGGAGACGCGGATCAGCGCTGTGTCCAGCACGTGCACCAGCAGGAAGAAGAAGATGGCCACACCGGTGATGCGATGCAGTACCCAGGACCACATCCCCTCACGACCCCGGTAGAGCGTGCCGCGTGGAGCCTTCGAGGTGGTCTCCGATATCGACGGTGTCAAGCGTGGTGTGCTCGTGGACACGTCGTCCTCCCTGCTCGATCGTGACGTCGGGTCCGTGCATCCGGGCACGCCCGACCGGCTCCATCCTATTCCTGTCAGAACACTGGGTGCGACGAAGGGGACCCTTAGCGAGTCCGGTGCCGATAGGCCGGCCTGCACCGATAGGTTGGGGCGATGGGCCGAATCGACGACTTCTACGCGGTGATCCCTGCGGGCGGCATCGGCAGCAGGCTCTGGCCGCTGTCGCGTGCGGATGCACCGAAGTTCCTGCACGACCTCACCGGATCCGGTCACTCGCTGCTGCGCGACACCTGGGATCGGCTGATCCCACTGGCGGGAGAGGACCGCATCGCCGTGGTCACCGGCCGTGCGCATCGTGCCGCAGTGGAGGGTCAGCTGCCGGGCATCCCGGACCGGAACGTCTTCCTCGAGTCCGAGCCGCGCGAGTCCGCCGCGGCGATCGGTCTGGCCGCAGCCGTCCTGCACCGCCGCGACCCGGACGTCATCATCGGCTCGTTCAGCGCCGATCACGTCATCCGGGGCACCCAGGTGTTCGAGTGGGCCGTGCAGCAGGCCGTACAGGTGGCGCGTGCGGGGTACATCGTGACCATCGGCATTCCACCCACCGAGCCGTCGGTCGGCTTCGGGTACATCAAGCGCGCCGGCGAGATCGTCATCGACGGCGCCCCGGAGGCCACCCTCGTCGAGCGCTTCGTCGAGAAGCCCGACCTCGCGACGGCCAAGGACTACGTGGCCAGCCGCGACTACCTGTGGAACGCGGGAATGTTCATCTCGAAGGCGAGCGTGCTGCTGGACGAGCTCGCAGCCAATGAGCCCGGCTGCACGCCGGGCTCCTGGAACTGGCCGAGGCATGGGACGATCGCGACCGGCGGGGGCCGGCCGTGGACCGCATCTGGCCGGGACTGAAGAAGATCGCCATCGACTACGCCGTTGCCGAGCCCGCCGCCGAGCGCGGGCATCTCGCGGTGATCCCCGGCCACTTCGACTGGGATGACGTGGGCGACTTCGCCTCGCTGACCAAGCTCATCAATCACGGGCGCAAGAACGACCTGGCCGTGCTCGGCCCGCGCGCGCGGGTGCTCACGGATGCCGCCAGCGGCATCCTGGTCAGCCAGACCTCGCGAGTGATCAGCCTGGTCGGAGTGAAGGACATCATCGTGGTCGACACCGACGATGCTCTGCTGGTGACCACCGTCGAGCACGCGCAGCGGGTGAAGGGCGTGGTGGAGTCGCTCAAGCTCACCGGCCGGGGCGACGTGCTCTGAACCTCCGGGTCGTGCCCGTCCGCCAATTGGATCCCCGCGTTCTCATTGCGGATTTGTAACCTTTCGCCAGCACATCCGCGCCGAGTGGCGCGCCGCGGCGTAACAGTGGGTAACTTAGACCGATCCGCGATATCCGCGGGACAGATCTCATGGGGAGGCAAACAGTGCCCGTCTCTACGACCAAGAAGATTCTCGGGGCGACCCTCGCCGCCGGAGTCATCCTCGCCCTCGCCGGCTGCGGCCAGGCGCCGACGACCGAGAAGCCCGGCAGCGACGGCGGCGACAAGCCCGCCGCATCCGACTTCCAGACCTGCATCGTCTCCGACATGGGCGGCTTCGATGACAAGTCCTTCAACCAGCTGTCCTTCGAGGGCGCCGAGAAGGCCGCCGACGAGATCGGGGTGAAGCTCAAGGACGCGCAGTCCAACGCCGAGACCGAGTACGCGCCCAACGTGACGAACATGGTCGATGAGGGCTGCAACGCCATCGTGACCGTCGGTTTCGCGCTGTCGGCCGCGACGGTCGACGCCGCGAACGCCAACCCCGACACCGACTTCATCCTCATCGACGACGCCGGCGGAGACGCCAAGCCCGACAACCTCAAGCCGTTGCTGTACAACACGGCCGAGGCCGCGTTCCTGGCGGGCTACCTGTCGGCCGGATACTCGCAGACCGGCAAGGTCGGCACGTTCGGCGGCATGGAGTTCCCGACCGTGACGATCTTCATGGACGGCTTCAAGCAGGGCGTCGACTACTTCAACCAGGAGAACGGCGAGAGCGTCGCCGTCGTCGGCTGGGACGGCAAGACCGGCTCATTCACAGGCGGTTTCGAGGCCAACCAGGATGCCAAGACCGTCGCGACGAACATCATCGACCAGGGCGTGGACGTGCTCTTCCCCGTCGGCGGTCCGATCTACCAGTCCGGTCTGCAGGCCATCAAGGACTCCGGCAAGGACATCGCGCTGATCGGCGCCGACGCCGACCTGTTCAACACCGACCCGACCACGGCCGACTTCGTGCTCACCTCCGTGATGAAGGAGATGGACGTCTCGACCTATGAGGCCGTCATGGCCGCCGCGAACGGCGAGTTCAGCGGCGATCCGTACATCGGCACGCTCGAGAACGAGGGCGTCGGCATCGCGCCGCTGCACAACTTCGAGAGCAAGGTCGATGCTGATCTGATGGCGCAGGTCGACCAGATCAAGCAGGACATCATCGACGGCAAGATCACCGTCAAGTCCTACCTCGACTGAGGAAGTCCACAGCGGGGAGGCCGTGCTGCGGCCTCCCCGCTGTCGTCTGCCCGGGCGATCCCTGGGCGCGGCGAGAAGTCACGAATAGGATCGGACACATGAAGCTCGAGCTGCGCGGCATAACGAAGAGGTTCGGCGCACTGACGGCCAACGATCACATCGATCTCGTCGTCGAACCCGGGGAGATTCACTCCCTGCTGGGGGAGAACGGCGCCGGCAAGTCCACGCTGATGAACGTGCTCTACGGCCTGTATCAGGCGGATGAGGGCCAGATCCTCATCGACGACGTGGTGCAGCACTTCGACGGGCCCGGCGATGCGATGAACGCCGGCATCGGCATGGTGCATCAGCACTTCATGCTCGTCCCGGTCTTCACCGTGGCCGAGAACGTCATGCTGGGCCACGAGACGACCTCGTTCGGGGGCAGGCTCGACCTGGCGGCGGCGCGACGGCAGGTCACCGAGATCTCCGATCGCTTCGGCTTCGACGTCAACCCGGATGCCGTGGTCGAGGACCTTCCCGTCGGCGTGCAGCAGCGGGTGGAGATCATCAAAGCGCTCTCGCGGCATGCCCGCATCCTCGTCTTCGACGAGCCGACTGCGGTCCTCACCCCGCAGGAGACCGACGAGCTGATGGCGACGATGCGCCGGCTCAAGGAGCAGGGTACCGCGATCGTGTTCATCACGCACAAGCTGCGCGAGGTGCGCGAGGTGGCCGACCGGATCACCGTGATCCGGCTCGGCAAGGTGGTCGGCGAGGCCGAGCCCACCGCATCGAACACCGAGCTGGCCTCGCTGATGGTGGGGCGCGCGGTGGAGCTGACCGTGCAGAAGGGTGCTCCCGCGTATTCCGGCAACGCGCTGGTGGTCGAGGGGCTCACCGTCACGGATGCCGCGGGCGCCGTGCTCGTGGACGATGTCTCCTTCGAGGTGCGCGGCGGAGAGGTGCTGGCGGTCGCGGGTGTGCAGGGCAACGGCCAGACCGAGCTCACCGAGGCACTGATGGGCCTGCAGGAGAAGGTGCGCGGCAGCGTCCGCCTCAACGGCCAGGAGCTCGTCGGTCGCAGCGTGAGGCACATCCTGGACGCCGGCGTGGGTTTCGTTCCCGAGGACCGCGGCGTCGACGGGCTTGTGAAGGAGTTCTCGATCGCCGAGAACCTCATGCTGGACCGGTCGGGTGGCGCCCCCTTCGTGAAGGCCGGCGCTCTGCAGCTCGGGCTGCTGGATGAGTTCGCACGAGAGAAGATCACGGAGTTCGACATCCGGACCCAGGGGCCCTCGCAGCCGGCCGGACGGCTCTCAGGCGGCAACCAGCAGAAGGTGGTGCTGGCGCGAGAGCTGAGCCGTGACCTGTCGCTGTTCGTGGCGGCGCAGCCCACCCGGGGCGTGGACGTCGGCTCGATCGAGTTCATCCACAAGAGGATCATCGAGACCCGCGACGCCGGCGTGCCGGTGGTGCTGATCTCCACCGAGCTCGACGAGGTCGCAGCCCTCGCCGATCGGATCCTGGTGATGTACCGGGGCAGGATCGTCGGCATCGTGCCCGGCGACACCCCGCGCGAGCAGCTGGGCCTGATGATGGCCGGCGCCGTGAGCGAAGGAGCGCAGGCATGACCGCCCAGACCCCGGCCCCGGTGACGCCGAGGACGCATGACGTGCCCGAGCCCTCCCGCTGGCGCGAGGCCTGGATGCGCGTGGCCAGCGGCAACGCCCTCGTCTCGCTCCTGGCGGTGGTCGCGGCGGTCATCGTCGGCTCGATCCTGATCGCGCTGACCGACCGGGACGTGCAGGCCGCCGCCGGGTACTTCTTCCAGCGGCCCGGCGACACCTTCAGCGCCGTCGGCAGCGCGGTCGGCGGTGCGTACGCGGCGCTGTTCCGCGGTTCGATCTACAACTTCAACGCGAACTCGTTCGCGATCGGCATCCGTCCGCTCACCGAGACGCTCAAGTTCGCGACGCCGCTGATCGCCGCAGGATTGGGCGTGGGCCTGGCCTTCCGTGCGGGGCTGTTCAACATCGGCGGTCAGGGGCAGATGCTGATGGCGGCTGCGGCCGCCGGCTACGTCGCGACCGCGTGGGATCTGCCCTTCCCGCTGCACATGGTCGCCGCTCTGGTGGCGGGCGTGATCGCCGGCGCGATCTGGGGTGGTATCGCCGGGATTCTGAAGGCGCGCACGGGGGCGCACGAGGTGATCGTGACGATCATGCTCAACCACATCGCGTTCTACCTGCTCGCCTGGATGCTCGCCACGCAGGGCGTGCTGCAGGCACCGGGCTCCAACAACCCCAAGACCGCGCCGATGGCAGGCAGCGCGGTGCTGCCGCAGATCCTCGGCCCGATGTACAAGCTGCACCTCGGATTCCTGTTCGCGCTGATCGCGGTCGCCATAACCTGGTGGCTGCTGGAGCGCTCGAGTCTCGGATTCCGCTTCCGCGCCGTCGGCGAGAACCCCGCCGCGGCGCGCACCGCCGGCATCTCGGTCGGCCGGATGTACTTCCTGGTGATGGTCATCGCCGGTGCACTGGTAGGTCTGGCGGGGATCAGCCAGGCACTGGGCACTGAGCCCAACGGCTTCGGCGGCGGGATCGATGCGGGCATCGGCTTCGATGCGATCACCGTGGCGCTGCTGGGGCGTTCCCGGCCCGTCGGCATCCTGTTCGCCGGCCTGCTGTTCGGTGCGTTCAAGACTGGCGGTTTCACCATGCAGGCCTCTCAGGGCATCCCGATCGAGATCGTCCTGGTCGTCCAGTCCCTGATCGTGCTCTTCATCGCCGCACCGCCGCTGGTGCGGGCGATGTTCGGCATCCCGCAGCCGGGCAGGCCGTCGCGCCGGCAGCGCCGCGCCGCCAAGCGCCGCACCGATACCACCGAAGGACAGGAGGTGTCAGCGTGAGCGTCCAGACACTCCAGGCCGAGCCCCGCACCATCGCCGTCGTCTCCTGGAAGACGCCGATCATCCTCGGCGTGATCACCGTCGCGGTCGCCCTGCTGCCGCTGCTGGCGCCCCGGGTCGGGGACTCGACCTTCCGCTTCGCCGCAGGCAGCGAGATCCTCGCCGTCCCCGACCTTACCTTCCCCGGAACCCCCGCTGCCTGGATCGGGGTGTTGATCGGCGCGGCGATCACCGTGGTCGCGGCCTTGCGGATCGCATCGCACCGTCGCGTTCCGCTCTGGCTCATCGCGCTGTACGCGGTCGCGCTGATCTTCGGCTTCCTGTCTTGGGCGGCCGCCGGCAGCACGGGCACACTCCCGATGATCAGCCTGCTCAGTGGCGCGCTCGCGCTGGCGACGCCGCTGATCTTCGGTGCACTGGGCGGTGTGATCGGCGAGCGCGCCGGTGTGGTGAACATCGCGATCGAGGCGCAGCTGCTGGCCGGCGCCTTCTGCGCGGCGATCGTCGCCTCGATCACGGGCACGCCGTGGGCGGGGCTGATCGCCGCGATGGTCGCGGGGCTGCTCGTCGCCCTCGTGCTCGGGGTCTTCGCGATCACCTACCACGTCGACCAGGTCATCGTCGGAGTGGTGTTGAACGTGCTGGTCATCGGCATCACCAGCTTCCTGTTCCGGCAGGTGCTGGCGCCGAACCAGGCGACGTTGAACACCGTCGAGCCATTCAAGCGCATCAGCATCCCCGTGCTCAGCGAGATCCCCGTGCTCGGGCCGATCCTGTTCCGCCAGACCGTGATCGTCTACCTGATGTACGTGATCGTCTTCGTGGTCTGGTACGGCATGTACCGCACCCGCTGGGGACTGCGTATGCGTGCTGTAGGCGAGCATCCTCAGGCCGCCGACACCGTCGGCATCAACGTGCTGCGCACCCGTTACATGAACGTGCTCATCGCCGGTGCGATCGCCGGGATGGGCGGCGCGTTCTACACTCTGGTGTCGGTGCCGCGGTTCAACTCCGAGATGACCGCCGGGGCGGGCTTCATCGCCCTCGCGGCGGTGATCTTCGGAAAGTGGGATCCGATCAAGGCCACTCTGGCGGCCTTGCTGTTCGGCTTCGCCACCAACCTGCAGAGCGTGCTGAGCGTGATCGGCTCGCCGGTGCCCAGCCAGTTCATGCTGATGCTGCCGTATATCGTGACGATCTTCGCCGTGGCGGGTGTGGTCGGACGTTCACGTCCACCCGCCGCTGACGGCCAGCCGTACATCAAGTCCTAGGAGCCGTGACGAATCATGACCGACATCGACTGGGATGACCTGCGTCAGGTCGCGGCCGAGGCGATGCAGAAGGCCTACGCGCCGTACTCCCGCTACCGGGTGGGGGCGGCGGCCCTCGTCGACGACGGCAGGATCGTCGCCGGATGCAATGTCGAGAACGCCTCGTACGGCGTCGGGCTGTGCGCGGAGTGCGCGCTGGTCGGCGACCTGCACATGTCCGGTGGCGGGCGCCTGGTCGCATTCGTCTGCGTGAACGGCGAAGGCCAGACGATCATGCCCTGCGGCCGCTGCCGTCAGCTGCTGTTCGAGCACTCCAGCCCTGAGATGCTGCTGGAGACGGTCTCGGGCATCCGCACCATCGACGAGGTGCTGCCCGACGCGTTCGGACCGCGCGATCTGGAGGATGTCCGATGAGCGCTGCGATCGAGCCGTTCGACGCGGTCGACGTCATCCGCACCAAGCGCGACGGCGGTGCCGTCGGCGAGGCGGCGCTGCGCTGGATGATCGATGCGTACACCCGCGGCTACGTGTCCGATGCGCAGATGGCGTCGTTCGCGATGGCGATCCTGCAGCGCGGCATGGAGCGCGACGAGATCCGCGTGATGACCGACGCGATGATCGCGACGGGGGAGCGGATGAGCTTCGCCGCCCTCGGCAAGCGCACCGTCGACAAGCACTCCACCGGAGGCGTGGGCGACAAGATCACCCTGCCGCTGGCGCCGCTCGTGGCCGTGTTCGGCGTGGCGGTGCCGCAGCTGAGCGGCCGAGGGCTGGGGCACACCGGCGGCACACTCGACAAGCTCGAGTCGATCCCCGGCTGGCGTGCGGCGCTGAGCAATGACGAGATGTTCGCGCAGATGCAGAGCGACGTCGGCGCGGTGATCTGCGCGGCGGGCTCGGGGCTGGCTCCGGCCGACAAGAAGCTCTACGCGCTGCGGGACGTGACAGGCACGGTCGAGGCGATCCCGCTGATCGCGTCCAGCATCATGTCGAAGAAGATCGCCGAGGGCACGGATGCTCTGGTGCTGGACGTGAAGTTCGGAAACGGCGCCTTCATGCAGGACATCGACCGCGCCCGCGAGCTGGCGCGCACGATGGTCGCGCTCGGCACCGACTCGGGAGTCGCCACGACGGCGCTGCTGACCGATATGAACACCCCGCTGGGCCTGGCCATCGGCAATGCCAATGAGGTCCGCGAGTCGGTGGAGATCCTCGCCGGCGGCGGCCCCGCCGATGTGCGGGAGCTGACGCTGGCACTGGCCCGGGAGATGCTCGCCCTGGCCGGGCAGCCGGATGCCGATGTCGAGGCGGCGCTCGATGACGGGCGTGCGATGGATTCGTGGCGTGCGATGATCCGCGCCCAGGACGGCGACCCGGATGCCGCACTGCCGACCGCGCGGGAGACCCACATCGTGCGCGCCGCCGTCGACGGCGTGGTGACCCGCATGGACGCGCTGCCGTTCGGCATCGCGGCATGGCGGTTGGGCGCAGGGCGGGCGCGGGCCGAGGATCCGGTGATCCACGCCGCCGGAATCGACCTCGCCGTCAAGCCCGGTGACCGGGTGAGCGCAGGGCAGGCCCTGTTCACGCTGTCGGCCGAGGACGATGTCCGCTTCGCCCGTGCGCTGCAGGCACTGGACGGCGCCTACGAGATCGGCCAGGCCGCCCCCGAGATCGCGCCGATCGTGCGCGAGCGCATCACCGCCTGAGACCAGACTCGCGGCCACGAGCCGAGACGACGACCCGAGATGACCCGATGATGACCCGAGGATGACGGAGACGCGATGACCATCGATCAGAACGGCGACATGACCGTGCAGGGCGCCTCGCTGCGTGCCCTGCCGAAGGTGTCGCTGCACGACCATCTGGACGGCGGGGTGCGCCCGGCGACGATCCTCGAGCTGGCGGAGGAGGCGGGCGTGACCGCCCCGGCGACGGATGCCGGCGCACTGCGCCGCTGGTTCGCGGCGCAGTGCGGCGCCGGTTCGCTCCCCGAGTACCTGAAGGCCTTCGATCTGGTCACCTCCGTGCTGCAGAGCAAGCGGGCGCTCACCCGCGTGGCGCGCGAGTTCGTCGCCGATCTCGCTGCGGACGGCGTCGTGTACGGCGAGGTGCGCTGGGCACCCGAGCAGCATCTGGCCGGCGGACTCAGCCTCGATGATGCCGTGCGTGCCGTGCAGCGCGGCATCGAGGAGGGTGAGGACGCAGCCGACGCCGCGGGGCACGGCATCCGCGTCGGTCAGCTGCTCTCCGCCATGCGGCAGGGCGACCGGTCGCGGGAGATCGCCGAGCTCGCCGTGCGCTTCCGCGAGCGCGGTGTGGTCGGCTTCGATCTGGCGGGGCCCGAGAACGGCTTCCCCGCATCCGCACACCGCGAGGCGTTCGACTATCTCGCCGCCGAGTTCCTGCCGGTGACCGTGCACGCCGGCGAGGCCGCGGGCCCCGGCTCGATCCGCTCCGCGCTGCTGGACGGGCGCGCGCTGCGCCTGGGCCATGGAGTGCGCATCGCCGAGGACCTGCAGGTGATCGACCGCGAGGGCGACGAGGTGCAGGTGCAGTTCGGCGACCTGGCGCGCTGGGTACGCGACCGGGAGATCCCGTTGGAGCTCTCGCCCACCTCGAATCTGCACACCGGCGCGATCGCCCAGTGGGGCGATGAGCTCGCCGACCATCCCTTCGACCTGCTGCACCAGCTGGGTTTCGCCGTGACCGTCAACACCGACAACCGCACCATGAGCGCGACCTCGCTCACCCGGGAGCTCGCCCTGCTGGTCGATGCGTTCGGCTACGACCTGGACGATCTGGAGGCCTTCCAGTTCAACGCGGCCTCGGCGGCATTCCTCCCCGTCGAAGAGCGTGAGGAGCTCGTCGAGGTGATCGCGGAGGGCTTCGAACGCTGACTCACCGGCGCGCCCGTCGGCGCGGCCTGTTCAGAACAGTGAGACGACCGCGCGCCCGAGCACGACGATCATCCCCGCCCAGGCGCACAGCAGCATGACCCGGCGGGCGAGCACGAGCGGCACGCGCCGCGCGGCGACCGCGCCGAGGATCATGCCGCCCGCCGTGCATGCGGCCAGGATCAGCAGGTCCGATGCGGCGATCGTCGGCAGGCCGCGCAGCGCGACCGACACCGCCCCGTAGCCGAGGAACACGATCTGCGCACTGGCGGCGAAGCGGCGCTGCGGCCAGTCGTCACCGAGCGCGAACGAGGCCAGGGCGGGGCCGGAGAGACCGCTGGATGCGTGCATGAAGCCGGCCAGGGCTCCGGCGCCTATCGCGCCGGGGCGTCCGCGCAGATGACGGGCGATGCGTCCCATCCACTGCACGCTGAGTGCGATCACGCCCATGGCGCCGATCAGGAACAGCAGCGCGGTCTGACCCAGCACGACCGTCGTCAGCGCACCCAGGGGAGCCGCAGCAAGTCCGGCTGTGAGCAGCCAGAGGGTGCGCGGCCAGTCGATGTCCCGCCAGGCGCTCGGGACGGCGAACAGCGAGGCCAGCAGGGCCAGCAGCACCGCGATCGTGACGCCCTCGACCGGACCGTACGCGAGAACGATGGGCCCGATCAGCACCAGCACGAAGGCCAGGCCTGTGACGCGCTGCACGACGGCGGCGACGATCGTGACGGCCGCGATGAGGATGAGCATGTGACTCCTGAGGGGCGGTCCGCAGGCCGGGCCGCCCCTCAGCGAGCTTAGAGGGAGCCTGCGACCTCCGCGGCGCGGGAGGTGAACGCCTCGCTCACGGCGGGGAAGAGCGGATGCTGAGCATCCAGTCCCGTCACGTCCGAGGCCAGCTGCACGGCATCCTCCGTGCGCAGCCGCTGCTGCAGTTCGACGGACTGCTCGTCGGCCGGGTCGTCGAAGGCGAGCGCCGCCCGGACGGCGACCAGCAGAGCATCCGCGCTCAGCCCGTTCTCGACGGCCTCGGCCGCGGGGCCGATGAACCGCTCGTGCCGGGAGAGCTTGCGCAGCGGCTGACGGCCCACCCGCCACACCGTGTCCGGCAGCGCCGGGTTGGCGAAGCGGCGCAGGATCGTCGCCCGGTACTCGGCGAGCTCCTGCGGGTCGAGGCCGTGCTTGACGGCCAGCAGCGCGGAGGTCTCGGCGAGAGCGGCCGCCACCTGGGCGGCGATGGTCTCGTCTGCCAGCACATCCGAGATGCGCTCGATGCCGGCCTGCGCACCGAGATAGGCCGTCGTGGCGTGCCCGGTGTTCACCGTGAACAGCTTGCGCTCGATGTACGGCGCGAGGTCATCCACGAAGTGCGCCCCGGGGATGTTCGGCAGGTTCCCGCCGAACGGACCCTGTTCGATCGCCCATTCGAAGAACGGCTCGACGGTGACATCGATGCCTGCGTCCGCGGGCTGGCCGGGGACGATGCGGTCCACGGCCGTGTTGGCGAACACCGCCCGGCCGGCGAGGGCCTCCCAGCCCTCGCCGGCGCGGGCGATGATCTCCTGCTTCAGCAGGTCGGTGGCGCCGATCGCGTTCTCACACGCCATGATCTGCAGCGGTGCCGCCGCCGGATCCCGCCGCCGCAGGGCGTCGAGGATCGGTGCGGCGACGAACCGCAGCACGGTGGCGCCGACCGCGGTGGTCACGACATCGGCATCCGTGATCTCGGCGACGAGCCCCTCGGGATCCTCGGCGCTGTTGACGGCACGGAAGCCGGTGACCTGCGTGTCGGCGCCGCCCTCGCCCACTTCGTGCACCGTGTAGCCGTCCGCCGCGTTGATCGCGTCGACCAGCCCTGCGGCGACATCGGAGAACACCAGTTCGTAGCCGCCCTGGTGCAGCAGCAGCCCGACGAACCCCCGGCCGATGTTGCCGGCGCCGAAGTGGACGGCCTTCATGCCTCGTTCACCGCCGACAGGAGCTCGTACAGCTCCTCGGGAGTGGCCGCCGCGTTCAGCCTCGCCACGTCATCGTCGTCCGAGAACAGGACGGCGATCTGCGAGAGGATCTCGAGGTGCTCGCCGTCCTTCCCCGCGATGCCGATCACGAACGTGGCCCGCTCGCCGTCCCAGTCGACGCCCCCGTCGTAGCGGGCGACGCTGAGCGCCGAGCCGAGCACAGCGTCCTTCGCGTCGTTGGTGCCGTGCGGGATGGCCAGGCCGTTGCCCATGAAGGTGGACACCGCCGCCTCGCGGTCGTGCATGGCCTGCAGATAGTCGGCCGTCACGGCGCCCGCGGCGACCAGAGCGTCGGCCGCCTCCTGCAGCGCTTCGTCACGCGTGGCGCTTCCGGGGTGGATGCGTACGCGGTCCTGCGTGAGAACGCTCATTTCTCCTCCTGGTCTCGGACCATCTCCACGACCTCGTCATACTTCGGCGAGTTCATGAAATTGTCGACGGACACGTGGATCGAATCCGGCGACTTCGACTTCGCGCGGTCGGTGAGCTGCTGCTGGGTGATGACCAGGTCAGCGGTGCCGTCGAGGTTCGCGATCGCCTGGTTGACGACGGTGATGCCCTCGATGCCGGCCTTCTTGATCTTGTTGCGCAGCACACTGGCGCCCATCGCAGACGAGCCCATGCCGGCATCGCAGGCGAACACGATGTTCTGGATGCGGCGCGTGGCGACGGCGGTGCCACCGCCGAGGGTGCCGAGCACGCTGGACTTCTTGCCCTTGTTGGCCTCGGTCTGCGCGATGGCCGCAGCGAATGCCGCGTCACCGCCCTCGGCCGCCAGGTCGCGCTTGCGGCTGGCGAGCAGGATCGGCATGCAGACGACGAAGGTCACGGCGGCGGCCAGCACGACCGACAGGAGCACGCCGAGGTGGCTGCCCGGTGCGATCTGGAACAGTACCGCGAAGATCGAGCCGGGAGCGGCGGGTGCCACCAGGCCGGACTGGAAGACCACGTTGGTCAGCACGCCCGTCGCACCGCCGGCGATCAGGCCGATCAGCAGGGTCGGCTTGGCCAGCACATAGGGGAAGTAGACCTCGTGGATGCCGCCGAGGAACTGGATGACTGCGGCGCCGGGTGCGGTGGCGCGTGCGGCACCGACGCCGAACACGGTGATCGCCATCAGCAGGCCGAGGCCCGGGCCGGGGTTCGCCTCGATGAGGAACAGCAGGCTCTTGCCGGTCTGAGCGGACTGCTCGGTGCCGAGCGGGGTGAACACTCCGTGGTTGATGGCGTTGTTCAGGAACAGCACCTTGGCGGGCTCGACGATGATGCTCGCCAGCGGGAGCAGCTGCGTGTCGACCAGCCATCCCACCGCACCGCCGAGGATCTCGGTGACCCACTTCATGATCGGCGCGAGCCAGAAGAACGCGGCGAGCGAGGCGAAGAAGGCGACGAATCCGGCCGAGAAGTTGTCGACCAGCATCTCGAACCCGGGCTTGATCCTGCCCTGCCACGGCTTCTCCACCCACTTCAGGATGAGGGCGGTGAGCGGACCGGCGATCATCGCGCCGAGGAACATGACCGTTCCCTCCGCACCGATGATCACGCCGAAGGCGGCGACCGCGCCGACGACGCCGCCGCGGTGCCCGTGCACCATCTTGCCGCCGGTGAAGGCGATCAGCAGCGGCAGCAGGTAGCTGATGATCGGACCGACCAGACCGGTGTAGTCGGTGTCTCCGATGGTGCCGCCGCCGAGGATCGCGGAATCGGCCCATCGCCAGGCCTCGATCGGGCCGTCGTTTCCGACCCAGCCCTTGTCGATGAACAGGGCGGTGATGATGCCCCAGGCGATGAAGGCGGCGATGTTCGGCATGATCATGCCGGACAGGAACGTGCCGAATCTCTGCACGCGTACTCGGGCTCCGCCCGTCGTCGCTGCGGGTGACGTCGTCGTCATGGTGTCGTCTCTTTCTTGTATCGGGTGGGTGGGGGGACTATTTCTGCGCTGCGGTTCGAGCGGCCTCGCGTGCGCCGGCTGCGTCATCCGCATCGAGGGCGGCCTCGGCGATGCGCCGGGCGTCTTCGAGGCTGTGCTGCCCGATCGAGCGGCGCACATCGGCCAGGGCCGCCGGCGCCATCGACAGGCTGTTCGCGCCCAGGCCGACGAGCACGACCGCCAGCAGCGGGTCGGCCGCTGCTTCGCCGCAGATGCCGACCGGTTTGCCCGTGCGGGCGCCGGCCGCACCGACCTCGCGCACCAGCCGCAGCACCGCAGGATGCCATGGATCCTGGAACGAGGCCACCGAGCCGAGCAGGCGGTCGGCGGCCATCGTGTACTGCGTGAGATCGTTGGTGCCGATCGAGGCGAAGTCGGCGTGCGCGAGAACGCGGTCGGCCAGCAGAGCACTGGCAGGGACCTCCACCATCACTCCGGCCGTGCGCAGTCCGTATTCGCGCGCGAGGGTGGTGAAGTACGCCGTCTCCTCGACGGTGGTCACCATGGGCGCCATGACCCACAGGTCGGCAGAGGTGGCGGCATCCGCTTCTGCGAGCGCGGTGAGCTGCTCGCGCAGGATGTCTTCGCTGGCGCGCAGCGCGCGAAGTCCGCGCAGGCCGAGGGCCGGGTTCTCCTCGTGCGCGTCGTTGAGGAACGCCAGGGGCTTGTCGGCGCCGGCATCGAGCAGTCGCACCACGACCTTCTTGCCCTCGAACGCCCCGAGCAGCTCGGCATACGCGGTGCGCTGCTGCTCGATGGTGGGCGCCTGCGCGGAGGAGAGGAACAGGAATTCCGTGCGGAACAGGCCCACGCCCTCCGCGCCGCGCGCCACTGCGTCGGCCGCATCGGAGGGCTTGCCGAGGTTGGCCAGCAGACTGATCGGCGTGCCGTCGGCGAGCGTCCCCGGAGTGACCGGACCGGCCTCCTCGGCCTCCCGTGCGGCGATGCGCTCGGCGACCGCTGCGAGCTCGTCCTCGGTCGGGGAATCGTTCACGGTGCCGGTCGCGGCATCCACGACCACCGTCGTCCCATCGGTGAGCGAGAGGGCGTCGGCGGCGCCGACGACGGCGACGATGCCCTTCTCGCGGGCGAGGATCGCCGTGTGCGAGGTGGGGCCGCCGTCGGAGGTGATCAGCGCCAGCACCTGGTCGAGCTTGAGCAGCGCGGTGTCGGCGGGCGCGAGGTCGCTGGCGACCAGCACGAACGGATGCCCGGGATCGGGCACGCCGGGAGCTGCGACCCCCGCCAGGTGCGCGAGCACCCGCTGGGCGATGTCCTCGAGGTCGGCGGCGCGCTCGCCGAGGTAGCCGCCGACGGCCTCGAGGGTCGCACGGAAGCCGGCGAAGGCATCGAAGACGGCCCACTCCGCTGTCGTCCCCTCGTCGATGCGGGCGTCGATCTCATCCATGAGCGTGGGATCCTCGGCGATCATCGCCTGAGCCTCCAGCACCTCCTGGGCGGCGCCGCCGGCGGCATCGGCGCGCTGCTGCAGGTCGGCAGCGACCGCGGAGACGGCCTCGCGCACGCGGCTGCGCTCGGCATCCGCGCCGGCTTCGCTGTCCTGCTTGACGGGTTCCGGCAGCGCCTGCGCCATCCTGACCACGGGACCGGTGGCGATGCCCTGCCCGATCCCCACTCCGCGCAGGGTGCTCATGCTGTCTCGTCGTGGTCGGTGGTCAGCACTTCGGTGAGCGTGTCGAGCACGGCCTCGGCGTTCTCGCCATCGGCGGTGAGCACGACGTGGTCGCCGAAGTCGATGCCGAGTGCCACGACGGCCAGAATGCTGGCGGCGTTCACCGGCTTGCCGGAGTCCTTCGCGATGGTCACCGGGATGCCGGCGTCCTTCGCCGTCTGCGCGAACAGCTTCGCGGGGCGAGCGTGCAGCCCGTGAGAGGAGCCGACGCGGACAGTGCGGGACGAGGCGGTCATGGGATGTCCTTCCGGTCTTGCGGCGCGGCCATCGCGTCGCGTACGAACTGCAGCGTTCTGCTGCCATCGAAGTCCGTGGTGACGTCGCCGGGCAGGACGACGACGGGGGAGCGGTCATCGAGGGTGGTGCGGATGCCGTCCGCGTGAGTGGCCAGATGCGGCCCGACGAGCACCAGATCGACGCCCACGGCCGACAGCGCCGCACGTTCGGTGCCTGCTTCGGCGGTCCAGGGCAGGCCTGCGTTCGCCGCGGCACGTGCCAGTCGCTGCGCGACGAAGGTGCTGGACGCCCCCGCACCGCACACCACGAGAATCCGCATCGATCTCCCTTTCCGCCTCCAGTGTCGCCCCGGCTCTCAGCGTTCTTCCAGCAGACTTCTTTCCGCCCCTGCGGAATGGCGGATGCGACGCCGCAGACGCCCGGCTGCTGGCATCATGGAGACGCGGGGAATCAACGGCGAGAAAGGCGGGTGGATGTCGCGTCGACGTCAGGACCAGCTGCTCGCCGTACTCAGGCGGGAGGATTCCTGGGTGACTGCCGCGGGGCTCGCCGACCAGCTCGGGGTGACTCCGCGCAGCATCCGCTCCTACGTCGCGGCGCTGAACGCTCGCACCCCCGGCGGGGAGGCCGTCGAGTCGGGGCCCGCCGGCTACCGCGCCGGCGCGGGCGCGGCCGATGCGGCGGGCGCGCCGGATGCCCAGAGCACTCCCCGAGCGCGGCTGCACGGTCTCATCCGCGCACTGGTCGACCGGGCCGACGGCATCGACTTCCATGACACGGCGCTGACGATGCACGTCAGCGAGACGACCCTCGAGAACGATCTCGCCCGGGTGCGCACCCTGCTCGAGGGCGGGCAGGTCGTGCTGGAGCGCGACCGTGATCAGGTGCGGCTGCGCGGCGACGAGCCCTCGCTGCGGCGCCTGCTCAGCAGGCTCGCGCAGGACGAGATGGATGCCGGACCGCTGCGGCCGGACGCGCTGCAGCGCGCACTCGCCCCCGGGACCGTGCCTGCCGGTCAGGTGGGGCCGTTCAAGGCAGGGCTCGTGCGCGACCTGGGCGAGCTGGGCTTCTACGTCAACGAGCTCGCGATCAGCGACGTGCTGCTGCACATCACCATCGCCGCCGAGCGTGTGGCGGCAGGTCGCCCGCTCGCCGAACGTGCCGAAGCCCCCGACGACTCCGTCGCCGCCGTCGGCGAGGCGATCGCCGCGCTCGCGCAGCGGCACTTCGGCGTCGCGCTCGGAGACGGCGACCGCGAGCATCTGGCGAACCTCGTGCTCACCCGTGTGGTCACCCCCGGCGAGCAGCGGCGGGCACACGCTCCGCATCTCGCCGACCCGGAGGTCGAGCGAGCGGTTCGCGCTGAGATCGAGCAGGCGTCCCGTGACTACCAGGTCGACCTCGTCGACGACGCCTTCATCGTGCGGCTCGCGCTGCACGTGCAGAACCTGCTGCGGCGGTCGAAGGAGCAGGCCTGGACCCGCAATCCGCTCACCCAGTCGCTGAAATCGTCCTATCCGATGATCTTCGACGTCGCGGTCTCGATCGCCAGCGGGCTGCACGACCGGCTCGGTGTGCCGCTGCAGGAGGACGAGATCGCCTACATCGCCATGCACGTGGGAGGGCGGCTCGAGCGCAGCAGGGCGGCGGATGCCATTCTCACCGCCACCATCGTCTGCCCCGGCTATCGCGAGCTGCAGGATCTGCTGCGCTCCAGCGTCGACAGATCCCTGGGCCGGCTGATCGAGGTCGTGCGAGTGGACACCAGCGTCGATCCCGACTGGAGCTCGCTCGACACCGACCTCGTCCTCAGCACGATCCCCGCGGCGGGCGCCGACGAGCGCGTGGTGCGCATCACCCCGTTCCTCGCCGAGGCGGACATCGAGCGCGTGCAGCAGGCCGCCGCACGCATCCGCCGTGCGCGCCGGCTGAGCAGGCTGCGTGAGGAGCTGCAGCGGTACTTCTCGGCCGATGCCTTCCTCGTGCCGGTGCCGGATGCCGGCGAGGAGGCGATCATCCGCCGGCTGGGCGGGATGCTGACGACGGCAGGCCTGATCGGCGAGGACTACATCGAGAACACCATCGTGCGGGAGCGGATGTCATCGACCGCGTTCACGGATGCCCTGGCAGTGCCGCACGCGCTGCAGATGACAGCGCAGCGCACGGCCATCGCTATCGGCATCGCCGACGGATCGGTGGCCTGGGGGACGGCCGGGTCCAGGTCGTGGCGCTCGCCGCGTTCAGCGAGAGCGATCGGGATGCGTTCCAGACCGTGTTCGAGCAACTGGTCGAGGTGTTCAGCGAGCGCGACAGCGTACAGCGCATCGTGCGCCGCGCGAGCGGGTTCGACGCCTTCCTGGATGAGCTGGTGGCCGTCATCGACGGCTGACTCCTGCAGACCGGCGGCGGCTCATCCCGGGGCTCAGCTGGGCCTCAGCACAGCCTCCAGAGCGTCCAGCAGCGCGCCGGCACGGGGAGAGTCCGCAACCTCGAAGACCACCTCGTCACCGACGCCGATCGCCAGATCCATCACGGCCAGCACACTGGTCACCTCGGCGGATTCGCCCGAGCGGGTGGAGAGCAGCACGGGCGAATCATGCGCCTGCGCCAGACGGGCCAGCTCGGCGACCGGGCGCGCGTGGGCGCCGTCATCGACGCCGACCGTGACCCGCCTGCGCAGCATCGTCATCCCGCTCCGCGAGGAGCTCCCGCACCGCGGCCTCCAGCTCCGCCACCGCGGCCTTCGCCTCGGCGGCGGTCGCGCCTCTGGCATCGAGGTAGATCTTCAGCTTCGGCTCGGTGCCGCTGGGGCGCACGACCACGCGCGACCCGTCCGTCAGGGCGTAGCGCAGCACATCCCCTGCGGGCCGGCCGGAATCGCTGCGGGACAGGTCGTCGACGACGGTGATCGCCCGGGCGCCGAACGACGCCGGCGGCTGTGCGCGCAGCGATGTCATCGTGCCGGCGATGATCGACAGGTCGTCGACTCGGACGGACACCTGGCCGCTGGCGAAATGCCCGATCTCGGCACCGAGCTCATCGAGCAGCCCGGTGATCGTGGTTCCGCGCACGCGGGCGTCGGCGGCCAGGCCCAGCATCGCGACCGCGGCCGAGATGCCGTCCTTGTCGCGCACGGTCTGCGGGTTCACCAGATAGCCCAGCGCCTCTTCGAAGCCGAACGCGATCTCCGGGGCGCGGGAGATCCATTTGAAGCCGGTGAGGGTCTCGTGGAAGTCCAGTCCGTAGGCGGCGGCGACGGCCGCGAGCCCGGGGAGGAGACCAGCGAGCAGGCCAGCGATGCGCCCGGTGCGCCCTGCCCGTCCTGCTCAGCCCGTGCGCTCTTGACCGCCTTCGCGGCCCGCCAGCCCAGCAGCAGTCCGACCTCATTGCCGGTCAGCCGCCGCCAGCCGCCGTCAGCGCCGGCGTCGGGGACGGCGACGGCGAGCCGGTCGGCATCGGGGTCGTTGGCGATGATGAACTCCGCATCCACAGCACGGGCGCGGGCGAAGGCGAGATCCATCGCGCCGGGTTCCTCGGGGTTCGGGAATGAGACTGTGCGGAAGGCGGGATCGGGGTCGCGCTGCTCGTCGACCACTCGCGGTGCGGGGTAGCCTGCGCTCTTGACGACGCGCGAGAAGGTCTCCCAGCCGACACCGTGCATGGCCGTGTAGACCCAGCGCATCTCCTGTACGCCGAACGGCGCGGGAGCGACCGCGGCGGTGGCCGCGACGTACGCGTCCACGAGCTCCTCCCCGGCGATCTCGTACGCTGTCGAGCGAGGCAGCAGACCGACGTCCCCGGCATCCGCGACGCGCTGGATGTGTCCGGCGATGTCCGCGTCGGCGGGGGAGACGATCTGCGAGCCGGCGTCCGCACCGCCGAGGTACACCTTGTAGCCGTTGTCGTTCGGCGGGTTGTGGCTCGCCGTGACCATCACCCCGGCGTCTGCGCCGAGGTGCCGCACTGCGAACGCCAGCACGGGGGTGGGCAGCAGCCGGGGCAGCAGGATGGTGCGCAGCCCGGCACCGGCGAACAGCTCGGCGGAGTCCAGTGCGAAGCGCCGTGAATTGCGACGCCCGTCGTAGCCCACCACGACGGTGGGCGTGCCGGAGACGCGCTGCAGCAGATAGCCGGCAAAACCGGCGGCTGCCTGCGCGACGAGCACCCGGTTCATGCGGTTGCTGCCTGCGCCCAGCGCTCCGCGCAGGCCTGCGGTTCCGAACGCCAGACGGGTGCAGAAGCGGTCGTCGAGATCTGCGAGCGCCGCTGCCTCGCCGGCGGCCGCGCGGGTGATCAGCCCCGCCAGCTCGTCGCGGGTCTCGGCATCCGGGTCCTGCCGGAGCCAGGCCCGCGCCTGCGCGAGCCGCTCCTCGGTCGCGGTGCTCACAGCGCCTCGATCACACGGGCGAGCAGCGCGGAGATCACCGGTTCGGCGGCCCTGCCCGCCTCGATGACCTCGCCGTGGCTGAGCGGGGTCTTCTGGATGCCGGCGGCCAGGTTCGTGATCAGCGAGAAGCCGAGGACCTGCATGCCGGCCTCGCGGGCGGCGATCGCCTCCAGCGCCGTCGACATGCCGACGATGTCGCCGCCGATGGCTTTCGCCATCTGCACCTCGGCAGGGGTCTCATAGTGCGGGCCGCGGAATTGGGTGTACACGCCCTCATCGAGGGTGGGGTCGACGCTGCGCGCGATCTCGCGTAGGCGAGCCGAGTACAGATCGGTCAGGTCGATGAAGGTGGCGCCCTCCAGCGGCGAGTCGGCGGTGAGGTTGATGTGGTCGCTGATCAGCACGGGCTGACCGGGCTTCCAGCTCTCGCGCACGCCGCCTGCGCCGTTGGTGAGCACCATGATCTTCGCCCCCGTGGCGGCCGCGGTGCGCACACTGTGCACGACGCGGCGCACGCCGTGGCCCTCGTAGTAGTGCGTGCGTGCGCCGATCACGAGCACGTTCCGCCCGTCCCGGGCGCGGATGCTGCGCAGCGTGCCCACGTGGCCTTCCAGAGCCGGCCGGGAGAACCCGGTGACCTCGGTGGCCGGGATCGTGGCGACGGTCTCGCCGATGAGCTCTGCGGCCTTGCCCCAGCCGGAGCCGAGGGTGAGGGCGATGTCGTGGCGGGCGACCCCGGTGAGGCGCGCGATGTCGTCAGCGGCCTGGGCGGCGACGTCGAACGGACTCGCATCCGGCGCGTCGAGGGGGTGCGTGAGAGTGTCTTGCATGAGTCCACTCTAGGAATGTGCGTCGCGCACTGCCAGTACGGAAGAATGGAGACCATGTCTCAGACTTCCTTCGCGAATCGGCAGAGCGTGGCCGTCCTCGGTGGCGGCCCCGGCGGGTATGAAGCCGCCCTGGCCGCCGCACAGCTGGGTGCCGAGGTGACCCTTGTCGAACGCCTCGGAGTGGGCGGATCCGCCGTGCTCACCGACGTGGTGCCGTCCAAGAGCCTGATCGCCACGGCCGACGCCGCCGTCGCGATCTCGGAGGCAAGTGATCTGGGCGTGCAGTTCTACGCCAAGGGCGCGCACGGAAAGCCGCTCAAGCCGGAGATCGCCATCAACCTGGCCGCCGTCAACAAGCGACTGCTGGCACTGGCCGGTCAGCAGTCCGAGGACATGCGGGCCACGCTGCTCGAGGCGGGGGTGCGCATCCTGTCGGGGCAGGGCCGGCTGGAGGGGCCGAACGCGATCGTCGTCTCGACCGGCCCCGGCGGCACCGACTTCGACCGGGTCGAGGCCGACACCGTGGTCGTGTCGGTGGGCGCGTCTCCTCGTGAGCTCGACGCCGCCAAGCCGGACGGCGACCGCATCCTCACCTGGACGCAGCTGTACGACATGAAGGCGCTGCCCGAGCATCTCATCGTGGTGGGTTCAGGCGTCACCGGTGCGGAGTTCGCATCGGCCTACATGAACCTCGGTGCCAAGGTCACCCTCGTCTCCAGCCGCGACCAGGTGCTGCCCGGTGAGGACGGCGACGCGGCGAAGGTGCTCGAGCAGGTGTTCACCCGTGGCGGCATGCAGGTGCTCTCCAAGGCGCGTGCCGAGAAGGTGGAGCGCACGGATGCCGGAGTGACCGTCACTCTCGCCGACGGCCGCACGGTCGATGGCAGCCACTGCCTGATGGCGGTGGGCTCGGTGCCGAACACCGCAGGCATCGGCCTGGAGGAGGCCGGGATCGAGCTGAACGAGTCGGGGCATGTGCGGGTCAACCGCGTGGCGCGCACCTCGGTGCCCAACGTGTATGCGGTGGGGGACTGCACGAACTTCTTCCCGCTGGCATCCGTCGCGTCCATGCAGGGCCGCACCGCCGTGTTCCACGCGCTCGGCGACATCGTCATCCCGCTCGAGCAGCGCAAGATCACCGCGAACATCTTCACCGCACCCGAGATCGCGACGGTGGGCTTCTCTGAGCAGGACATCGAGAGCGGTGCGGCCGACGGCATCGCCTACAAGCTGCCGCTGGCGGCGAACCCGCGCGCGAAGATGATGGGCATCAAGGACGGCTTCGTGAAGGTGATCGCCCGCAAGGGGTCGGGCACAGTGATCGGCGGCGTGATCGTGGCGCCCAAGGCGTCGGAGCTGATCTACCCGCTGGCGATCGCCGTGGAGCGCCGGCTGAACGTCGACCAGGTCTCGCGGGTGTTCGCCGCGTACCCGTCGCTGTCCACGAGCATCACCGACGCCACCCGGGCGATGCACATGGTGAACATCTCCTGAGGCCGCTGGTCGTGACCGGGGTCGGCCCCGGGATCAGCTGATCGTGAGCAGCTGGTGCCCGGCCGAGACCGTGGTGCCGGCGGCGGCGCTGATGTTGCCGACGGTGCCGTCCTTGTGCGCCTGCAGCGGCTGCTCCATCTTCATCGCCTCGAGCACCACGACCAGGTCGCCCTTGACGACCTGCTGGCCCTCTTCGACGGCGATCTTGATGATGGTCGCCTGCATGGGCGACTTGACCGCGTCACCGGATGCGCCGGAGTTGGCCGTGCTGGCGTGGGTGCGACGAGACGGCGGCACGGCGGCCGGACGGCCCGCGGTCCCGGCGATCGGCGCGGTCACCCGGTCGGGCAGGCTCACCTCGAGACGACGGCCGGAGACCTCGACGACGACGGTGTGCCGACCCGGCGCCGGGGCCGGGTCGTCGAGCTCGCCGTCCCAGGCCGGGATGTCGTTGACGAACTCCGTCTCGATCCAGCGCGTGTACACGCCGAAGCGGCCATCCTCGGCGGTGAACGCGGGATCGCGCACCACCTTGCGGTGGAAGGGCAGCACGGTGGGCATGCCGGCCACCTCGAACTCGTCGAGGGCGCGTCGGGCGCGCTCCAGCGCCTCGGCGCGGTCGCGCCCGGAGACGATGATCTTCGCCAGCAGCGAGTCGAAGGCGCCGGAAACGGTATCCCCGGCGGTGACCCCGGAGTCCAGGCGCACACCCGGTCCGCCGAAGGTCTTGAACACCTTGATGGGCCCCGGCTGCGGCAGGAACCCGCGCCCCGGATCCTCGCCGTTGATGCGGAACTCGAAGGAGTGTCCCTGCGGGGTCGGATCGTCGTAGTCGATGATGCCGCCGGCGGCGATGCGGAACTGCTCACGTACCAGGTCGATGCCGGTGACCTCCTCGGAGACCGGATGCTCGACCTGCAGGCGGGTGTTCACCTCCAGGAAGGACACGGTACCGTCCGCACCGATCAGGAACTCGCAGGTTCCGGCGCCCACGTAGCCGACCTCCTTGAGGATGGCCTTCGACGCGCTGTACAGCTGTGCGTTCTGCTCGTCGGTCAGGAACGGCGCCGGCGCCTCCTCGACGAGCTTCTGGTGGCGGCGCTGCAGCGAGCAGTCGCGCGTGGAGATGACGACGACGTTGCCCTCGGCATCTGCCAGGCACTGGGTCTCGACGTGACGCGGTTTGTCGAGGTACTTCTCCACGAAGCACTCGCCGCGGCCGAAGGCCGCCACGGCCTCGCGGGTGGCCGACTCGAACAGCTCGGCGACCTCGTCGAGCTCGCGGGCCACTTTCAGTCCGCGCCCGCCACCGCCGTAGGCGGCCTTGATCGCGATGGGCAGGCCGACCTCCTTCGCGAAGGCGACGACCTCCTCGGCGGTCTCGACCGGACCCGGCGTTCCCGGGGCCAGCGGCGCGCCGACCTTCTCGGCGACGTGACGGGCGGTCACCTTGTCGCCCAGGGACTCGATCGCCTCGGGAGAGGGGCCGATCCAGATCATGCCGGCGCCGATCACCGCTCGGGCGAACCCGGCGTTCTCAGCCAGGAACCCGTAGCCGGGGTGCACGGCATCGGCGCCGGAGCGCCGGGCGACGGAGAGGATCTTGTCGATCTGCAGGTACGTGTCGGCGCTGGTGGCCCCGTCGAGTGCGTAGGCCTCGTCGGCCAGCCGTGCGTGCATGGCATCGCGATCCTGGTCGGCGTATACGGCGACGGAGGAGATCCCGGAGTCCCGGGCTGCGCGGATGATGCGTACGGCGATCTCGCCGCGGTTTGCGATCAGGACCTTGGCGATATCGGGCATGGGTTTCAGCCTAGCGAGTGTCGGGCCGATCCTTTTGACGACTCTCCACAAGAAATCGGCCGATGCGTGGTCGCGACTGCACGGATCGGGGTCAGCGCGCCGTCCACAGCTGCGTCCAGACCACCCCGAGCTCGCCTGCCAGCATCCGCAGCGTCGACAGCGACATGCCGACCACGGTGGAAGGGTCACCCTCCACCCGGGTGATGAACGCGCCGCCCAGGCTGTCGACGGTGAAGGCTCCGGCGACGAAGAGCGGCTCCTCGCTGGCGACGTAGGCATCGATCTCGGCATCCGTCACGTCGGCTGCGAAGGTGACCGATGCCTCGGCGACTGCGGTCGCCTCGACGGGATCGGCGCCGGGGCGCACGCGGAACACCGAATGGCCCGAGTGCAGCACGCCGGTGGCGCCTCGCATCCGCTCCCAGCGAGCGCGGGCGGCCTCGGGCGTGTACGGCTTGCCGTAGATCTCACCGTCCAGCGCGAACATCGAGTCGCCGCCGATCACGATCCCGTCGAAGTCCGGATGCTGCTCCGGCAGCCGTCGCACCACATCGGCGGCCTTGGCCCTGGCCAGCAGCAGCACCAGCTCCCCGGGGCTCAGCGGCGCATCGCGGTCGGCTGCGGCGGACGCGGCCTCGGCATCCTCGTCGACCTCGGGGGCGAGGGTGAGCGGCTCGATGCCCGCCTGCCGCAGCAGCATGAGGCGGGCGGGGGAGGTGGATGCCAGGCAGACGCGCATGAATCAACGCTATCCGGTGTGCGATCCTGGCAGGATGACCTCCTCACAGCCCATCCTCGATCTCGACATCACCGGGATCGCTCACGGCGGCACCTTCATCGCCCGGCACGAGGGGCGGGTGGTCTTCGTGCCCGATGCGATCCCCGGTGAGCGCGTGCGGGTGCGGATCACGGATGCGGGCAAGGCCTCGTTCTGGCGCGCCGAGGCATTGGAGGTGCTGGAGGCGTCTCCGCATCGCCGCGCGCATGTGTGGGCCGAAGCCGACATCTCCCGCGCTCCCGAGGATCGCGTGGGCGGTGCGGATCTCGGCCACATCATTCTCGGCGCGCAGCGCGTGCTCAAGCGCAGGGTGCTGCAGGAGGCGCTGGACAAGTTCGCCGGGCCGGGCATCGAGGCGCCCGAGGTGCAGGCCGTCGACGCTGTGACGGACTCGGCGCAGACCAGGAGCGACGGCACCGGCTGGCGCACCCGGGTCTCGCTGCACGTGGACGCGGACGGGCGGGTAGGCCCGTACGCGGCGCGCAGTCACCGTGTGATCGACGTCGCGAGCCTGCCGCTGGCGCGTCCCGCCGTGGCGGAGGCCGCCTTCGCGCTGCGCCCGCAGAAGCCGGGCCGGGTCGACCTGGTCGAGCCAGGGGATGGTCGTGTGCGCGTGCTGCCGCGGCCGGAGGGTGCGCGTCGCGGCAAGCCCCAGACGGTGTTCGAGTTCGCCGGTGGGCGGCGCTTCCGTGTGGACGCCGGTGGCTTCTGGCAGGTGCATCCGCAGGCGGCCGACGCGCTGCATCGGGCGGTCGGCGAGGCGCTGGGGGCCGGCTCGATCCGGATGCGACCCATTTCGACCTGTACGGCGGGGTGGGGCTGTTCGCCGCCACGCTCGGCGAGCAGGGAGCACGGGACATCGTGACCGTGGAGTCCGACCGGCGGGCGACCGAGCATGCCGCCGCGAACCTGGCGGAGTTCGACGCGCAGGCCGTCACCGGCCGCGTGGACCGCTTCCTGTCCGGGCTGCCGGAGGGGACCAGGGCCGGCGCGGTGGTGCTGGATCCGCCGCGGGCAGGGGCGGGGCGAGTGGTGGTGGAGTCGATCCATGCACTCGATCCCGAGGCTGTGGTCTACGTCGCCTGCGATCCGGTCGCGTTGGCCAGGGATCTCGGGACGTTCCGGGAGCTCGGCTGGCAGGCCGCATCGCTGCAGGCGTTCGATCTGTTCCCGCACTCGCACCACTTCGAGACCGTCGCGCTGCTCACGCGCTGAGGTCATGTGCTGAGGTCATGCGCCGAGGTCATGCGCCGGGGTCATGCGCCGACACTGGCTGAGTGCATGCTCCGGCACTGAGTAGGCTGGCGGCATGAGCACCGTCGCCCTCATCGACGACCATGAGTCGGTTCGTCTGGGACTCGAAGCCGCCTGTCTGCGCGACGGTGCGCAGGAGGTCGTGTTCTCGGGTGCCACCGTCAAGGAGTATCTGGCCTGGCGATCGGCATCCGGTTCCCGTCCCGTCGATGTCGTGGTGCTGGATCTGACGCTCGGCGACGGCACCACGGTGACCGAGAACGTCGCCACCCTGGTCGCCGACGGCGCCAGTGTGGTCATCCACAGCGTGGCCGATCGGCCTGCCGCAGTGCGAGAGGCGCTCGTGGCGGGGGCGGCGGGGGTGGTCAGCAAATCGTCCGCGCTGGATGATGTGCTCGAGGCGATCAGCACGGTCGCCCGCGGCGAGGCGCTGAACAACGTGGAGTGGGCCAGCGCCGTGGACGGCGACCGCGACTTCGCGGATGCCCAGCTGTCCAGCCGGGAGCGCGAGGTGCTGCGACTGTACGCGACGGGGTTGCCGCTGAAGGCCGTGGCCGAGCGCCTGGGCGTGGCGTACTCCACAGCCAAGGAGAACGTCACCCGCATCCGGGTGAAATACGTCGAGGTCGGCCGTCCCGCCCCCACGAAAGTCGATCTTCTGCGCCGTGCGGTCGAGGACGGCATCGTTGCCCCGGAGGGGCTGACGAGTGTCGGCTGAGGCGCGAAGCCTGCAGGACGCTTGGACGAGCCTTCCCACCCCGGGCGATGTGGGGGTGGGGCTGGGCCGGTTCACGGGTCAGCGCATCGACCGGATCCTGGCGATCGTGGGCGCGATCGGCTCGACGGCGCTTGGCGCCCAGGCGCTGCTGAGTGCTGTGACCACGCTGACCCGCCCGGACTGGCTGCATCTGACGCTGATGCTGGTGGTGTTCGGTCCGCTGCTGTGGATGATCGTCGCATGTGCGGTCGGGCGCTGGGTCAGGCGGGTGAGCGGCACGTTCGCGGTCGTCTACGCGCTGGCGCTGCTGCTGTGGCCGGCGGTGGTCGACAGCACGCGCAACGTGCCCTCCGACCAGCCATGGATCTTCTTCCTGGTGAACATCGGCGTGGTCGCGGCGGTGCTGGCGTTCCCACCGCGACTACAGTTCGCCTGGGCGCTCGGTCTTCCGCTGATCTACGGCTTCGTGCGTCTGACCCAGGGCGAGTTCTCGCGGAGTTTCTGGGTCGCCACCGGCTTCGATGTGTCGTTCACGATCATCCTCGGGATGGTGATCGTGTCGCTGGCGTGGATGTTCCGCCAGGTGGCGGCCGGTGTGGACGACGCTCGGGCGAAGACGGTGGAGGCCTATACGGCTGCGGCCGCGGCCTCGGCCGCTGAAGAGGAGCGCGTCGCGATGGGTGCGCTCATGCACGACAGCGTGCTGGCGGCGCTCATCGCCGCCGAGCGCGCCGCCAGCGAGCGCGAACGCACCCTGGCGGTGGGCATGGCGCGGGAGGCGCTGACCCGGCTGGCCAACACCGAGGCATCGATCGCGCATGAGGGCAGTGACGAGCCGGTCGAGCGGACCCATATCGTCGCCGAGCTGCGCCGCACGTTGTCGGAGCAGGGCGCGGATGCCGTGGTCGAGGAGCGCGGCACGCCCGTCGAACTGCCCGGCCGGGTGGCACGGGCGATGGTGCTGGCCGCCCGGCAGGCGATCGGCAACGCGCTCGCGCACGCCGCCGGCCGGGGGTTGCACGTCGTCGCGGAGTCGCACGCGCCGAATCAGCTCACGCTCACCGTGCTGGATGCCGGCCCCGGTTTCGATCCGGATGCCATCGGCGAGGATCGGCTCGGCATCCGGGCGTCGATCATCGCCCGTATGGCCGCGATCGCCGGAAGATCCCGGATCACCTCGGACGAGAACGGCACCACCGTCGAGTTGAGCTGGGAGAAGTCATGAGACGCTCCGTGCGCAGCATGACCACCGCGCTCGCGCTGGGCTTCGCGCTGTACTTCGCCGCCCGCGCCATCTGGTGGACCGAGCAGCCCGCCGTGCCGCTGCTGCTGGTCGCCGCGATCGTGCTCTATCTCGCCGCTGTGCTGACCGCCGTGCTCGCGTCGTCGGCGGACGGGGTGCGGATGCCGATGGGCGCGGCGGTGCTGGCGCTGATCTCCAGTGCCGTGGTACCCACCCTGGCGAGCCTGGCCCTCGAGCGGGAGATGCGCGGCGCGCCGTTCGCGACCTGGTACATCGGCGCGGTCGGTCTGCTCGCGGTGGTGTGCATCGTGCGCCGGCACGCCGTGTGCGGTTGGGTCGCGCTGGGGGCGCTGATCGTGTCGGCCTCCGCCTACATGGGAATCGTGGATGCGTTCACGCTGGGACTGGTCGGCTCGATCACCTGGGTGGTGGTGGCGCAGCTGCTGGTGATCTTCTGGGAGCGCGCGGTGCGCGACACCGAGAAGCTTGCGGATGCCCAGCAGGCGGTGTCGGCGTGGCATGCAACCCAGGTGGTGCGGCAGCGCGAGCGGCGGGTGCGCGCGCAGCGTGCACTGGCCATTGCGGGCCCGGTGCTCACGCGCACGGTGGCGTCGCACGGCCATCTGAACGAGCAGGAGAAGCTGGAGGCGAGACTCGCCGAGGGGACGATGCGCGACGAGTTGCGCGGCGGAATCCTGCTGAACGATGCGGTGCGTCAGGCGATCTCGGATGCCAGGAGGCACGGTGCCGTCGTCACCGTCTTCGATGAAGGCGGGCTGGAGGGCACCGATGATGCGCGGCTCGATGAGATCCGCGACGAGCTGGCGAGCGTGGTGGCCAGCGCACGATCGAACCGGGTGATCATCCGGGCAGGACGTGACGATCAGGTCGCGGTGACCGTGGTCGGCCGGGCTGCCGGAGGCGCGCACGACGACGATGCGGTCGATCTCTGGCACGAGATCCGTCGCACCCGCGAGTGAGCCCGCTCGCTCGGACGGGCCCGCTCTCTCGGACGGCGGATCGCTCGGAGAGAGTGGGCGAGGGGCGGCGAAGCCGCCCGCCCCTCGCCAGTGGCGGAGCAGTTACCCGAAAACTGTCCGCTGGAGGCGGTGATTGCGTCTGTCTACCCTGGGACAGAGCAGCCGCCTAACGCGAAGCGTTGATACAAGTCTGGCGCGCGTCAAGCGGTCTGTCTGTAGGTATTTCGGGGGACAAATCGGAGTTCAGCCCGAGAACCGGCCCCAAGGGATGTCGCGGCGCAGCGGCTTGCGCAGTCCGCGCTGCGTGCGCTCCCAGACTGAGACGCGCGGCTCCTCGGCCACGGCCTCCTCTGTCTCGTGCAGATAGGCGTCGCTGACGACGGCGATGAGGGCGGCGAGCTCTTCCTCGCTGGCGGTTCCCCGCACGATCTCGATGCGCGGCGTCTCGTCCGACCCGGCGCTCGCTGCGGTGTTCATGATGCTCTGCCGTTCACAGCGGGATGTTCCCGTGCTTCTTGGGCGGCAGGTCGGCACGCTTGCCCTTCAGCGCGCGCAGCGCCTTGGCGATGGCTACGCGGGTGTTCGCCGGCTCGATGACGCCGTCGATCTCACCGCGCTCAGCCGCCAGGAACGGCGAGGTGACGCTGTAGGTGTACTCATTGGCCAGGCGGGTGCGCACCGCGGCGACGTCTTCGCCGTTCTCCTCGGCCTTCTTGATCTCGCCGCGGTACAGGATGTTCACCGCGCCCTGGCCGCCCATCACGGCGATCTCCGCCGTCGGCCAGGCCAGGTTCACGTCGGCGCCGAGCTGCTTGGAGCCCATCACGATGTAGGCGCCGCCGTAGGCCTTGCGCAGGATCACCGTCACGAGGGGGACGGTGGCCTCGGCATAGGCGTAGATCAGCTTCGCACCGCGGCGGATCACGCCCGTCCACTCCTGGTCGGTGCCGGGCAGGTAGCCGGGCACGTCGACGAGCGTGACGATCGGGATCGAGAAGGAGTCGCAGAAGCGCACGAAGCGGCTGGCCTTCTCGCCGGCCTCGATGTTGAGGGTTCCGGCCATCTGGGAGGGCTGGTTGGCGATGATGCCCACAGAGCGCCCCTCGATCCGGCCGAAGCCGATCACGATGTTCGGGGCGAACAGCGGCTGCACTTCGAGGAAGTCGCCCTCGTCGACGACGTGCTCGATCACGGTGTGGATGTCGTAGGGCTGGTTGGGGGAGTCGGGGATGATCGTGTTCAGGCGCTGATCGGCATCCGTCGTCTCCCAGTCGAAGTCGGCGGCGTATCCGGGCAGCTCCGCCATGTTGTTGTCGGGGAGGAAGCTGAGCAGGGTGCGGGCGTAGTCGAGGGCGTCGTCCTCGTCGGATGCCAGGTAGTGCGCGACGCCGGAGCGGGTGTTGTGCGTGTAGGCGCCGCCGAGTTCCTCCATGCCGACGTCCTCGCCGGTGACCGTCTTGATGACGTCGGGTCCGGTGACGAACATCTGGCTGGTCTTGTCGACCATGATCACGAAATCGGTGAGGGCGGGGCCGTACACGGCGCCACCGGCGGCCGGACCCATGATGATGGAGATCTGGGGGATGACGCCCGAGGAGCGGGTGTTCATCTTGAAGATCTCGCCGTACTTGCTCAGTGCCAGCACGCCCTCCTGGATGCGGGCGCCGCCGGAGTCGAGGATGCCGACGACGGGCATGCCGCTGGTGAGGGCGAACTCCATGATCTTGATGATCTTGTCGCCGGACACCTCGCCGAGTGAGCCGCCGAAGGTGGTGAAGTCCTGCGAGTAGACGGCGACGGTGCGGCCGTGGATGGTGCCGATGCCGGTGACGACGGAGTCGCCGTACGGGCGGTTGCGGTCCATGCCGAAAGCGGTGGTGCGGTGGCGCACGTATTCGTCGAACTCGACGAAACTGCCGTTGTCGACGAGAAGCTCGATGCGCTCGCGGGCGGTCATCTTGCCCTTGGCGTGCTGCTTCTGCTGGGCGATCTTCTCCGGCTGGACGACGGCTTCGTCGAAACGCGCGCGAAGGTCCGCGATCTTCGCGGCCGTGGTCGAGAGGTCAGGGGTGTCCGTCACGGATTCCACCCTAGCGTCGGCGGTCGTTGCGCCGTTGGATGCCATGCACAACGGATTCGGGAATCCCTTGGCAGATGCGGATGCTCACGTGACTGCGCGGTGGCGTGGTCAGCAGCCGGGTGCGGTCGGCGCCTCGGTGCAGGTGTGCGCGACCAGGGCGGTGCGGGCCTCGTAGATGCGGATCTCCTGGGCGGGGCCGGGAAGTGTGAGGGTGCCGCTGATTCGGAACCAGCCGGCGCCGAGGTCGATCTCGGCGGTGTAGGTGGTGTCGACATGCGCCTGGTAGGTGCCGCGCTCCTGATAGGTGTGGCTCGTGTCGGTTGGAGTGAACTGAGCGAGGTTGAGATCCTGCCAGCTGCGTCCGGCGGTGGTCGTGGTGTGCGTCTGCCCGTCGCCGTAGTGGAAGGTGAAGGATGCCGGGGTGAATCGTGCGGCGATCGCATAGCCGAACAGGGTGCCGTTGCGGGTGTGCACGCCCGCGTCTGCGGTGAAGTTGGTCGGGAGCCCGGCGACGCCGAGGTTGTCGGGTTCGCCGGTGAGGATGCTCGGTGCCGGAGCGAAGGATGCGAGGTCGGTGATCGTGAACGTGGGGGTGGCGGGCGTGCCGTCTTCGTCACTCGGTTCGGCGTCCTTGGGGGTCAGCCGCAGGCATTCGTCGAGGCTGGTCCACTCCACGCAGCGGCTGTCGAACGGATGCGTCGGCTTCGGCGGCCTCGGTGGCTTCGGTGTGACGTCGATGTTCGCGGTGGGAGCGTTCGGGGTGGAGGGGAAGACTCGGAGTGCCTTGTGGGCTGGTCGGCCTGAGATCCCGGGATCGTCTTCTCCCCGCTGATCTGGACTCCTTCTCCGTTGTTCTGTCCGGAGCAAGTCATAGTGGGAATCGGGCATTGAACTGGCGCGTCTCCGACGCCGCCGAAGATGAGGAGAAAAACTATTGGGAGCATGTCCTGCTCTCATCTCCGGTCGTGCTGATCACGCGCAGCCCGGTGGACGTATCTGCTGCGTTGAAGTCGACGAGCAATGACTGAACGGGCGCACGCCCTTCAGGAATCAGCGATGCACCTTTTGAGTCGATGACGTCGGTGTTCGAGACGTCTGCGCATATATGTAAGGAGACGGTTCCTGCATTTGTATCAGTAGCAATTCCGGTGACTGTGACAATCTCGGTATCTCCTACTAGAGAGACATTCTCGGCGTGGAGTTCGCTCAGTGACTTTTTCAGTGCAGTCGAGGCTTGGCCCGAAGCCCAATACATCACGGGTTCGAAGGTTTTTGGATCCCCTGTGTCGACGTCATTCAACGCATCCGTATACGCCCGATACGTCTCTTCCGCGGCCTTGAAAGCATCCTCGTCCGACGAGAACAGCGCGGTCTTCGTCGGCGTGGGCTTCGGCTCGGGCGTGCAGGCCGCCAGCGTCCCGAGCGCGAGCAGCCCAGCGGAGAGCGCGCCGATGGCACGGACGGAGGCGGTCGCAGAAGTCACCCGGCTACGGTAACGCGAACGCGATCACCGCCGCAGAAGTTATCCACAGGATCGATATCGGCGGCAACGTGATCAGTCCGAACCAGAGCTGAAGCTGATCAGTTGAAGAAGTGCATGCGCGCGCCTCGCAGGAGACGCACTGGTGCCCTTGATCTCAGAAGGGTGCGTCGATGTCGTGGGGAGCCATTTGGCGTGCGGTCTTGCCGGGTGGTGGTGTGTCCGATCCTGCCGGCCCTGGTTCCACGGGTACGAACATGACCCGTCGGGGCGGCCGGTCCTGGTGGATCCTGCCGGTGGGGCTGGTCCATTCGAGGGTCCAGTCGGGGAGCGCCGGGCGGACCAGCGATGAGCATCCGGAACATCGGGATGCTTCAGCGCATGATGGGTTCTGCAGAGATGGGCGAGATTGTTCAGCGCCGTTCTGCCGCCCTTGGCGTGGTCGAAGGTGTGGTCGGTGTCGCAGCGGTGGACGGGCATGCGGCATCCGGGGAAGCGGCAGTGCTGGTCTCGGGCCCGCAGATGACGACGCATGGCGGCGGTAGGGGTGTAGGCGTCGGTTTCGGTGACGAGCCCGGTCGGATCGAGGAACAGACGGCTCCAGCTGGTGGCACCGCTGGCGAGGGCGCGAGCGACATCGGGGTGGATGGGGCCGTGGCCATCGAGAAGGGCAGGAAGGTCGTCTGCGTCGGTGAGGGTGCTGCGGGAGACGGTCACCTGGAGGTGCGCGGTGATGTTCTCCAGGCCGGTGCCCTGCACGGTCGTAGGAGAAGCTCCGAGAAGAAGGTCGGTGAGCAGATCGGCGCGGATCTGGTCGAGGGAGCGGGTGTCGGCCGGGATGCGGGTGACCTGCGGCCCGGTGGCGATCATCTTCTCGATGTGTTCCCAGTACGCGGCCGACTCCGCATCCGCATCGACTTCGTCGGGGAAGGGGTCGCGGGTGAACGTATCGGCTCCGAAGATCGCCCCGTTGGCGTCAGCACCGGCATCGTCGGCGCGGGCGCCTCTCCCATCGCCCTCAGCGTCGGGCCCCTGACTCTCGGCATCCCGCTCATCGTCGGGGAGGGTGGGGGTGCGGTGGTCGGGGTGCTGTTTCTGGTGGCGGGCCATCCGGGTCAGGCGATCCATGATCGCCACGGCGAGGTGTTCGGGGAGGACGGCTTGGAGCAGGGCGAGTCCGTCGCCGATCGGGCGGATGTTCACCTCGCGTTCCGCGGCGGCGACTCGATGGCGGTCGGCAATGGTGAGTCCGGCCAGTGCGGCAGCGAGTTCTCGTACGTGTGCACGGGTGCGGGCCGGTGCCTCGCGGGCCGCGAACTCCAGCGCACCGGCCTCGTACAGGGTCAGCGTGTCGGCGGGGAGGGCCCCGTCGGACACTCCCCGCGTCACTTCGGAGGAGGCGCGCAGGATCTCTCGCACGTGCCCGGCGCTGATCTCTCCTGCCCGGAACGACGCTTTCAGCGTGGGGAAGGACTCGGACAGCAGGTGCGCGTCGGCGAAGGCATGCTCGAGCGACCCTTTCGCGATCCGCCCTGCGGCAGAGTACTCCGCGATCATCGACCGCCAGATGGCGTCCCGATGCATCGGCGCCTCCGCCACGTCGGCATCCATCAGCGTCACCCGCCGTGCGAGCAGCTCCGACGCGTGCGCCTCGAGAGCGGCGATCTGCCGACGTGTTCTGATCCACTCGTCCAGCAGGGCACCCTGCTCTTCAAGCCGGGAGATCAGTGCGGTGGACATGCCCCCAGTCTAGTACAAAGATTCGAATAACGGAAGTGTTGTGGTGAAGAATCACGGGCGTGTCTCGTCACGGTTGCGCCCGCTCAACGACGGGGTTGAGCATCGGAGCGGAACAGCATCACACGACGAACCGCCAGACGTACTCGAGTCCGTCGTGCTGCCGGAACCAGGCGATCGTGACGACGAGTTCGTCGAGATCACCGTCGCACAGACACAGTTCGATCGTCTCGCTCGGCAGAACCTGACCCCACAGCTCCACGAGCCGGCCGTCGTCCGCGTCGCTGCGCAGCACCTTGACGAAGTCCACGGGCTCCTTGCCGGCGTTCATCACCATGGGATGCGCGCGATCCTTTCGGGTCACCACCCACGGCACGCAGTACGCGGTCGGCGGCGGAGGGCTCGTGTCGAGAGAATGCAGCATTCCGCCACGCTAAGAACTTCCGCCGACGCCGGAACGCCCCTGACGACGCGGTTCACCTGACCTGTGCAGAAGTCGCTGTCAGCCGGCTGATGTGGAGGGCGAGTCGGGCGCGGGAGTCACGACGATCTCAGCGGACGATCCGGATGCCGAGCTGCCCTCGGCATCCGCTCGCCTGCCTCGTCTGCCCAGTCGGGACGTGACGCCTGCTCCGAGCCGGCGTGCACCGTCCAGCATCCGTCGCTCGAGCTTCTCGCTTCCCGCCTCGGGCTCCAGTTCGGGCGGCAGCCACGGGGGAGCGGCGCCGAACGCGCGACGGGAGTTGCTCAGCACGCGCCGTCCGAGCAGATGGTTACCCGCCCCGCCGACGACCGCGCCGACGCCGAACGGCAGCGCCTTTCCCAGAAACGATGCTCCGCCACGCGCAGCGAACTGGCGGATGAATGCCGTCTTCAGCCGATCCACCAGAGGCCCCACCGCCGCGCGCGGGAGCGACTTCGTGACCAGCTCGCCCCAGTACGACGAGCGGGTCCCTCCCTTGCCTGCCGCCTGCTTCGCCAGCTGCGAGACCAGGTCGATGCCCTCCTTGCCGAGCATCAGCGCCATCACAAGTGCCCGCGCGCGCTCCGGATCGCTGACCGCGATGCCGTGCACCTCGGCGACGGACTGAGCGAACAGCGCAGTCGACTCCATGAAGCCGAGGGTCTCCGCACCCGACAGCGCCAGAGTGACGCCGGTGCCGATCCCGGGTACCACGGCGGTCGCGCCGACTGCGGCGCCGCCGGTGGTCACGGCGGCAAGATAGCGGGTCTGGAGGATGCCGACGATATCGTGCGGCGTCGCGTGCGGATGGCACAGACGGATGCTGCGGATGTGAGCCACGACCAGCGGCCGCTGCACCGCGAGCACCCGGTCGAGGCTGCGACCCGAGAAGGAGCGCTGCTGCCACGCCGACGGCACAGGCGCCGGCGCATCGTCCGGAAGGACGTACAGCCTGTGGATCTTCTCTGGCATGCCGTGATCCTATGCGCGGCATCCGCGAGAACGCCGATAGCCGCCCCCGGGGGAGACGGCTATCGGGAGAGGAGGGCGGATCACACGAACAGGTTCGCGCGCTCCAGGTCCTCGGCGAAGTCGACCTCGACGGCGTACAGGTCGGAGACGTCCATGGGCTCGAGCAGCAGGCCGTCCTCGGCGATCGCCAGCTCGAGACCGCGCTCGAAGTAGTCCTGGTCGCCGACCCGCTGCAGCTGGCGCATGAACGCCTTCTTGTCGGCGGAGGCGATGTAGTTGATGCCCACAGCCTCGCCGAGCCCGCCCTTGACGGTCTTGGAGAGCTCCTTGATGAAGCCCTCGGCGGTGACGGTGTACTTGACCTCTTCGTCGCTGACCTTGGCGGTGTTCACGGTGACGAACGACTGGTCGCGCTCGATGAACTCGATGGCACGGCCAAGGATGCGCGGGTCGAAGACCACATCGCCGTTCATCCAGAGCACTCCGCTCCTGCCGGTCGCGCTCAGCGCTCGCAGCAGGCTCTTCGACGTGTTGGTGACGTCGTAGCGCTCGTTGTGCACGTACTTCGCTGCCGGGAAGGCCTCGATGATGGTCTCGGCGCGGTAGCCGACGACGGTGGTGATGCGGGCGTCGGTGCCGAACGCGGCACGGATGTTGTCGTGCTGCTGCTGCATGATGCTGCGGCCATCGCTCAACTCGGTGAGCGGCTTCGGCAGGGCGCGGCCGAGGCGTGAGCCCATACCGGCGGCGAGGATCACGGTCTGAAGAGTCACGTTTTCTCCTAAAAAGAGGCTGTGTTCACTGCCGATTCATCGACAGGACACCTCTTCGTGCCAGGAACATGCTACTGATCGCACCTGAGAGACCCCCGTTCAGGTCGGTGACGTTGCCGTTTCGTGACCGTTCGCACACGTGATGCACAGGATCCCGGCTGCCGCGGAACCGGCGGTTTTCCGCATGTGTCGGACGGCGCCAGAACGGTTGCGCACGCTTGATACCGTAGTACCCGTGACCGCTTCTCTCGACTCCGGAGATGACCGCATCGATACCTCTCTCAGGGAACGCGGCGGATCCTGACACGCCCGCGGCGGCGAAGAAGGCGGCGGCGAGCACGACGAAGAAGGCGGCGGCGAAGACCGCTGCCTCCCAGGGAACATCCCAGAGCACGGTTGCCAAAAAGACGGTTAAGAGCACACCGGTCAAGAAGACGGCCAAGAGCACGCCGGCCAAGAGCGCAGCGGCGGGGACTGCCGCGGCGAAGAAGGCGGCATCGACCACTGCTGCGTCGAAGTCCGCGGCAGCCAAACGGACGGCCGCTACGACCGCAGCGAAGACCGCCGCCGCGAAGAAGGCCGCTGCTGCTCGTGCCGAGGCCAAAGAGACGGCGAAGGCGTCCGAGGCGAAGACCGCCGCCGCGAAGGCAGCTGCGGTGAAGAAGGGCGCGTCGACCACGACCCCGTCGAAGAAGACCACGACTGCGGCGAAGAAGACGGCGACTGCGGCGAAGAAGGCCACGAGCTCTACCTCGGCGACGTCCAAGACCGCCGCCTTGAAGTCGCGCGCTTCGGCGTCCACGTCGAAGACTGCGACCACGCCGACCAAGAAGTCCGCACCCACCAAGAAGGCCACCGCAGCCAAGAACTCGGCGGCCACGTCCACCGCGGCGGCGAAGAAGACCGGCCCGGCCAAGGGCTCCGAGTCGAAGGTGACGAGCGGGGAGCCCGCTTCAGGAGCCGATGTCGCTCGGCCGGCGGCATCCGATCCGTCCATCATCACCTTTGTCCCCGCAGTCGGCGCTGACGCGCCGGCAGTCGGCACTGAGTCGACGGATGCCGAAGACGCCGTCTCCGCGCGCCGCGCGACAGCCGCCTCGGACAGCGCCCCTGCTTCTGAGGAAGCCCGCTCGTCTCGTGGGGCCGCAGTGACCGACGATACGACCGCGGCGAGTACCGCATCGGCCTCCGTCGACACCGCACCCGAACTCGACACCGCACCCGAACTCGACACCGCACCCGAACTCGACAGCGCACCCGAACCCGACACCGCACCCGAACCGGTCTCGGCTGCGGAGCCCGCTGACCCCGCAGCCGAGACGGTCGTCACCGCTGTGCCCGTCACCGACGTGCCCACCACCGGCACCCCCGCCGACGCCGGTGCGGCCGATGCCATCCGCATCCGTGGGCTCGTGAAGCGCTTCGGTGACTCCCGTGCCGTCGACGGCATCGATCTGACGGTGCCCGCCGGCTCGTTCTACGGGCTGGTCGGACCCAACGGCGCGGGCAAGACCACCACTCTCTCGATCATCGCCGGACTGCTGCGTCCGGATGCAGGAACGGTGCACATCAGCGGCATCGACCAGCACGCGAATCCGCTCGGCGCGAAGCGTGTGATGGGCGTGCTGCCCGACCGGCTGCGCACTTTCGACCGGCTCACCGGCCGTCAGCTGCTGCACTACTACGGGCAGCTGCGGGGCTGGATCGTCCTGTGATCGACAAGCGCATCGGCGACCTCGCGCGTGCCTTCGACCTCACCGAGGCGCTCGGCCGGGTCGTATCGGACTACTCGGCAGGCATGACGAAGAAGCTCATGCTCGCCGGGGCGCTGATCCATTCCCCGCGCGTGCTGGTGCTCGACGAGCCCTTCGAAGCCGTCGATCCCGTCTCGTCGGGGGTGATCCTCGACATCCTGCGCGCCTACGTCGACCACGGCGGCACCGTGATCCTCTCCAGTCACGGCATGGATCTGGTGGAGCAGGTGTGTTCCCGGGTCGCGGTGATCGTCAGCGGAGAGGTGCTCGCCGAGGGGACCGTCGACGAGGTGCGCGCCGGTCAGACGCTGGCCGCCCGATTCGTCGAGCTCTCCGGCAGCGGCGGCGAAGTGGAGGGGCTCGAGTGGTTGCACACGTTCTCCGACTGAGACTGGCGCTGCTCGCGGGCGCCTTCCGGCGGGAACGCCTGGTGCGCAGCGTGCTCGGCCTGCTCGTGACCGTCGCGGTCACGGTAGCCGTCTGCATCGCGGTGCTCGGCCTGGGCAGCGCGCCCGTGGCCACCTCTCGCACCCTCATCGTCCTCAGCGCTGCGGCCGCGTTCCTCGCGTTCCTGCTCGCGCCGATGCTCACCGGATCGGCGGATCAGCTCGACCCACGGCGATTCGCGCCGTTCGGCGTCGATGAGAAGCGGATGCCGTGGATCCTCGCACTGGCGTCTCTGGTCAGCATCCCGAGCTTCGCGCTGATCGCTGTGCACGTCTGCTTCGTCGTCGTCGCGATATCCGCTGGTCTCGCCTGGCCGGTCGCCGTGCTCTCGGGACTTGTCAGCGTGGTCTCCACGGCGCTCATCGCGCGCATCGGCATGGCCGTCAGCGCCATCGTCCTGCCCGAACGCCGCTCCCGTGAGCTCACCGTGCTGATGACGATCCCGATCATCGTCATCGCGTTCCCGGTCGCCGCGTACTTCTCCTCCGTGCAATGGGACGGCCACGTCCCCTCGGTGGTGGCCTCGGCGACCGCGGTGGTGGGATTCACCCCGCTCGCAGCCCCGCAGGCGTTCGTCTTCCACCTCGTCGCCGGCGAGCGGGGCGCGGCATGGGCCAGCGGGCTGATCGCCCTGGCATCGGTGGTCGCGCTGCTCGCGCTGTGGGCGTACCTGGCGCACCGGATGATGACGACCACCGAGCGCCCCTATGTCACGCGCGAGCGCACCAGCCTGGGATGGCTCTCAGTGCTCCCCGCGGGCGCGTTCGGCGCCATCGCCGCCCGCAGCCTGGTGTACTGGCTGCGCGACCGCCGGTACATCGTGAACATTCTGATCGTGCCGATCGCCGGCGTGCTCACCGTACTGCCGCTGATGGTCGCCGGGGTGCCGCCGTGGATCGCCGCACTCGTTCCGGTGCCGCTGATGGCACTGTTCTTCGGATGGCTGCCGCACAACGACGTCGCCTATGACTCGACGGCGCTGTGGATGCACATCGCCAGCGGCGTGCGCGGGATCCCCGACCGCTTCGGACGCCTCGTCCCGGTGCTTCTGGTTTCGATCCCGGTGCTCGCGATCGCCGTGTCGCTGACGCTCGCCTTCATCGGCGACTGGCAGCTGCTGCTGCCGCTGATCGGCGTCGCGGCCGCACTGCTGCTGACCGGGCTGGGCATATCGAGCATCGCCTCCGTCGTCGCGCCGTATGCGGTCTCCCGACCCGGCGACAGCCCGTTCCAGCAGCCGCAGCGCTCGTCGTCGCGCGGATCGTTCGGAGCCGCGAGCACCTTCATCGGAGCGCTGGTGTTCAGCATCCCGACGCTGTGGCTGTTCGTCCTCACCGTCGTCGACGGCGATCGGCACGCGCCGGCCGCCTTCTGGACCGGCGTGATCACCGGCGTGCTGGTGCTGATCGGCGGTGCGGCGATCGGCGGAGCCATCTTCGAACGTCGCGGAGCGCGCCTGATGGAGTTCGTCGAGACCACCTGATCCGGGCGGTCCCACGACGGCTAGAATCACCACATGAGTACTCCGCTGGACAGCCCCGATCAGGGTGGCGTGGCAACACTTGATCGCGAACTCGAAGAGCTCCTCCGCGAGGAGAACCTCGAGCCCGGCGACCATGAGCGCTTCTCGCACTACGTCAAGAAGGACAAGATCCTCGAGTCGGCCATCACCGGCAAGCCGGTGCGGGCGCTCTGCGGCAAGAAGTGGACACCGGGGCGCGACCCGGAGAAGTTCCCGATCTGCCCGACCTGCAAGGAGATCTACGAGAAGATGATGTTCTGACCCCTCGCTGAGGTCTCAGACCACCGTCAGTCGGCGTCGACGAAGAGGGTCGGGATCGCCGGGTCGGACTTGCTCAGTGCCAGCGCACGCACCGGCAGCTCCTCCCGCACCCGCAGGTGATGCGCGCGGGCGGACTCCGTGCCGTCGTGCCCCTCGTACGCGCTGTCGATCTCGCCGCCGTCCACCAGCATGACCTGCAGCGCCCGGGAGTCCGGATGATCGGATGCCGTGTCGACCTGCTCGAAGCCGTCGGCCACCGAGATGGTCTCGGCGACGGCGACGCCGCTCTGCAGCGAGCGGAACGCGGCCTTGCGCCCGCCCTTGGAGGCCTTGTCGGTGGACGCCTTCGCCACCGCCACCCACGAGCCGGACGGATCCTGGCGCGCCACGAGCTTGTAGACCATGCCCGCCGTCGGATATCCCGATCCGGTGACCACCGAGGTGCCGACGCCGTAGGAGTCGACCGGGGACGCCGCCAGGGCGGCGATGGCGTATTCGTCGAGGTCGCTGGTGACGGTGATCTTCGTCTCGGTCGCACCGAGCTCGTCCAACTGCGCGCGCACCTCTCCGGCGACGATCGGCAGGTCGCCGGAATCCAGCCGCACGCCGCCCAGCCCGGTGCCGGCCACCCGGATCGCGGTCTCGACGCCGGTGCGGATGTCGTAGGTATCCACCAGCAGGGTGGTCTCGACGCCCAGGCTCTCCACCTGGGCCCGGAAGGCGTCCTCCTCGCTGTCGTGCAGCAGCGTCCAGGAGTGCGCCGCGGTGCCCATCGTGGGGATTCCCCACTGGCGTCCCGCCTCGAGGTTGCTGGTCGCGCTGAAGCCGGCGATGTACGCGGCGCGCGCCGCAGCGACGGCGGAATACTCGGCCGCACGGCGCGAGCCCATCTCGGCCAGCGGGCGCTCGCCGGCGGCGATGCTCATCCGGGCCGCGGCCGTGGCGACCGCGGAGTCGTGGTTGAGCACGCTCAGCGCCAGGGTCTCCAGCACCACGGCATCCGCGAACGACCCCTCGACCGTGAGGATCGGCGAGCCGGGGAAGTACAGCTCACCCTCCCGGTAGCCGCGGATCGTGCCGGTGAAGCGGTAGTCCTCCAGATAGCGGATCGCGTCGGCGTCGACCACGTCGTTGTCTCGCAGATACCGCAGCTCGTCCTCGCCGAAGCGGAACTCGCGCAGCAGCGTGAGCAGCCGTCCGGTGCCTGCGACCACGCCGAAGCGGCGACCCCCGGACAGCCGTCGCGAGAACAGCTCGAACACCGAGGGGCGGCTGGCCGTGCCGTCGCGGAGCGCGGCGGCCAGCATGGTCAGTTCATAGCGGTCGGTGAGGAACGCGGAGCTCATCCGCTCAGTGTATCCGCGCGGGGAATCGGGAATACTGATCACCGTGCCGGCTCATGGTGAGACCGCATCAAGACACGACGTCCTGACACAGGAGGAGGAGCCGAGCATGACGCAGCCGGATGACCTGGAGAGACTGGCGAACAGCGTGCTGTGGCCCGGTTTTCTCGGCGATCGAGTGCCGGACTGGCTGACGGATGCCCTGCAGAACGGCCTGGCGGGAGTCGTGTACTTCGCACAGAATCTCGTCGGCGACACCGCCCAGCTGAGCGCGCAGATCCACCGCATCTCCCCGCATGCACTGATCGGCATCGACGAGGAGGGCGGCAGCGTCACGCGCCTGGAGACCGGCACCGGCTCCACCGTGCCCGGCGCCGCCGAGCTGGGTGCGCTCGACGATCTCGACGCGACCCGCGCGACCGGCCGCGAGATCGGTCGCCGTGTGGCCGCCGTCGGTGCGGATGTCGTCATCGCCCCCGTCGCCGATGTGAACACCGATCCCCGCAACCCGGTCATCGGCGTGCGGGCGTTCGGCTCCAGCACCGAGCTCGTCTCGCGTCATGTGGCGGCCGCCGTACGCGGCATCCAGTCCACCGGCGTCGCCGCCTGCGCCAAGCACTATCCCGGCCACGGCGACACGCACACCGACTCGCATCATGACCTGCCGCGGATCACGCTGGGACAGGACGAGATCGACCAGGTGCACCTGCCCCCGTTCGCGGCGGCCGTCGATGCCGGGGTGCGGGCCATCATGACCGCGCACATCGCCGCACCGCAGTGGGGTGAGGCGCCGGCCACCCTCAACCCGCTCGTGCTCGGACGTCTGCGCGCGGACGGCTTCGACGGGGTGGTCGTGACCGACGCCCTCGACATGGCCGCGATCCGCGAGAGCGTCGGGATCGGCGGAGGAGCGGTGCAGGCGCTGGCCGCCGGCGCCGACCTGCTGTGCGTCGGCAATCCGACCAATCCGGGTGAGGCGATGCTGCCCGATCAGGACGAGCGGGACTATCTTCAGGCGCGGGATGCCGTGGTCGCGGCGCTGCGCTCGGGGAGCTGCCGCGTGCGCGGGTGGAAGAGGCAGCCCGTCGCGTCGCCGCGCTGGCCGGTGCAGTGCGCTCGCGCGGATCGGTCGCCGAGGAGCCGTTCGACGCCGACGGCATCGCCGACCGCGCACTGCGCGTCGACGGATCCTTCCCGCCCCTGCCGGACGCACCTACGACCGTGATCGACCTGCGCCGCGCCTCATCGCTCGCGGTCGACAGCGCGGCATCGCACGTCGCAGAGGCGCTCGCGGCCGGAGGCGAGGTGGTGCGGCTGGATGCGGAAGGGGCCGCGGATGCCGAGATCGCCGCAGCCGGCGCGCCGAGCATCGTGCTCGTGGATCGCTTAGACCCGGATGCCGCGCAGCGGACCGTGCAGGAGCGCATCCGCGCGGAGCTCCCCGGGATCGTGACGGTCAACGTCGGTCTGGCCGTCGACGCCGCCGAGCCCGTGATCACGGCATCCGCGGCGAGTCTGCTCTCCGCTCGCGCTGCCCGCCGGGCGCTGCTGCGAGGAGCCGGCGGATCCGACCACGACGAGCTGCGATCCACCCTCGCCACCTTCGCGACCGAGCGGGTGGATCCGCGTTTCGCGGAGCTCGACCGGCTCGACACCCGCGACCAGGTGCGTCTGATGGCCGAGCACGGACACCGCGCGGTCGATGCGGTCGCCGAGGCGAGCGAGAGCATCGCCCGGGCGGTGGACGGCATCGTCGAGCGGATGCGGCAGGGCGGCCGGCTGATCTACCTCGGCGCCGGCTCTCCCGGCAGGATCGGCGTGCTCGACGCCAGTGAGATCCCGCCCACCTTCGGCGCCGACCCGGGCCTCGTGGTCGGGGTGATCGCCGGCGGCGACCGGGCGCTGCGTGCGGCCGTGGAGAACGCCGAGGACGACGCCGAGGCCGGTGCCGCCGAGCTCGCCGAGCTGGAGGTGGGACCGCTCGACAGCGTGGTCGGCATCTCGGCATCCGGACGCACGCCCTATGTGATCGGGGCGCTGCGCGAGGCCCGTGCGCGCGGCGCTCTCGCGATCGGGGTCGCCGGCAATCGGAGCGCGCAGCTGTCCGCTGACGCCGACATCGCCATCGAGGCCGAGGCAGCGCCCGAGATCGTGGCGGGCTCCACCCGGCTGAACTCCGGAACGGCGCAGAAGCTGGTGCTGAACATGCTGTCGACCCTGGCGATGGTCAAGCTCGGCAAGGTGTACGGCAACCTCATGGTCGACGTGCAGTCCACCAACGAGAAGCTGCGCGCCCGTGCGGAGCGCATCGTCATCACGGCGACCGGCTGCACCGCCGAGACCGCCGCGCGGGCGCTCGCCGCGGCGGATGGCTCGGTCAAGCTCGCGATCGGCATCGTCATGACCGGATCGGATGCCGAAGCGATGCGCCGCGCGCTGCAGGCGGCGCACGGCGATCTGCGCACCGCGCTCGCCGCTGCCGGCGGTGAGGACGCGGGCGCGTAGGCTTGAGGATCATGAACGACGCGCCCATCGGCATCTTCGACTCCGGGGTCGGCGGGCTGACGGTTGCCAGAGCCATCCGGGCGCAGCTGCCGCAGGAATCGCTCGTGTACATCGGCGACACCGCCCACTCGCCGTACGGGCCCAAGCCCATCGCCGAAGTGCGGCAGTACAGCCTCGAAGTGCTCGACACGCTGGTCGATCAGGGTGTGAAGATGCTCGTGATCGCCTGCAACACGGCATCCGCCGCCATGCTCCGCGACGCTCGGGAGCGCTACGACGTCCCCGTCGTCGAGGTGATCGGACCCGCGGTGCGCCGCGCGGTCTCGACCACCCGCAACGGCCGGATCGGCGTGATCGGCACCGTCGGCACGATCAGCTCCCGCGCCTATCAGGACATGCTCGAGGTCAACGCGAACCTCGACGTGTTCACTGCGGCGTGCCCGCGCTTCGTCGAGTTCGTCGAGGCCGGGATCACCGGCACCGCCGAGGTGCTCGCGGTGGCGGAGGGCTACCTGGCGCCGCTGCGCGACGCCGGCGTCGACACGCTCGTGCTCGGCTGCACGCACTACCCGTTCCTGCGCGGAGTCATCGGCTATGTGATGGGCGAGGGGGTCACGCTGGTCTCCAGCGACGACGAGACCGCCGCCGACGTCTACCGACAGCTCGTCCGGCGCGACCAGCTCGCCTCGGGGGCCGCCGTGCCGACCTACACCTACGAGGCCACCGGCGCCTCGGCCGACGAGTTCACCGCTCTCGCCAACCGGCTGATGGGTCACGAGGTGCGCGACGTGCAGCTCGTGCAGACCGGTGTGATCACCCTGCCGGACCTGTCCGATTTCGAGGACGCCGAACCGCCGGCCTCCGCCCAGACCTGACCCCTCCGAGAGGACACTATGACCGACATCGTGCGCGCCGACGGCCGCTCCACCGATCAGCTTCGCGAGATCACCATCGAGCGCGGATGGTCCGCGAACGCCGAGGGCTCGGCCCTGATCAGCTTCGGCGGCACGAAGGTGCTGTGCACCGCGTCGTTCACCAACGGCGTGCCGCGCTGGCTGACAGGGAAGGGCAAGGGTGGGTCACCGCCGAGTACGCCATGCTGCCTCGTGCCACCAACAGCCGCAACGACCGCGAGAGCGTGAAGGGTCGCATCGGCGGCCGCACCCATGAGATCTCCCGCCTGATCGGCCGTGCGCTGCGCGCGGTGGTCGATACCAAGGCGCTCGGCGAGAACACGATCGTCATCGACTGCGACGTGCTGCAGGCCGACGGCGGAACCCGCACCGCGGCGATCACCGGCGCGTACGTCGCGCTGGCCGATGCCATCGAGTGGGGACGCGAGAAGAGGTTCATCGGCCGCAACTCCACGCCGCTGCTGGACTCGGTCGCCGCCGTCTCGGTCGGCATCATCGACGGCGAGCCCATGCTCGATCTGGCATACGTCGAGGATGTGCGCGCCGAGACCGACATGAACATCGTCGTCACCGGCCGTGGGCTGTTCGTCGAGGTGCAGGGCACCGCAGAGGGGGCGCCCTTCGACAAGCGCGAACTGGATGCGCTGCTGGAACTCGGGGTGAACGGCTGCGCGAGCCTGAAGGAGCATCAGCTCGCCGCGCTGTCGGTGGATGCCTGATGCGGGTCGTCCTCGCCACGCACAACCCGCACAAGGTCGCCGAGTTCGCACAGATCGTCGCATCGACCAGGCCCGACCTCGAGGTCGTCGGCTACGACGGCCCTGAGCCGGTCGAGGACGGCGTGACCTTCGCGCAGAACGCGCTGATCAAGGCGCGGGCCGCCGCCGCGCACACCGGCCTGCCCGCACTCGCCGACGACTCCGGCATCTGCGTGGACGTGCTGGGCGGCTCGCCCGGCGTCTTCTCGGCATACTGGGCCGGGCAGAAGAAGGATGCCGTCGCCAACCTGGAGCTGCTGCTGGACCAGCTGCACGACATCGCCGACCCGCATCGCGGTGCGCAGTTCCACTCCACGATCGCCCTGGTCACCGCCGAGGGCGCCGAGCATGTCGTCGAGGGCATCTGGCCGGGGCGCCTGGCGCACGCGGCGGCGGGGGAGGGCGGCTTCGGCTACGACCCGATCTTCATCCCGGACGGCCAGGATCAGGCATCCGAGCGCACCGTCGGCCAGTTCACAGATGCCGAGAAGCAGTCCCAGTCGCACCGCGCCCGAGCTTTCCGCGCTCTGGTACCGCTGCTGGCCGGGCTGTGAGGGCTCGTCCCGCTGTTGAGAACCGTTACCGTTCCCGACTGCGCGGAACGGCCACAGGGCGGCTGAACCCGGCCTAGCCTGGAGGTATGCACGATCACGCGCCCGCAGCGGGCGGCCTCCGCGATGCCGGTCACCGGCGCCTGCTGGCGGTCTCTCTCGGGCTGACCGTCACAGTGATGGTGGTGCAGGTGGTCGGGGCGATCCTGTCGGGGTCGTTGGCGCTGCTGGCCGACGCCGCGCACATGTTCACGGACTCCTCAGCACTGGTGATCGCGCTCATCGCGACGGCGGTCGCCGCACGTCCCGCAGACGACCGCCGCACGTTCGGCTATCAGCGCGCGGAGGTGTTCGGCGCGCTGATCAACGCGATCATCCTCAGCGTGCTCATGGTCGTCGTCGCCGTGCAGGGCGTGCGAAGGCTCATCGAACCGGGAGAGGTGGAGGTGGCGGGCCCCCTCATGCTCGTCGTCGCCGTCGTCGGCATGGTCGCGAACGCGATCTCGATGTGGATCCTCAGCCGCGCCCAGCGGACCAGTATCAACGTGCGCGGCGCCTACCTGGAGGTGATGGGCGACCTGATCGGCTCGGTGATGGTGATCGTCGCCGCCGTCGTGATCGTCGTCACGGGCTGGATGCCCGCCGATGCCATCGCCTCGCTGGTGATCGCCGCGATGATCCTGCCCCGGGCGATCTCACTGCTGCGCGAGGTCTTCTCGGTGCTCGCCGAATCCGCGCCGAAGGGCATGTCGGTCAACGAGATCCGCGAGCACCTGACGAAGTACGACGGCGTCGTCGATGTGCACGACGTGCACATCTGGCAGCTCACCCGCGGTGCGCCGGTGTTCACGGCACATGTCACGGTCGCCCCTGACGTGTACTCCGCGGCGCGCTCGGCGGAGCTGCTGCAGGAGCTGACCTCGTGCCTGGCCGAGCACTTCGATGTCGAGCACTCCACATTCCAGTTCGAGCCGGCCGATCACGACGACTGCGAGGCGACGCACGCCTGACGGCGGCGCAGCGCTCGCGACGGCTCAGGTCTCCTGCCGGACCTCGCGGGGATCCTTGTCGGGCCGCAGTCCGCGCCAGCGTGCGTGACGCAGGATGCCGCCCGGCGACCAGTTCGCGAACTCCACCTCCCCGACCAGCTCGGGACGCACCCATTGCGCGTCCGAGGCATCGGCGGACGGCACCCCTGCGAGCCCCGGCGACGATGCGCGCAGCGGCTCCAGTCGGGCGGCGAGGTCGCGCAGCATCCGGTCGGTGAACCCGGTGCCGACGCGGCCCACGTACCGCAGGGAGCCGTCCTGGTCGGGCACGGCGAGCAGCAGCGAGCCGATCGTGCCGCTGCGGTTGCCGCGGCCGGGACGGATGCCGACGATCACCGCCTCCTGCGTGCGGGTGTGCTTGAGTTTCAGCCACGACGACGATCGTGCTCCGGGACGGTAACCGGACTCCGGGTCCTTCGCGACGACCCCCTCCAGCCCGTACCGCGCACTCACAGCCAGTGCCGCGTCGAGATCGTCGAAGACGGGCGGAACCTGCACGGGAGCGGTCACATCGGCGGTGAGCTGCTCCAGCAGCTCCCGGCGCTGCCGCAGCGGCAGCCGGCTGAGATCGTGCCCGTCCAGCCGCATCAGGTCGAACAGCACGTACCTCACCGGTGTTCGCGCGGCCTCGCGCTCGATCTCGCGGGCGCGGGTGAGGTGCATCCGGTCCTGCAGTCGGCTGAAACTGGGTCGCCCCTGCGCGTCGAAGGCGACGATCTCGCCGTCGACGACGGCATCGGATGCCGGCAGGCTCAGCGAGCTCGGGGAGGTCAGTTCCGGGTATCGCCCGGTGATGTCGGTGCCGCTGCGTGCTCGCAGCGTGAGGCGGTCGTCGGCCCAGGTGCCGATGGCGCGGATGCCGTCCCATTTCACCTCGGCCCAGGACGGCGTGCTGAGCGCCCGGGCCAGGCCCGGCGTGCCGGTCTCGGCGAGCATCGGACGGATGCGGGCAGCGTCGCCCCTCTCGCGTGCTGCTTCGTGCGCGTGCTCAGGAGCATCCTGCAGTGCCGGCTGTGACGTGCGCTGTGACAGGTGCGGGTTCGTGCGCTGTCTCGTGTGCTGTTTCGTGCGCGGTGCACCGGCATCCGGCATCCGATGCAGCAGCCACTGCGACTTCTCGCCCTCGCCTTCGGTGCGGATCAGGGCGAGCCGCGCCGAGCCGAGCCGGCCGCCCGCTCTTCCGGTGAAGGTGCCGATCACCTCGTCGTCGCGCCATTTCTCCAGCATCACCGTGCCGATGTCCCAGACGGTCATCGACCCTGCGCCGTACTCACCCTGGGGGATCTCGCCCTCGAATGTGAGGTACTCCAGTGGGTGCGGCTCGGTCATCACGGCGAGATGATTGCGCTCCGAGGTCTCGGGGACCCCTTGGGCACAGCCCAGCTGATCAGCACGCCGTCACGCTCGATGCGCAGGTCGTAGTGCAGGCTGCTGGCGTGATGCTCCTGGATCACGAAGCGCGGCGCCGTCGCGGTAGCGGCATATGCCGCGCGCGGCATGGGCTCGGGAGTCTTCGCGGCGTCGCGTTTGGCGAGGTAGGAGGCCAGTGCCGGATGCGGCGAAGCGAGCGCGGCGAGCGGATCGATGCCGGCATCCACCCGCTCCAGCACCTCGGCGAACTCGAGGTGCCGCAGCTCCGGATCGTCCAGCTCTTCCCAGGTGCGCGGCGCCGCCACCAAGGGATGCGCGCGGCCGCGCAGCGAGTAGGGGGCGATGGTGGTCTTGGAGGTGCTGTTCTGACTCCAGTCGATGAACACCCTGCCGGTGCGCGCGGTCTTTGCCATCGTGTGCGTGGCGATTTCGGGATGATCCGCCTCGATCAGCCGCGCGAGCTCCTTGGCGACGGCCGAGACCTCGTCGCTGGTCTGCCTGCCGGTGCCGTCGTCGGTGGTCGGCAGACGCGCGTACAGATGGATGCCCTTGCTGCCGCTGGTCACCGGCAGCGGCTCCAGACCCATGCCGGTGAGGATGCCGCGAGCGATCCGCGCGACCGCGGCGCACTGCGCGAGCCCCGCACCGGGGCCGGGGTCGAGATCCAGCACGAGACGGTCGGGTCGGCCGCGGCCACCGGAATGCGTGAACCGCCACTGCGGCACGTGCAGCTCCAGCGCGGCCACCTGCGCGAACCACGCCAGCGTGGCGACGTCATCGGCGAGAGGGTACTCCTTCGGCCCCTCGGAGTGCTCGATCGGCATCCGCCGCACCCAGTCCGGCGCGCCCTGCTCCAGTTGCTTGGCGAAGAAGCTCTCCGCCGGAGCATCCGTGGTGCCGACCCCGTCCACCCAGCGCTTGCGCGTGACCGGGCGGCCGCGCAGGTGCGGCAGCATGACGGGCGCGACGCGGGTGCAGTACTCGAGGATCTCGCCCTTCGTCGTGCCGGTCTCGGGGTAGACGACCTTGTCGAGATTGGTCACGCGCAGGCGACGGCCATCCACCCGCACGACCTGCCCGCTCGCTGCCATGTGCACAGAGTAGTCGGCACGGGTAGTCGGCACGGGTAGCCGGCCCAGGGAGATCGGCCCAGGGAGATCGGCCCAGGTCAATCCCCTGGCCGTCTCGGCTGTGACTGGTGATACTTGTGTGATGAGGAGCATCTGGAAGGGCGCCGTGACCTTCGGCCTGGTGAACGTGCCGGTCAAGGTGTACTCGGCGACCGAGGACCACGACATCTCGCTGCACCAGGTGCACGACGAGGACGGCGGCCGCATCCGCTATCAGCGCGTCTGCGAGCTGGACGGCAAGGTCGTCGCCTACGCCGACATCGACCGGGCGTACGTCGACGAGGACGGCCAGACCGTCGTGCTCACCAAGAAGGATCTCGAGGCGCTGCCCGCGGAGAAGAGCCGGGAGATCGACGTGGTCGAGTTCGTGCCCAGCGATCAGATCGACCTGCTGACCCTGGACAAGCCCTACTATCTGGAGCCGGACTCGAAGTCGCCGAAGGCGTATGTGCTGCTGCGCAAGACCCTGGAGCAGACCGACCGCACCGCGATCGTGCGGTTCACACTGCGGCAGAAGACCAGGCTGGCCGCCCTTCGCGTGCGCGGCGACGTGCTCGTGCTGCAGACGCTGCTGTGGGCAGACGAGGTGCGCGAGGCATCGTTCCCCGCGCTGGAGGAGGATGTGAAGATTAGCAAGAAGGAGCTCGAGCTCTCTTCGGCGCTCGTCGACAGCTACTCCGGCGACTTCGAGCCGGAGGAGTACGTCGATGAGTATCAGAAGGAGCTGCGCACCCTGATCGAGGCGAAGATCGAGGCCGGCGAGACCTTCGACGTAGCGGAGACCTTCGCAGAGGAGGATGAGGGGACCGGCGGCGAGGTCATCGATCTGATGGAGGCGCTGCGCGCCAGCGTGGAGAAGACCAAGGCGGCGCGAAAGGATGCCGAGCCGAAGGCCGAGGGCAAGAAGACCGGCGGGAAGAAGCGGGCCGGCTGAGCCTTCTCAGTGCTTGCCGTCGCCGTCCAGGTCGGGAGCGCGGTCGAACACCTCGGCGTCCAGTCGCAGCGCCTGCGCCTCGACGGCATCCGTCTCGGTATCCCCGCCGGCCTCGGCGTACTTCGCCGCCTTGCGGCGTTCGCCGAGGTAGTGCCAGAGCACGATGAGCGCCGAGCCTGCGACAGCAGCCAGCAGGATCAGATCGATGTAGTCCTTCACGAAATCAGCGATCGGGGGAATGTAGCCGATCGCGTAGCCGAACATCGTCAGGCCGAAGCCCCACAGGACCGCGCCGATCAGGTTGTACAGCGAGTAGCGCTTCCACGGCATGTGGCCGACGCCCGCGGCGACCGGGGCGAAGGTGCGCACGATCGGCACGAAGCGGGCGAGGATCACGGTGATGCCGCCGAAGCGCTCGAAGAACGCATTGGTGCGCTCGACGTTCTTACGGCTGAACAGACCGGACTCCTTGCGCTCGAAGACCGCGGGGCCGCCCTTGTGGCCGATGAAGTAGCCGACCTCTCCGCCCACGAAGGCCGAGAGCCCGATCAGCAGTGCGACCAGCCAGACGTTCACCCCAAACACGCCGTTCGGGAACTGGTCGGTGCTGTGCGACAGCAGACCCGAGATAACCAGGAGCGTGTCGCCCGGCAGCAGGAAGCCGACGAGCAGTCCGGTCTCGGCGAAGATGATGAAGCACACGACCAGCAGAGCCCATGCGCCGGCCCACCCGATGATGAAAGCGGGGCTGAGCCAGTCGGGCATGAAGGCCGTCGGAGCCTGAATCAGGGAGTGAAGCAAGGGGAGGATTCCCGTCGTTGGTTTTCGGCGGTGAGGAGTGAAGCTACGTGCGGGAGATGGGACTTGAACCCACACGCTCGAAAGCACAGGAACCTAAATCCTGCGTGTCTACCAATTCCACCACTCCCGCGCGTGGTCAAGTCTAGCGATCCGAGGGTGGGGGTTTTCCGTAGATCTGCCGAGGAGTTCCTGTGGATAACTTTGACGGGCCGATCGCCGGATCTGCCATGATCTCGGGCGTGAGTCATCCGTCCTACGTCGTCGCCGAGCGGGTTCGGCGACGATTGCGCCTCGAGCACACCGATCCGTCCTCGAATCCCGACGAGGCGCGGCACATCGCCCAGACCGAGGTGCGCCGTCACAACGACCTGGCGCTGCAGCGCGGCGAGGCGATCATCGACGACGAGGCGGCGCTGATCAGGGACGTGCTGGCCTCCGTCTCGGGGTTCGGCGCGCTGCAGCCGCTGCTCGATGACCCCGAGATCGAGGAGATCTGGCTGAACGGCCCCGACCGCATCTTCGTGGCCCGCGGCGGTACCACCGAGCGCGTCGACCTCCGGCTGACGGATGCGATCATCCGCGACCTGGTCGAGCGGATGCTGCAGTCCACCGGACGGCGGGTGGATGTCAGCCAGCCTTTCGTGGACGCGTCGCTCCCGGACGGCTCGCGTCTGCACGTCGCCATCGCCGACGTGGTGCGCGGCTCGTGGGCTGTCAACATCAGGAAGTTCCTGCCGCAGCATCGCACCCTGGAATCCCTGGTCGCGCAGGGGTCGGTGCCGGCGCACATCGCCGACCTGCTGCGGCAGGCTCTGCTCGACGGGCGCAGCATCATCGTCTCGGGTGCGACTCACGCGGGGAAGACCACATTGCTCGGCGCGCTGCTGGCATCCGTCGCCGATCAGCAGCGGATCATCACAGTGGAGGAGACCTTCGAGCTGGCCGTCGAGGGGCCGGATGTGGTCGCGCTGCAGGGGCGGCAGGCGAGTCTGGAAGGCACCGGTCAGATCACGCTGCGCCGGCTCGTGAAGGAGGCGCTGCGGATGCGGCCCGATCGGATCGTCGTGGGAGAGGTGCGTGATGCGGAGGCCCTCGACCTGGTGCTCGCGCTGAATACCGGTGTTCCCTCGGCGGGAACGATCCACGCCAACTCTGCCGATGAGGCGCTGGAGAAGCTCGCCCTGCTGCCGCTGCTGGCCGGGCGCAACATCGACAGGGCCTTCATCGCTCCTGCCCTGGCCACCTCGATCTCGTACGTCGTGCACTGCCGTCGCGACGCCGATGGGACGCGCCGGGTCGTCGAGGTGGTTGCACCCACCGGCGAGGTGCAGCACGGTCGCATCCTGACCGCCACGATCCACCGGGCTGGAGCACCGGTATGACCCTGCTGCTCGGCGCGCTGCTGGCAGCGGGGCTGCTGCTGTGCGCATCGCCCTGGCTGTGGCCGCCCCGCGAGCACGCACCCCGAACCGCGCGCAGGAGCCGGGTGCGCAGGCTGCTGGAGGAGGCGGGCCTTGCTCGCGCATCCACCCGCACCCTTCTGATGACGATGATCTCGGCGGGACTGGTCGCGGCATCCGTCGCCTGGCTGATCACCGCACTGCCCATCCTCGTGCTGCTCGCCGGCGTCGCCGCCGCGTCGGCACCCGTGCTGTACCTGCGCGGCCGGCGACTGCGCCTACGCAAGGCGCGCCGCCAGCTGTGGCCGGATGTCTGCGACCTGCTGGTGGCCGCGATCCGGGTCGGGCTCTCGCTTCCCGACGCGGTGGCGAGCCTGGCCGACTCCGCCCCACCGGCGGTCCGGCCGGCCTTCGCCGTCTTCGCCCGGGATCTGCACGCCACCGGACGGTTCGAGACGAGCCTGGATCGGCTGAAGACCACGCTCGCCGATCCGATCGCCGACCGGATCATCGAGACGCTGCGGATGGCCAGGCAGGTGGGCGGAACCGAGTTGACCGGCGTGCTCCGCGCGCTGTCGTCATCGGTGCGCGCCGATGCCGCCCTGCGGGGCGAGGTCGAGGCGCGGCAGTCCTGGATCCGCGGCGCCGCCGTGCTGGGGGCCATCGCACCATGGGTGATCCTGGGGCTGCTGGTGATGCGGCCGGAGGGGCGTCAGGCCTATGCGAGCACCGAAGGGATGGTCGTGATCATCGTCGGAGCGGCGGTGTCGGTGATCGCCTACCGGATCATGCTGCGCATCGGCCGGCTCGCAGAGCCGGAGAGGTGGTTCGGATGAGCGATGTCACGGATGCCGCGCTCGCCGTCCTCCTGGGCGGCGGCTTCGCCCTGGGGGTGCTCGGGGTGCTCTCCGCGCTGCCGAGGTGGGGCGCGCTTCCGCTGGAGCGTCGTATCGCCCCGTACCTGCGCGACGTGGTGCGCGACGAGGATCTGCCGTCGGGGATACTGCCCAGGGTGGCGATGCTGCCGGTGCAGGGGCGAACGCTCTGGGAGCGGCTGCGGTTGTCCTTCGAACGGATCGTGGGAGGCGGGGATGCGCTGGCTCTGCGCCTCGCTCAGGCGGGCACGGCGCAGTCTCCCGCCGCGTTCCGAGGCCGTCAGCTGGCGTGGGGCGTGGCCGGGCTGGTGGCCGGTGCGCTGATCGTGGTCGTGATGGCTCTCGCGGGCCGGTTGACACCGCCGGCGGTTCTGCTGCCCGTGCTCGTCGCCGCAGGGGCCGCCGTCGCCTACGACATGCAGTTGACCGCACGTGCGAAGTCACGGCGTGCGCGGCTGACCGATGAGCTGCCGACGACCCTGGAGTTCCTGGCGCTGTGCCTCTCGGCGGGGGAGTCGCTGCTGGATGCGCTGCGCCGGGTCTCGGGGATCGGCACCGGCGAGCTCACCGAGGAGCTGCGGCAGGCCGTGCTGGCGGTGCATACCGGCTCGCCGATGGCCGACGCGCTGGGCGAGACCGCGACCCGTCTGCAGCTGCCCGGCCTGTCGCGTGCGGTCGACCAGATCGTGGCAGCCCTCGAACACGGCGCGCCGCTGGCCGCAGTGCTGCACTCGCAGGCGGCGGATGCCAGAGACGAGGCCAAGCGGGTGATCATCGAGGACGCCGGGAAGAAGGAGATCCTCATGCTCCTGCCCCTGGTGTTCCTGATCCTGCCGCTCTCGGTTCTGTACGCCATCTACCCCGGACTCTTCATCCTCCGGCTCGGCCTCGGCTGAGCTCCGATCCATCAGGCTCGGCCTCGGCTGAGCCCCGACACAAGGAACAGATATGACGACGATCAAGAAGACGATCAAGAAGTGGCTCTCCGCGGGCAGGGGCATCGCCCAGGACGAAACCGGTGACGTGCCCGGCTGGGTGCTCGTGACCCTGATGACCGCTGCCTTGGTGGTGCTGATCTGGGCCGTCGCCGGCCCCGCGCTGGTGGACCTGTTCGAGCAGGCGATCGGCCGCGTCTCGGGCATCTGACCAGGCTCATGCGCAGCTCCGCATCGCCGACCGATGAGCGCGGCTCCAGCCCCGTCGAGTTCGTGCTCGTCGGCGCGCTGCTGACCGCGCTCGTCCTGGCGGTGCTGCAGGTCGCCTTCGCCGTCTACGTGCGCAACGTCGTCCATGACGCCGCCGTGGAGGGCGCGCACTATGCGGCGCTCGCCGACACGACACTGGCCGATGGCGCGGCACGTACCCGTGAGGTCATCGGCCGTGCGGTCGGCAGTGCGTACGCGCAGGATGTCGCCGTCGGCCAGGATCGCAGTCTGGGGCATGAGAGCGTCGTGATGCGGGTGCGCACCACACTGCCTGTGCTCGGTCTCATCGGAGTTCCCCACGGGATGGAGGTGGAGGCGCGTGCGCCCGTCGAATCCTTCGACGTCGAGTGAGCTCGGCCCCCGGTGGGCGGATGACACCGGCTCGGCAGCCCTGGAGTTCATCACCGTCGGCGTGCTGCTGCTGGTTCCCCTGGTCTACCTCGTGCTCACCCTCGGGGCCGTGCAGGAGCAGACGCTCGGCGCCGAGGCCGCGGCGCGGCACACCGCGCGCGTGATCGGCCAGGCCCCGGACGCCGACACCGCCGCCGCGCGCGGCGACGGCGTGCTGCAGAGCGTGATCCGCGAATACGGCATGGACGCGGATGCCGTGGACGTCAGCATCCGCTGCCGCCCCTCCGGCGCCGCCTGTCCCACGGCTGGCAGCACCGTCATCGTCACCGTCACCACCCGCGTGAGTCTGCCGTTCATGCCGCCGCTGTTCGGCCTGGATCGGATCGCCGCGATCCCCGTGCAGGCCGAATCGGCGCAGAAGACCTCGAGACTGTGGGGGAGCGGATGATGCCTGTGCGAGCGCGTCGTCGGTTCGCGGCACGCCTCCGTGCTCTCGCGGGCGACGACGACGGCAGCATCCTGCCGCTGATCCTGGGCTATGTGCTGCTGGCGATCGCGGTGATCCTGGTATGCACCTGCGCCACCGACCTGTACATCGCGCAGAAGCGCCTGGATTCCCTCGCCGATGCCGCCGCGCTCGCCGGAGCCGACGGCTTCACGCTCGAGGCTGCGGACGGGCGGGTGCACGCCGAGCTGACCGATGAGAAGGTGCGGGAGCAGGCGGATGCCGTGGTCGCCGCCGTCGCACAGGAGGCGCGGATCACGTACGCCGGGACACCGGACGGCGTCTCGGCGCGCGTGACCGTGAGCGTGGTCTGGCATCCGCCGATGCTCTCGCCGTTCGTCCCCGAGGGGGTGCCGCTGGAATCGACGGCGACCACCCGCACGGCGTTGCGCTGACCCGCGCCGGCGCCGGGCCGGGTCAGTCTCGCGCGCGCGGCACGTAGCGCGGCGTCCAGCGCAGGAACCCGGCCGCGCCGACGAGCGCCACCACGCCCATCAGGCCGGTGGCCAGCGACAGGGATGCCGCGGCGGTGATCGCCGAGATCGCCACGGGGGCGGCGGCGCCGCCGGCATCCGTCAGCGTTCGCCACGAACCCAGGAACGCCGCAGGATCCCGATCCGGAGCCAGGTCGGCGCCGAAGGTGAGCAGGATGCCGCTGGAGAGCCCGTTTCCGACACCGAGGACGGCGGCGAGAGCGCCGTACCAGAGCATCGCCGAGTCGATGTCGTGCGTGAACGACAGCGCGACGAAGCCCAGGCCCATCAGTGCCAGCGCAGGCATGACCGCCCAGATTCGCCCGAATTTGTCCATCACCTGACCGCTCGCGTAGAACAGCGCGAAATCGATCGCGCCGGACACACCGACCACCAGCGCGATTGTGGTCGCATCCAAGCCGAGCGAGACGCCCCACAGCGGCATGATCACCTGGCGTGCCGAGCGCACGGCCGACAGGCAGGCGGCCGAGACTCCGAGCCGGGAGAGCACCGTGCGGTGCTCCCACAGGGTGCGGAACACGCCGCGCTGGTCGGCCACCGGAATGGAACCGGTGACCACTTCTCCGGAATCCTCTGCGACGGCTGCACCGGTGGGCTTGAGCAGCACCGGAATGGTGCGCTCCGGATCGGGGCCGAGCAGCACCAGCACGACGAGCACAGCCGTGCAGCCCAGGAGGAACCAGACCGTGGACAGCTCGGTGCCGGTCAGACTGATCAGGCCCGCGGCGATGAACGGCCCCACGAACACGCCCAGGCGAAAGCACCCGCCCAGCAGCGACAGCAGTCGCGCACGGAACCGGATGGGCACGCGTGTGGTCATGAACGCGTGCCTGGCCAGTCCGAACGCGGCCGCGCACAAGCCCAGCAGGAACACGGAGGCCGTCAACAGCATCAGCGACGACGCCAGCAGCATCCCGACCCCCGCGACCATCGCCGCCAGACCCGCGTAGACCATCGTGAATCTCTCGCCGATCTTCGCGACCAGCCAGCCCGAGGGGATGTTCCCGCACAGCTGTCCGACCACCAGGGCCGAGGTCACCAGCGCCGCCATCGGGACATCCGCGCCGAGCTCGGTGGCGAACACCGGGATCAGCGGGATCACGGCTCCTCGCCGAGGGCGAACAGCACAGTCGGGATGTAGACCATCGGTCCGAACTGCCTGATGACCCTGCCGACGTTTTCGCTCACCTCCCCACGCTAACGCCGCCGGGCGCGGAAGCAGGTGTGCGGCGCGGTAGGCTGGACTGCCATGTTCGAACTCGATCTCTCCGCCGACATCCAGGCCCTGCGACACACCTTCGGTGATATCCGCGAGGTCGTCGACGTCGACGCTCTGCACGCGGACATCGCGCGTCTGAGCGAGGAGGCGGGTGCGCCCGATCTGTGGGATGACCCCGATCAGGCACAGAAGGTGACCAGCGCACTCAGCCACAAGCAGGCCGACCTCAAGCGCGTCAGCGAAGTCGAGCGGCGCCTCGACGACCTGGAGGTGCTGGTCGAGCTGGCCAACGAGATGCAGGACGAGGACTCCGCCGAGGAGGCGCGCAGGGAGCTCGCATCGCTCACCGAGACGATCAACCAGCTCGAGGTGCAGACGCTGCTGGACGGCGAGTACGACGATCGCAACGCGATCATCACCATCCGCTCCGGAGCAGGCGGCGACGATGCCACCGACTTCGCTGAGATGCTCATGCGCATGTACCTGCGCTGGGCCGAGCACCACGGCTACCCGGTGAAGGTGATGGACACCTCCTATGCGGAGGGCGCCGGCATCAAGTCGGCGACGTTCGAGATCACCGCGCCGTACGCCTTCGGCACCCTCTCGGTCGAGGCGGGCACGCACCGCCTGGCACGCATCAGCCCGTTCGGCTCTGCCGACAAGCGGCAGACCTCCTTCGCCGCCGTCGAGGTCATCCCCCTCATGGAGGAGGCGACCGAGGTAGAGATCCCCGAGAACGACATCCGCGTGGACGTGTTCCGCTCCTCGGGCCCCGGCGGCCAGTCGGTGAACACCACCGACTCCGCGGTGCGGATCACTCACCTGCCCACCGGCATCGTCATCTCGATGCAGAACGAGAAGTCGCAGATCCAGAACCGCGCGGCCGCGATGAGGCTGCTGCAGACGCGTCTGCTGCTGCTGCAGAAGGAGCAGGAGGCAGCGAAGAAGAAGGAGCTGGCCGGCACGATCACCGCCAGCTGGGGCGATCAGATGCGCTCTTACTTCCTGTACGGCCAGCAGCTGGTCAAGGATCTGCGCACCGGCCACGAGTCGGGCAACCCCGCGAGCGTCTTCGACGGCGACCTCGACGACTTCATCTCCGCCGGCATCCGCTGGCGCAAGCGCAAAGAAGAGGACTGACCTCAGCCGGGTGTCGCTGAACCGGCCGCGCCGCGCCGCGCTTAGGCTCGATACGCCATGATCCGGTTCGAGAACGTCACCAAACGCTACCGCGGCACCAAGCGCCCCGCACTCTCCGACGTCGACTTCAATGTCGAAGCCGGCGAGTTCGTGTTCCTGGTCGGAGCGTCCGGCTCCGGCAAGTCGAGCTGCCTGCGACTGATCCTTCGCGAAGACGTGCCCAGCGCGGGGCGCGTCGCCGTGCTCGGCCGCGATCTGCGCTCGCTCGCCAATCGCAAGGTGCCGTACTTCCGCCGCCACATCGGCTCGGTCTTCCAGGACTTCCGGCTGCTGTCGACGAAGACCGTGTACCAGAACGTCGCCTTCTCGCTGCAGGTGATCGGCACTTCGCGCGGATTCATTCAGCAGGCGGTGCCCGAGGCACTCGCCCTGGTGGGGCTGGAGGGCAAGGCAAAGCGGATGCCGCACGAGCTCTCCGGAGGAGCAGCAGCGCGTCGCCATCGCCCGCGCGATCGTGAACCGCCCGAAGGTGCTGCTCGCCGACGAGCCGACCGGAAACCTCGACCCGGCCACCTCTGTGGACATCATGCAGCTGCTCGCCCGGATCAATGCCGGCGGCACGACGGTGGTGATGGCCACCCACGAGGCCGGGTTCGTCGACCAGATGCAGCGGCGCGTCATCGAGTTGAAGGAGGGCGTGCTGGTGCGCGATGAGCTGGGCGGCGGCTACGGCGACACCTCCGGCATCCCGCGCCTGCGTCCCGAGGCCGTGCCGGGAGCGGCGGCCGCAGCGGCGCTGACCGCCGTGCAGGAGGTGCAGCGGCAGACGACCGCGGTGCCGGTGGTGGCACCGGATGCCGTGCCGACGGATGCCGTGACCGGTTCTGCGGCAGCATCGGATTCGGCGTCCGCTGCGCCCGCCTCCGCGTCCACGCCCGAAGCACCGCCGCCCGAGGTCGTGCCGCCGGAACCGGTCGTACAGCCCGCCCACAGGACCCACCCGACGAACCCGATCATCATCCCGGATGTGCAGGTCGACGAGCTCGGCGTGGCCGATCGGCTCGGTCTTTCCGACGGCGATGACGAGGAAGTGGGCCCGACCTCATGAATCTCGGACTCATCGTCGGCGAGGCCCTGCTCGGCCTGCGTCGCAATCTCTCGATGGTCATCTCGGTGGTGCTGGTCACCTTCGTCTCGCTCACCTTCGTCGGCGCTGCTGTGCTCATGCAGACTCAGATCAGCACCATGCGTGCGTACTGGGGCGAGAAGGCCGAGGTGACGGTGTACATGTGCTCGCCGCTGTCGACCACGCCGAACTGCGTCGGCGGCGAGGCCACGCAGGAGCAGATCGACAAGGTCAAGGAGTCTCTCGAGGGCGACGCGCTGGCGCCGCTGATCAGCGAGATGCGCCTGCAGAGCAAGGAGGAGGCGTACCGCGACATCGTCGCCCAGCTCGGCGAGGAGCAGGCCAGCGTCATCGGCGTGGAGAACACCTCGGTGGACTTCCGCGTCACCATGAAGGATCCGCAGCAGTCGGAGGTGATCACCGAAGCGTTCTCAGGCCAGGCCGGCGTGGATGCGGTGAAGGACCAGCGCAAGCTGCTCGATCCGCTGTTCTCCGCGCTCACCGTGGCGACGTACATCGCCGTCGGTGTCGCCGCACTCATGCTGATCGCCGCCGTGCTGCTGATCTCCACCACGATCCGACTGTCGGCCTATGCGCGCCGGAAGGAGATCGGGATCATGCGGCTGGTGGGCGCTTCGAACAGCTCGATCCAGACCCCGTTCGTGCTGGAAGGCGTCTTCGCGGCCTTCCTCGGGTCGGTCTTCGCCAGCGCGGCGGTGCTCACCGGCGTGCACTTCGGGGTGGAAGGGTATCTGGCCGAGCGCGTTCCGTTCATGCGGCCACTGGTGGGGATGCAGGACGCCGTCTTCGTGGTCCCCGTGCTGGTCGGCATCGGGATCCTGCTCTCGGCGCTGTCCGCCGGCTTCGCGATCCGGCGCTGGCTGCGCACGTGAGCGCCGGCACCTGAGCTAGACTGATCGGCTGGCCCGGCACGGGCCTGCGGAAACAGGAGACATCATGCCCAGGGAACGCGGTGAGAAGGTCATCGCGACCAACCGTCGCGCGCGTCACGACTACAACCTCGAGAAGTCGTACGAAGCAGGCCTCGTGCTCACCGGCACTGAGGTCAAGTCGCTGCGCCAAGGGCGCGCGAACCTCAGCGACGGCTACGCGTTCATCAAGGGCGGCGAGGCCTTCCTCGATGCCGTGCACATCCCGGAGTACTCCCAGGGGCACTGGACGAATCACTCCGCCAAGCGCATCCGCAAGCTGCTGCTGCACCGCGACGAGATCCACAAGCTCGAGCACGCGGTCTCGGCCGGCGGCTACACGCTGGTGCCGCTGCGACTGTACTTCTCTGACGGCCGCGCCAAGGTCGAGATCGCACTCGCGAAGGGCAAGCGCGAGTACGACAAGCGTCAGACGCTGCGCGAGCGGCAGGACACCCGCGAGGCCGAGCGCGCGATGCGCACCCGCAACCGCATGGGGGAGTGACCCCGGTCAGAGCCGCGGTTCGAAGCCGAACGTCGTCCCGAGGAATCGCAGCTCGGTCTGCAGCGACGAGACGATCGTCTCCGCGCGGCGGAAGCCGTGCCCCTCGCCCGGATACAGCACGTACTCGTGCGGGACGCCACGCGCGGCCAGCGCGTCGCGGATCGCCTCGGACTGCGACGGCGGCACGACCTTGTCATCCGCGCCCTGCAGCAGCAGCACCGGCACATCGATCCGGTCGGCGTGCGTGAGGGGCGAGCGTGCGATGTAGACCGCTTCGGCCTCGGGGAGCGGGCCGACCAGCCCGTTCAGATAGTGCTTCTCGAAGTCGTGGGTGTCGGATGCCAGCATCCGCAGATCCGCCACGCCATACCTGCTGATGCCGGCGGCGAACGCGCCGCCGCGCACCAGCGCGCTCAGCACCGTCCAGCCGCCCGCCGATCCGCCCTTGATGGCGATTCGGGCGGGGTCGGCCACCCCTGCCTCGGCGAGCCCCTGCGCCGCCGCGATCACGTCGTCGACATCGACGACGCCCCACTGTCCGTCGAGCCGCTTGCGGTACGCTCGCCCGTAGCCGGTGGATCCGCCGTAGTTCACATCGAGCACGCCGATGCCGCGGCTGGTCCAGTAGGCGTAGGCATCGGATGCCGCGCCCGACACGTGCGAGGTCGGTCCGCCGTGCACCATCACGATGTACGGCGGGAGCTCACCGTCGGGGGCGGTCGCGTCGGGGTTCGCGGGCCGGTAGTCGAAGGCGTGCACCGCACCGTGAGGTCCGTCGAAGGTCACCGCGCGGGCCGGAGGGCACCAGCCGGGATCGGCGGGTTCGCCGCCGCGGATCGCGGTCACCTCATCCGAATCGACATCCACGAACCACAGGCCGCGGGAGACTTCGGCGCCGGCTCCCGAGATCAGCACGCGGGAGCCTGACACGTCATCGATGCTCACCTCGGCCGTCGCGGGGAGCTCGAGCCTTCGCTCCGTCCCGGCTGCCGGGTCGATCAGCACCACGGCATCCCCGCCGTTCGTGCGGACCGCGACGATGCGGCCGTCATCGAGCACGGCGTACCAGCGAGTGCCGAGCACCCACAGGGCGCCCCCGGTGTCGGCATCGGCCAGGAGGAACGGCTCCGTGGTCGCGGGAGGCGTCTGCGCGGGCGGAGGAGTGTCCTCTGCGATGCGAGCGAGGTGCAGATTCCAGCGCCCGGTGGCGTCGTCGGCGTACAGCAGCTCGTCGTCGGAGAGCCACTCGGGCTGCAGTGCCGCGCGGCAGGGGACCGGTGTGAGCGATCCGGACTCCAGATGTACGACCGCGACTCGCGCATGCTCCCAGGGCATCCGCTGCTCGGTCCACTGCACATAGGCCAAGCGCGTCCCGTCCGGCGACAGCGACGGGTGGGCGTAGAACCCCGAACCGTAGTGGGACACCCACGCGGCGGAGTCGTCGTCTGCAGCCGACCCGTCCGTCGGGATCTCCGCGATGCCGCGCCAGTGCTCCTTTCCGCGCAGATCCTCGCGCACGGCGAATAGGCGGCCCTGCTGCACGGTGAGGCCGCCGAACTGTGCGCCCGGTGCCGTCAGCGGCTCGGGGCGCCGCCGCGCAGCATCCGATGCACCCGCTGGTCGGCCGCGTTCACGAAGTACAGCGTGCCCTCGGCATCCGCCGTCCACGCCCCGCCACCGTACTCGTGCACCCGCGAGCGGGCGTTCCACGGCTCGGGCAGGATCTCGCGGCCCGAGGAGCTGCGTACCGTGACCCGGCCACCCTGCGACGGCACCGACTCACCCCACCAGATCTCGTCGCCGACGAAGCGTGCTCCGTCGATCCGCGGAGGGGATGCCGAGACGTCGGCGGCGGAGAGCGGCGAAGGCCAGGAACCGTACGGCATGGTCATGCACACGACCCTACCCGCGAGGCGGTGCGACGACGCCGGGTGACATATGGCGTCACACAGTGTGCGCCGGGCCGCTCCGCCGTTCTACCGTGCTGAGACACCCTGCTCCAGGTCGGCGGGGACGAGTCCTGATCAGCGAGGGAGAGACCCATGCGCCGCGTGCCGTTCTCCTTCGAGCTGTATCCACCGCGATCACCGGCCAGCACACCGGCGCTGCACGAGACGATCGACCGACTCGCGGCGGCCGGACCCGATTTCCTCTCGGTCACCTATGGCGCCGGAGGCTCCACCGGCGGGCGCTCGCTGGAGGTGCTGCGCCACATCCGCACGCACACCGACGTCGAGCCCCTCGCCCATCTCACCTGCGTCGGCAACACCTATGCGGGGGCCGCGCGCCTGATCCGGGAGTTTCTGGATGCCGGAATCCTCAGCTTCCTCGCGCTGCGCGGCGACCCGCCTGCCGGTCTCGGCGAGGGCGAGCCGTTCCTCGGCGACCTGGAGAGCTCCGCGCAGCTCGTGCAGCTCATCGACCGCGTGCAGGCCGAGCGCGCCCCCTACGAGGAATCGCCCGTACCGGGGAACCCCGCAGCGGTACGCGTCGCACCCCGCCGCAAGGTGAGCATCGCCGTGGCGGCGTTCCCGAACGGTCACCCTCGCTCCGCATACAGCAGCCAGCACGTCGATGCGCTGCTGGCCAAGCAGGCCGCCGGCGCCACGCTCGCCATCACACAGCTGTTCTTCCATGCGGATCACTATCTGGCCTTCGTCGAACGTGCCCGCCGCGCCGGTGTCACCATCCCGATCCTGCCCGGGATCATGCCGATCACCTCACCCGCTCGGCTCGCCCGTGTACTGGAGCTGACCGGGGAGGAGCTGCCCGGAGAGCTGTCGATCTCCTCGAGGTCGAGCCGACCGCCGAGGGCCGCAGGCAGGTCGGCATCGAGTGGGCCGCCGATCTCGCCCGTGCCGTCGTCGCCGGCGGCGCACCGGGAGTGCACCTCTACGCCTTCAACCAGCACGACACCGTGCTCGACGTCCTCGCCCAGGCGGGCATCCGCACCGGGCTGCAGCTCTCCGCATCATCGAAAGGAACCCCATGACCGCTTTCCCCGCCGGAACGATCCTCGGCTACCCCCGGATCGGCCGCCGCCGCGAGCTGAAGAAGGCCGTCGAGGCATTCTGGGCCGGCCGCATCGACGAGCAGAGCCTGCGGGCGACGGCCGCTGAGCTGCGTGCCGCCAACCGCGAGCGTCTCGCGGAGCTCGGCCTCGGCCGCGAGGATTCCGCCATCCCCGAGTCGTTCTCGTACTACGACCAGGTGCTGGACGCCGCCGTCACCGTCGGCGCGATCCCGACCCGCTTCGAGCACCTCCGCGAGCAGGACGGCACGATCGGACTCCCGGCGTACTTCACCGTCGCGCGCGGCGAGGGCGACCGTGCGCCGCTGGAGATGACCAAGTGGTTCGACTCCAACTACCACTACCTGGTGCCCGAGATCGGCCCCGAGACGGCGTTCTCGCTCTCCAGCGACCGGCTCGTGCGCGAGGTCGCCGAAGCGGCAGACGCCGGATTCCGCACCCGCCCCGTCATCGTCGGACCGGTCACCCTGCTCGCCCTCGCCAAGGCGTCGGATGACGCGCCGGAGGGCTTCGATCCGCTCAGCAGGCTGGACGACGTGCTCGCCGTGTACGCCGAACTGCTCGCGAAGCTGAAGGCCGCCGGCGCCGAGTGGGTGCAGCTGGATGAGCCCGCACTGGTCAGCGAATCCCTACCCGCCTCCACCGCGCAGCTCGCGGATGCCGCACAGCGTGCCCTCGCCGTGCTCGGCGGCGCCGTCCAGCGCCCCGCCATCTTCGTCGCGGCGCCGTACGCCGAGCTCGGCGACGTGCTCCCCGTGCTCGCCGCTGCCCCCATCGAGGCGATCGGCATCGACCTGGTCCGCGGGGGCATTCCGGCATCGCTGCCGGAGCTGAACGGCAAGACCGTCGTGGGCGGTGTGATCGACGGCCACAACATCTGGCGCGGCGATCTGGACGGCGCCCTCGGAAAGCTCGAGGCGCTGCGGGCCCTCGGCGCTGAGTCCGTCTCGGCATCCACCTCCACCTCACTGCTGCACGTGCCGCACGATGTGCAGGAGGAGACCAAGCTCGATCGACGCCTGGTGTCGTGGCTGGCCTTCGCCGACCAGAAGGTCGGTCAGATCGTCACGCTCGCGCAGGGACTCGCGGAGGGCCGACAGGCGGTCGCCGCAGAGCTCGACGCCGCATCCGCTGCCCTCGCCGACCGCCACGACGCCCCCGGCGTGCTCGACGGCTCGGTGCGTGCGCGTGCGCTCGCCGAGGGTGACTTCTCCCGGGTCTCCTACGAGGAGCGCAAGAGCGCCCAGGAGGCGCTGAATCTTCCCGCCCTGCCGCTGACCACGATCGGATCGTTCCCGCAGACCGCCGACATCCGTCGTGCGCGTGCGCAGTTCGGTCGTGGTGAGGTGCCGCAGGACGACTACGAGGCCTTCCTGCGCTCCGAGATCGACCGCGTCGTCGCGCTGCAGGAGGAGCTGGGCCTGGACGTGCTCGTGCACGGCGAGGCCGAGCGCAACGACATGGTGCAGTACTTCGCTGAGCACCTGGACGGCTTCGCGGTGACCGAGCACGGCTGGGTGCAGTCCTACGGATCGCGCGCCACCCGTCCCTCGATTCTGTGGGGCGACGTGTCGCGCCCCGCGCCGATCACCGTGTCGTGGGCGGCGTACGCGCAGTCGCTGAGCGCCAAGCACGTCAAGGGCATGCTCACCGGTCCGGTGACGATCCTGGCATGGTCGTTCGTGCGCGACGACCAGCCGCTCGCCGAGACCGCCAACCAGGTGGCACTGGCGCTGCGCGACGAGATCGCCGACCTCGAGCAGGCCGGAATCGAGATCATCCAGGTCGACGAGCCGGCGCTGCGCGAGCTGCTGCCGCTGAAGAAGGCCGACCAGGCCGCCTACCTGGACTGGTCGGTGCGCTCGTTCCGCCTCGCCACCGGCGGCGCCGCGGCAGGCACGCAGGTGCACACCCACCTGTGTTACTCGGAGTTCGGCGTGGTGATCGACGCGATCCGCGCGCTGGACGCCGATGTGACCTCGATCGAGGCCGCGCGCAGCCGGATGGAGGTCGTCGCCGATGTGGCGCGATCCGGGTTCGACCACGGCGTCGGGCCGGGCGTCTACGACATCCACTCGCCCCGCGTGCCCAGCGTCGACGAGATCGAGCAGCTGCTGCGTCGTGCAGTGGACGAGCTGCCGCTGCAGCAGCTCTGGGTCAACCCGGACTGCGGGCTGAAGACCCGCGGCTACGACGAGACCGTGGCATCGCTGCACAACATCGTCGAGGCCACCCATCGCGTCCGCGAGGACGTGGTGGTCCCCGCCTGACCCGTACTCGCGGCGAGACCCTCGTCAGCGTCGAGACCCCTCCTGAATTGCGAGATCCAGGAGGGGTCTCGACGTTCAGGAGGGGTCTCGGCGGAGTCAGGTGAGAGGAGCCTGGGCGCGGTCAGACGGCGCGCAGCACCGCCACCACCTTGCCGAGCACGACCGACTCGTCACCAAGGATCGGCTCGAACGCAGAGTTGCGGGGCAGCAGCCAGATGTGCCCGTCGCGGCGCCGGAACGTCTTCACGGTCGCCTCGCCGTCGATCATCGCTGCGACGATCTCGCCGTTCTCGGCGGTGTTCTGCGTGCGCACGACCACCCAGTCGCCATCGCAGATGGCTGCGTCGATCATCGACTCGCCGCTCACCTTGAGCATGAACAGATCGCCCTTGCCGACGAGCTGACGGGGGAGCGGGAAGATCTCCTCGACCTGCTGGTCGGCGGTGATCGGCACACCGGCTGCGATCTGCCCGACCAGCGGCACCAGCGCGGCGTCGCCCACGGCCGGGGAGGTGTCGGCCGGGCTCTCGGTGCTCGTGCCCGGCAGATCGATCAGCACTTCCATGGCGCGGGTCTTGCCCGGGTCGCGGCGCAGATAGCCGCTGAGCTCCAGCTGGCCCAGCTGATGGGTGACGCTGGACAGCGACTTCAGGCCGACGGCGTCGCCGATCTCGCGCATGCTCGGCGGATAGCCGTGCCGCGCGATGGAGGTCTGGATGACCTCGAGGATCGCCAGCTGCTTGGCGCTCAGGCTCTTGCGCCGACGGGTGCGCGGAGCCTCGGATGCGGGGGCGGGGATGTCGCTCATCGGTGCTCCTTCGTTCGAGTCGACCGGGGCGGGATCCGCGCCGACGCGGGTGCCCGGTTCGAATGTCGGTGGCCAGTGGTGTGCTGTCCGTATCGAAACCGTATCCGATAGAACGCGGAAAACGGAAGATTCGTTCGAGCGAGTCGACGAAATGGTCGCCTGGATTTCGAAGAACGCTTGACAGATGTTCGAGATCGAAGATAAGTTCGGAACGTAGCTTCGCATTCGGCATCCCCGGCCGGGTGCCGGATGCGAAAGCTGCACCACTTCCGCCGGGCGATCGGCGGACGAGAAGAGGAGCATCAGATGAGCACCATCAGCATCCAGAGCCCCGCGATCCTGCGCGCCTCCGCCGGTGCCGCCGGGCGTTCGATGCGCACGACCAGGCTGCGTATGACCGCGCGCGGCCGCCGTGTGTTGGCAGCCGTCGTCGCCGCCCCTCTCGCTGCCGGGATCGCGTTCTCCGTGATCGCGGGCGGCTCCGCCCTGGCCTCCGGCGAGCACGGCGACCCGGTCTCCTTCGAGACGGTGACGGCGCTGCCGGGGAGACCCTCTGGTCGATCGCCACCGAGACCGCACCGGGTGTGGACCCCCGCGTCGTGATCGACGACATCATGAGTCTGAACAACCTCAGCAGCGCATCGATCCAGGTCGGTGACGAGATCGCGATCCCCACGCAGTACTCCCGCTGACGCCGTCATCCGGCTCTCGGCAGACGTCCCGCGCTCTACCATGGGAAGGGTGACCTCTCTCGACGAGCTGCCCCTCCGCGACGACCTTCGCGGGCTCACTCCCTACGGTGCGCCGCAGGCGCCGCTGCCGGTCGCGCTGAACGTCAACGAGAACACGCATCCGGTGCCGGAAGCGGTCGTCGGCGAGATCCTCGATGACGTCGCTCTCGCGCTCAGTGAGGTCAATCGCTATCCCGATCGGGAGTTCACCGAGCTGCGCGAGGCCCTCGCCGACTATCTCGGGCACGGGCTCACTGCGGATCAGGTCTGGGCGGGCAACGGCTCCAACGAGGTGCTGCAGCACATCATGCAGGCCTTCGCCGGTCCCGGGCGCACCGTCTTCGGCTTCGCGCCCACCTATTCGATGTACCCGCTGATCGCCCAGGGGACGGGTGCGCAATGGGTCGCCGGCACTCGTGAGGACGACTACTCGATCACGCCCGAGAGCGCGGCGGAGCAGGTGGCCGCAGCGGATCCGGATGTCGTGCTGCTGTGCTCGCCGAACAACCCGACCGGAACGCCGCTCGGACTCGACGTGATCGAGGCCGTGTACGCGGCGGCGCGCGGCGTCGTGGTGGTCGACGAGGCGTATCACGAGTTCGCGCCGAAGGACGCGGTATCCGCACTGTCGCTGCTGCCGGGGAGCCCACGACTGGCGATCTCTCGCACCATGAGCAAGGCGTTCGCATTCGCCGGGGCGCGGGTGGGATACCTCGCCGCCGATCCCGCCTTCATCGACGCGCTGCGCCTGGTGCGTCTGCCCTACCACCTCAGTGCTCTCACTCAGGCGGCGGCGACCGCGGCGCTGCGAAATGCCGGCACGATGCTGCAGATGGTCGACGAGATCGTCGAGCAGCGCGACCGGATCTCCGCGACCCTGGAAGCACTCGGCTACCGGCCGCACCCATCGTGGTCGAATTTCGTGCTCTTCGGCGGGGTGGACGACCCGAAGGCCCTCTGGCGGGCGCTGTACGACCGCGGTGTGCTGATCAGGGATGTCGGCATCCCCGGCCACCTGCGCGTCTCCGCCGGCACCGAGTCCGAGACCACGGCCTTCCTGGAAGCACTTGCGTCGATAGGATCAGCATCATGAGCGACACCCGCCCCGCCCCGCAGCCTCGCACGGCGCAGCGTGCCCGCAGCACCTCCGAGTCGACCGTCGAGGTCGAGGTGAACCTCGACGGCACCGGCCGCAGCGACATCAGCACCTCTGTGCCGTTCTTCGACCACATGCTCACCGCGTTCGCGAAGCACTCGCTCACCGACCTCACGGTGCGCGCCACGGGCGACACCCACATCGACGCGCACCACACCGTGGAAGACATCTCCATCGTGCTCGGACAGGCCATCCGTGAGGCGCTCGGCGACAAGTCGGGCATCGCCCGCTACGGTGACGCGCTCGTGCCGCTGGACGAGGCGCTCGCGCAGGCCGTCGTCGACATCTCCGGGCGTCCGTTCCTGGTGCACGACGGCGAGCCCGCCGGCTTCGAGCTGCACCTGATCGGCGGCCACTTCACCGGGTCTCTGGTGCGGCACGTGTTCGAGGCCATCGCCTTCAACGCCGCGCTGACCGTGCACGTGCGCGTGCTCGGCGGACGCGACCCGCACCACATCGCCGAGGCGGAGTTCAAGGCGTTCGCGAGGGCCTTCCGGCAGGCGAAGGCACTGGACCCGCTGGTCGAGGGCATCCCGTCGACCAAGGGCGCGCTGTGACACGGACCCCGCGCGTCGTCGTCTTCGACTACGAGTCGGGGAACGTCCACTCCGCGGTGAAGGCCCTTGCTGCTGCCGGCGCAGAGGTGCAGCTCACCGACGATCGGCGAGCCGCTCAGGAGGCGGATGGGCTGTTCGTGCCAGGAGTCGGGGCCTTCGCAGCCGTGGCCGAGGCACTGCGTGCGCACGGCGGAGACGAGATCATCGACCGGCGGTTGGCCGGCGGACGGCCCGTCCTCGGTGTCTGCGTCGGGATGCAGGTGCTGTTCGAACGCGGCGTCGAACGCGGCCAGAACGCCGAGGGACTGGGCGAGTGGCCGGGCACGGTCACCGAGCTGGATGCTCCCGTGCTGCCGCACATGGGCTGGAACACGGTCGAGGCGGGCGAGGACAGCGTGCTGTTCCGCGGCATCGAGGATGAGCGCTTCTACTTCGTGCACTCGTTCGCCGCGAAGGCCTGGGACATCGAGGTCACCGGTCCGTTCCGGCGACCGGCGCTGACCTGGGCGACGCACGGCGAGCGATTCCTCGCCGCCGTGGAGAACGGCCCGCTGTCGGCCACCCAGTTCCACCCCGAGAAGTCCGGCGACGCCGGCATCCGCCTGCTCACCAACTGGGTCGGCTCGCTCGGCTGAGGCCGCGGCACACCGACGCTCCGACACAAGGGACCTGCCATGTTGAACCCGGCACCAGCCCGGACTAGTCTCGTCTCTCGTGTCCGCACCCGGCGGATCCCTCCCGAATCAAGGACGTCATGAACGACTTCGCACAGGCCCCTTCGCTGATCCTCCTCCCCGCGGTCGACGTCGCGGGCGGCAAGGCGGTGCGTCTCACCCAGGGTGAGGCCGGCACGGAGACCAACTACGGCGACCCCATCGACGCCGCCGGCGAATGGGTCGACCAGGGTGCGCAGTGGATCCATCTCGTCGACCTCGACGCCGCGTTCGGGCGCGGCAGCAACGCCGGCATCCTGCGCAAGGTCATCAAGCAGTACCGCGGCGTGAACATCGAGCTCTCCGGCGGTATCCGCGACGATGCCAGCCTCGAGGCGGCGCTGGAGTCCGGCGCCAACCGCATCAACCTCGGCACCGCCGCGCTGGAGAACCCGGAGTGGGCGGCGGACGTGATCGGTCGCTACGGCGAGGCCGTCGCCGTCGGTCTGGATGTGCGCGGCAGCACGCTGGCAGCCCGTGGCTGGACCAAGGATGGCGGTGACATCTGGGAGGTGCTGGAGCGCCTGGAGGAGGCCGGATGCAGCCGGTACGTCGTCACCGACGTCACCAAGGACGGCACGCTGCGCGGCCCGAACCTCGACCTGCTGCGTGAGATCACCTCGCGCACGCCGAAGCCGGTGATCGCATCGGGCGGCGTCTCGAACCTCGACGACATCGCCGCGCTGCGCGACCTCGTGCCGCTGGGGGTCGAAGGCGCCATCGTCGGCAAGGCGCTCTACGCCGGGCAGTTCACCCTGGCAGAGGCGCTGGATGTCGCCGGCGACTGACGACGCCTGCGGTCATGGGGCATCGGTGGGATCGACGGCATCCCCTGGTGGCGCCGACTCTGCGGGCGTCCCGTGGGCGGGGCGCAGCTTCGAGCCGAACACCCGCGCCGACGACGACGGCTCCGCCGACCCCACGCTGCTGGATGCGCTGCTGAGCTTCCGCGCCGGGACCGGATCCCAGGTCGAGGTCGTCGATGCATTCCGCGATGCGCGCGTGCTGGTGCCGCTCGTCGCCGAGAAGGGCGACGAGGGCGTCGGCCCGACCGGCCTGAAGGTCGACAAGACGCAGGAGCTGTCGATCGTGACAGTCGCCGCCCCCGACGGGCGGCGCGTGCAACCGGCGTTCTCGTCAGTCGAGGCCATGAGCCGGTGGGATGCCACCGCCCGTCCGATCCCCGTCGAGGCCGTCCGCGTGGCGCTGTCGGCATCGAGCGAGCAGACCGATCTGATCGTGCTCGACCCGGCCTCCGAGACCGAGTTCGTCTTCCGCAGGCCGGCGGTGTGGGCGATCGCGCAGGGGCAGCCCTGGGAGCCGAGCTTCCTCTCTCCGGAGGTCTTCACCGCGCTGCGCGAGAGCATCGGCCACGAGCTGGCCGTCATCGACGTCGCCGTGGCGTCGGGGGACCCGGACGCCAGGATGCGTGGCCCCGAGCTGGTGGTCACGCTCGAGCTCATCGACGGGCTGGACCGGGAGACGCTGGATGCCGTGCTCGCGCGCCTCGCACAGCGCTGGGCCGCCGATGACCGGATGGCCGTGCTGGTGGACTCGCTGACCGTGAAGCTGACCCGCTCGGCGTCGTGATCAGCTGACCGGACCGGTCCACTTCTCGCCGGGGCCCTTGCCGACCTCGTCCTTGATCGGAGAGGCCTCGCGGAAGGCGAGCTGCAGGGAGCGCAGGCCGTCGCGCAGCGGACGGGCGTGCGCGTTGCTGATCTCCGGTGCGCCGGCGGTGATGAGACCGGCGAGGGCGTTGATGAGCTTGCGCGCTTCGTCCAGGTCGAGCTGCGCCTCGGGGTCGTCGGCCAGGCCGAGCTTGACCGCAGCCGCGCTCATCAGGTGCACGGAGGTCGTGGTGATCACCTCGACGGCGGGAACGTCGGCGATGTCACGCGTCGCAGAGGAGGCGGCTTGCTCCTGCTGCGCCCAGCGCTCGTGGCGGTCATCGGGGTGCTCGGCAGGAATCGTCACTTGAGGATGCTTTCTGATAGACTTCTGCGGGCTCCGGAGCGTCATGCTCCGGCACGAAAGAGGATTCATTCCCACCCGCGCTTGCCGCTCCAGGCTACCGGGTTCTGCACCCCGCCGGATTCCGGTGGAATGGGTGTCACAGGCCGGTGTCTCTGAGATGCACCGGCGGGTGGGGAGACTTCGATTTCGCCCGAGATGCAACCCGCATCCCGGTGGCCGAAACCACGTCTAAGGAGCTCCGCATCAGCGATCCCCGTACCAATGAGCGCATCCGCGTCCCCGAGGTCCGCCTCGTCGGCCCCGCGGGTGAGCAGATCGGTGTCGTCCGCATCGAGTCAGCGCTGCGTCTGGCCCAGGAAGCAGACCTCGACCTCGTCGAGGTCGCACCCAATTCCAAGCCGCCCGTGGTCAAGATCATGGACTACGGCAAGTTCAAGTACGAGGCAGCGCAGAAGGCGAAGGAAGCACGCCGCAACCAGGCGAACACCATCCTCAAAGAGGTGCGCTTCCGCCTGAAGATCGAGGCTCACGACTACACGACCAAGCTCAAGCGCGCCGAGGGCTTCCTCAAGGCCGGGGACAAGGTGAAGGCGATGATCCTGTTCCGCGGTCGTGAGCAGTCGCGTCCCGAGCAGGGCGTGCGCCTGCTGCGCAAGTTCGCCGAGGACGTGGCCGAGTTCGGCACGGTCGAGTCGAACCCCACGATCGATGGCCGCAACATGGTCATGGTCGTGGCTCCGCTGAAGAACAAGTCCGAGGCCAAGGCCGAGCAGAACGCCGTCCGCACCGCGCACAAGCAGGCTGTCCGCGAGGCGAAGGCGGCGAGCGACGCGCCCAAGGACGAATCCGCGGCCTGAGCCGCCCCACAGCTCCCGCACCGCGCGGGTAACCCACCGTCGCCCGAACGGGCGCCACACGAAGGAAGAGAAGATGCCGAAGCAGAAGACCCACTCGGGTGCGAAGAAGCGCTTCAAGATCACCGGCAGCGGAAAGCTGAAGAAGCAGCAGGCCGGCATGCGCCACAACCTCGAGCACAAGTCGAGCCGCCGCACGCGTCGCCTGAACCAGGACCAGGTCCTCTCCAAGGCCGACACCAAGGTCGCCAACAAGCTTCTCGGCCGCGGCTGAGCGCCCGACGTACGAATAGGAACATAGGAAAATGGCAAGAGTCAAGCGCGCAGTCAACGCGCACAAGAAGCGTCGCGTCATCCTCGAACGCGCCTCGGGCTACCGTGGCCAGCGCTCGCGTCTGTACCGCAAGGCCAAAGAGCAGGTCATCCACTCGCTGGTCTACTCGTACCGCGACCGTCGCAAGCGCAAGGGCGACTTCCGTCGTCTGTGGATCCAGCGCATCAACGCCGCTGCCCGCCAGAACGGCATCACCTACAACCGCTTCATCCAGGGCCTCGGCCTCGCGGGCGTCCAGGTGGACCGTCGCATGCTCGCCGACCTGGCCGTGACCGACCCCGCGGCGTTCGCCACGCTGGTCGATGTCGCGAAGAAGGCACTGCCCTCGGACGTCAACGCTCCGAAGGCCGCCGCCTGATCTGAACGATCCGGAAACGGGCGTCTCCCCTGGGGGAGGCGCCCGTTTCGTCGTTGTGCTCCCAGTACACTGAGAGCGTGCTCGAGAATCCCCGATCGCCCCGAGTCCGTGCCGTCGCGAAGCTGACCAAGCGCAGCGCACGCGCGGAGGCCGGGCTGTTCCTGCTCGAGGGCCCCCAGTCGGTGCGCGAAGCGCTGAACTACCTGTCCGACGCGATCGTCGAGCTGTTCGCGACGCCGACGGCGTGGGAGAAGCACTCCGATGTGCGCGCGCTCGCGACCGAGCACGGCATCGAGGTCGAATACGTCACCGAGAGCGTGCTGTCGGCCATGGCCGACACCGTCACGCCGCAGGGGATCGTCGCGGTGGCGCGCCAGACGCCCACCTCGGTGCGGGACATCTTCTCGGCATCCCCTCGCCTGATCGCCATCTGCGAAGAGGTGCGCGACCCGGGGAACCTCGGCACGATCATCCGGGCGGCTGACGCCGCGGGGGCGGATGCTGTCGTGCTCACCGGTCGCACGGTCGACCCGTACAACCCCAAGGTGGTGCGCTCCACGACCGGGTCGCTGTTCCACCTGCCGTTCTCGGTCGGGGGAGACCTCGTGGATGTCGTCACCCGCGCGCACGGAGCGGGGATGCAGGTGCTCGCCGCGGACATCAAGGGCGAGGACCTGCTGCAGGCCAGGGCCGATGGCGTGCTGGAGCGGCCCACCGCGTGGCTGTTCGGCAACGAGGCACGCGGACTGGACGATGAGATGCTCGGGCTGGCCGACCATTCGCTGCGCCTTCCGATCTACGGTCGCGCAGAGTCGCTGAACCTGGCGACCGCGGCCAGTGTGTGCCTGTACGAGAGCGCCTTCGCGCAGCGCGCCGGCGGAGGAGCGTGACGACGTGCGCATCCTGATCGTCGAAGACGACGATCGCGTGGCCGAGGCGCTGGAGGCCTTCCTCAGCCGGTCCGGGTACGCGACCGTCCGTGCCGTCGACGGCGCCGAGGCTCTCGAGATGCTCGGGTCCGATACCGAGGTGGTGCTGCTCGATCTGGGTCTGCCCGACATCGACGGCATCGATCTGTGCCGTCGCATCCGGGCGCAGAGCGGGGTGCCGGTGATCATCGCGACGGCGCGCAGCGACGTGCAGGAGCGCATCCGGGGGCTGCGCGCGGGCGCCGACGACTTCGTCGTCAAACCGTACGACGTGCGCGAGCTGCTCGCACGCATCGAGGCGGTCACCCGGCGGCTGCATCCGCTGGACGCGCTGCCGCCGGCACCGGCCGATCGTGCCGTCATCGAGGCGGACGGGGTGAACGTCGACCTGGTCGCGCGGCGGGTGCTCGTCGACGGCACCCCGATCGATCTCACGCGCAAGGAGTTCGACATCATCGCCGTGCTCGCACGCTACCCGGGTGTCGCCGTGCCGCGCGATCGGCTGATCCGCGAGGTGTGGAACACCGACTGGCAGAGCTTCGCACGCTCGCTGGAAGTGCATGTGGCATCGATCCGCCGCAAGATCGGGAGGGCGTCGCTGATCGAGACGGTGCGGGGCGTCGGGTACCGGCTGGAGGCGTGACCATGCGCCGCCGGCTGATCATCGTCTTCCTCGTCCCGCTCGTGCTGGTGCTGACCGTGCTCGGCGGCGCCTATGCCTGGAGTGCGGCGCGGAGTGTGCAGCAGGAGTTCTACGCCGAGCAGCTCGGAGACCTGAGCTATTTCGTCACCGGAGCGCGTCAGGCGCTGCTCTCGGGCAGCACCGAGGTCTTCGACGGCGAGGTGCAGCGCTATCGCGAGCTCTACGGCACGCGTGTCGTGATCGTGGATCGCACCGGTCGCCCATGGGCGCCGGCGGATGCCGACCCGGTGTTCGACAGCCCCGACGTCGATGCGCAGATCAAGCTGGCGCTCTCGGGGCGCAGGGGAGAGCTGCCGCAGAACGCCCTGCCCTGGCAGTTCACCGACCTGTCACTGGTGGAGCCGGTGTTCGACGGCGGCGACGTGATCGGCGCCGTCGTCATGTCGGCCAGCGTCGACGTGCCCCGCGCGGAGATCGGCAGGCAGTGGCTGCTGATCGTCACGGTCGCCGCCCTCGTCATCGCAGCCGGACTGCTCGTGGTGTTCCGTCTGGCCGGGTGGGTGCTGCGCCCCGTGCGGCGACTCGATCAGGCGATGGAGGCGATGGAGCGCGGCGACATGGAGGCCCGGATCGCCGACGACACCGGTCCTGCGGAGCTGCATCGCATGATCCTGATGTTCAACAGGATGGCCGACGAGATCGAGCGGGTCGTGGCCAGGCAGCAGGAGTTCGCGCTGAACGCCTCGCACGAGCTGCGCAACCCGCTGAACGCCCTGCTGCTGCGCGTCGAGGTGCTCGCTGCGGATCTGGGCGAGACCGGCGCCGCAGACGTGGAGAAGATCCGCGAGGAGGGGCAGCGGATGACGCGCATCCTCGACACGCTGCTCGGCTTCGCGCGGGGCGCCGTGCGCGAATCGGACTTCGAGGACGTCGACCTGAGCGCGCTGCTCGCACGGCGGGCGGAGGCGTGGCGCGAGGTCGCCTCCCGGAAGGACATCGTCCTGCAGCTCGACTCCGCACGCGTGCGCGCACGGGTGGACGAGGCGATCGTCGAGAGCGCACTGGATGCCGTGATCGACAACGCCGTGAAGTTCTCCGCGGAGGGCGGCCTGATCGAGCTCTCCGCCGACCGGGTCGATGGCGGTGCCCGGATCTCGGTCCGCGACCACGGCCCTGGCCTGGCTCCGGCTGAGCTGGAGCAGGCCGCCGACAGGTTCTGGCGCAGCCCGCGCAACCAGAACGTGCGCGGGTCGGGGCTGGGACTGGCGATCGCCACCGACCTGCTGCGCTCCGTCGGCGGACGGCTGGAGGTCGCCTCGCCGGAGGGCGGCGGTCTGGCCGTGTCGTTCACGCTGCCCGCAGCGGAGGATCGATGAGAACCGGATGCCGGCGGATGCTGGCCGCACTCCTGACCGCCGTGGTCATCGTCGGCATGGCGGGGTGCGCTCCCGAGCGCCCGGAATGGGCTCGGCATCCGCTGCGGATCGCGGGCGGCGGGGTCACCGGCGTGTACTACGACTACGGCGAGCACCTCGCGGCGGCGCTGCGGCGCGATCTGGATGCCGATGCGCAGGTGATCGAGACGAACGGCTCGGTCGACAATCTGCGCCTGATCGGCGAGGAGTGCGCAGCTCGGGTTCGCGCAGAGCGACGCGATCGCGGATGCCGTGGCCGGCACCGGCGATTTCGACGCGCCGCTGCCGATCCGGGCGGCCGCCCGGCTGTACGACGAGTACGTGCATGTGGTGGTGCGGGCGGATTCCGGCATCCGAGCGATCTCCGATCTCGCCGGGCGCAGCGTCTCTCTGGGCGGACAGGGATCGGGGGTCAGCGTGGTCGCACGCCGCATCCTGCAGGCGTCCGAGGTCGCGATCGGCGACGTCGACGATGCGGGACTGGGGCTGGACGCCTCCATCGAGGCACTGAGGGATTCCCGCGTCGACGCGTTCTTCTGGGTCGGCGGCCTTCCCACTCCCGGCATCGAGAGGCTTGCGGCCGGGCTGCCGATCCGGCTGCTCTCGATCGATCCCGATGTCGTCGAGCGGGCGGATGCCGCGCACGCGGGCGTCTACCGCTCCGCCGAGTTCCCGATCGGCACCTACGGCAGCGATGAGCCGACCCTGGCGATGACCGTGCCGAACTACCTGGTGACCTCGGTCGAGGTGCCGGACTCCCTGGTGCGGGGCGTGCTGGCCGAGCTGTTCGCGACGCGGTCGGAGATCGCCAGGAGGTGCCCGCCGCGGCGCTGCTGGATCGGCGGCTGGCGATCTTCACCGATCCGATCGAGCTGCATCCCGGAGCGCAGGAGTACTACCGGCAGTCGCGACGCTGATCCGGCCGTTCGCGCTCCGCCCGCCGCCAGACTCAAGAAACACTCAAGGGACTGGTTCGCAGACGGATCCGTGCATAGTCTGAACGGGTCAGCGGATTCGATGGGGAGCGCTGAAGAAGGCGTGCTCCCCACGACCGGCAGGTCCCATGGGAGGCGCACAATGAGCACAGCCGAATCGCTGGTCGTCGTCGAGAACGTCCAGAAGCACTACGGCGAGTTCCACGCCCTGAAGGACATCAACCTCACGGTCGACAAGGGCGAGGTCGTCGTCGTGATCGGTCCCTCCGGGTCGGGCAAGTCCACGCTGTGTCGCACGATCAACCGGCTGGAGACCATCACCAGTGGCACGATCAGCATCGACGGCAAGCCGCTGCCCGCCGAGGGCAAGGGACTCGCCGAGCTGCGCGCCGAGGTCGGCATGGTGTTCCAGTCGTTCAACCTGTTCGCGCATCTGACGATCCTCGAGAACGTCACCCTGGGTCCGATCAAGGTGCGGGGACTGAAGAAGACGGATGCCGAGAAGGAGGCGATGGCGCTGCTGGAGCGCGTCGGTGTCGCCCAGCAGGCCTCCAAGCTCCCCGCCCAGCTCTCCGGCGGTCAGCAGCAGCGCGTGGCGATCGCCCGCGCACTGGCCATGCACCCGAAGGTGATGCTCTTCGACGAGCCCACCAGTGCGCTGGACCCCGAGATGATCAATGAGGTTCTCGACGTCATGGTGGGGCTGGCCAAGGAGGGGATGACGATGATCGTCGTCACTCACGAGATGGGCTTCGCCCGCAAGGCCGCCAACCGCGTGGTCTTCATGGCCGACGGGCAGATCGTCGAAGAGGCGACGCCCGAGGACTTCTTCCTGCACCCGAAGAGCGACCGCGCCAAGGACTTCCTGTCCAAGCTCCTCACCCACTGACCTCCGTCCACAGCACAAGAAGGAGAAAACAATGCGACGCACACGTGCACTCGCGGGAATCGGAATCGCAGCGACGGCGCTCCTGGCGCTCACCGCCTGCAACAGCGGCACCCCGTCCACACCCGGCTCGGATTCGGGCGACAGCGGTGACAACGGCGGCGACTCGGCCATCTGGGAGGTCGCCAGCGACGTCTCCCTGGACGGCAGCCCGACGTTCGAGAAGATGCAGAAGAACGGCGGCGTCACCGTCGGCGTCAAGGAGGATCAGCCCGGACTCGGCTACCTCGACCCGACCACCAACGAGCGCAGCGGCTTCGACGTCGACATCGCCCGCTGGATCGCGGCTTCGCTCGGCTTCGACGAGGACAAGATCACGTACAAGCCGATCGCCTCGGCCAACCGTGAGCAGGCCATCAAGAACGGCGACGTCGACTACTACGTCGGCACGTACTCGATCACCGACAAGCGCAAGCAGGACATCGACTTCGCCGGTCCCTACTTCATCACCGGGCAGGGTCTGCTGGTGCGCCAGGACAGCGGCATCGACGATGTCAAGGACCTCTCCGACCTGAACGGCAAGACCGTCTGCTCGGCGACCGGCTCGACGCCGATCCAGAACATCAAGGCCAACTACCCGGAGATCAAGACCAAGGAGTACGACATCTACTCCGGCTGCGTCGAGGACCTGCTCAGCGGCTCCGTGGACGCGGTCACCACCGATCAGGCGATCCTGATCGGCTACGCCGCGCAGCACCCCGACGAGCTGAAGATCGTCGGCGGTCTGTTCACCGAGGAGCGCTACGGCGTGGGCATCCCGAAGGGCGATGAGGTGCTCAAGGACCACATCAACACGCTCTTCACCGATGGTCACGACATCTGGCAGAAGATCTTCGACAAGAACCTCGGCAAGTCGGGCATCAAGGTCGACCAGCCCGAGGTCGACTGACCGCGCCGTCGTTCATCACTGATGGGCGGTCCCGCATCCACGGGGTCGCCCATCGAGAAGAAGGAGGATGGCATGGATGCCATCTTCGGCAACCTCGACCTCTGGGGTCAGGCGATCGGCAACACCCTGCTGGTGTTCGCCTTCGGCGGTGTGATCGCGCTGGTCCTCGGGACGATCGTCGGCGCCATGCGCGTCGCGCCGGTGCCGATCGCCCGCGCAGTGGGCACCGGATATGTGAATCTCATCCGCAACACCCCGCTCACCCTCATCTTCTTCATCTTCGTGTTCGGCTACCCGCAGCTGGGGCTGCCGAAGCTGTCGAACACCGTGCTCGGCATCATCGCCATCGGCGTGTACACCGCCACCTACGTGGCCGAGGTGCTGCGCGCCGGCATCAGCACCGTCCCGGTCGGCCAGGCCGAGGCCGCCCGAGCGATCGGGCTGCCGTTCGGGCAGGTGATGACGCTGGTCATCCTGCCGCAGGCGTTCCGCTCGGTCGTCCCACCGATGATGAGCGTGTTCATCGCCCTGCTGAAGAACACCACCGTCGCCGCCGGATTCTCGGTCGCCGAGCTCGCTGCGCTGCGCTCGACCATCTACGACTCGCACGACCGGCCCGGTACCTCGATGGAAGTGCTGCTCTGGGTGGCTGTCGTGTTCGTCGCCCTCGTCATGCTGCTCAGCTGGGCTCAGCAGCATCTGGAGAAGAAGTGGAGGATCGCGCGATGACTTCCGTCCTCTACGATGTGCCCGGCCCCCGGGCGATCATCCGAAACCGCGTCGTGGCCGTGGTCACCATCGCCCTCGTGCTCGCGGTGCTCGGCTTCGTGGTCTTCCGCTTCGCCGTGACCGGGCAGTTCGACGCCGACCGCTGGTACGTGTTCACCTTCAGCAACGTGTGGATCGGGATCACCACCGCTCTGGGCAAGACGGTGGGGGCGTTCGCCACCGCCGCCGTGCTGAGCCTGGTGCTCGGCTTCGTGCTGGCCATCGGCCGGCTCTCCGACCACGCCTGGGTGCGGGTGCCCGTCACGGTCATCACCGAGCTGTTCCGCGCCGTGCCGGTGCTGGTCATGATGATGCTGCTGTACTACGGGCTGCCTGAGCTCGGTGTGAAGATGGATCCGTACTGGGCCGTCGTGATCGGGCTGATGGTCTACAACGGCTCTGTGCTCGCCGAGACCCTGCGTGCCGGCATCGAGGCGCTGCCGAAGGGGCAGAAGGAGGCCGGCTTCGCGATCGGCCTGCGCAAGAGCGGCGTGATGTCGCTGATCCTGCTTCCGCAGGCCGTGCGCGCCATGCTCCCGGTGATCGTCGCTCAGCTGGTCGTCACGCTCAAGGACACCGCGCTCGGGTTCATCATCACCTACCCGGAGCTGCTGTACTACGCCAAGCAGCTCACCGCGCACCCGACCCGGCCGATCCTGCAGTCCGCCATCGTCATCGGCGCGATCTACATCGCGATGTGCCTGATCCTGTCGGGCGTTGCGAAGTGGCTCGAGATCCGCACGCGGCATTCGCCGAAGCTGAAGGGGTACACCCCCGATGCCGGCGGCGGAGATCCCCGGATCCACGAGGGTTCGACGGTCACCGAGGTGATCGCGATGCAGCGCGGGACCGGCAAGTTCGATCAGGGGAACGCACCGGGGGCTTCTGAGTGCGAGGGGTCCTGATCTCCGGAGGGAGCGAGGGGGCGGGCATCCGATCGGATGCCCGCCCCCTCGTGTCAGTCCGCGATGACGCTGTCGTAGACGCGTTCGAAGCGTGCGCGCAGCTCGTCATAGTAGGGCCGCTGCCCAGCATCCGGCGTCGTCAGGTCGGTCTGCGGGATCCTCGCGAGCGGATGCCCGCTCTGCAGCGCCGACAGGGCGAGAGCCGCGGTGCCGCGCATGGTCACGCGCTTGACGTCCACGACCTGCACGGGGAAGCCGAGAGCCTGCGCGACCGGATTCATGAAGCCGGGGTACGCGCCGGTCACACCTCCCGAGGCGATGACCCGCGCGATGTCCGGGCTCACCTCGCGCAGCTGCTCGAACACCCGGGCATAGGAGACGGCGATGCCCTCCACCGCGCCGCGCCACAGCTCGCGGGGTCCGGACGCCGACGAGACGCCGGTGAGCACTGCCCGGGCATCGCCCGCCCAGCCGGTGGCGCGCTCGCCGGTGAGGAACGGCAGCACCAGCGGCGTGCCCTCGACGGGCTCGGCGCGGAGCACCTCGTCGATCTCCTCGTACGACAGCGGCGCCAGCGTACTCTGCAGCCACAGTGTGACGCGCCCGACGTCGTTGAGCGCACCGCCGACGATCGACTGCGAGCGTGACACCCGGTAGGCCCACAGACCCGTGGGGAGCACCTCGGGGGTGCCGTCGACGATCACCCGGATGGCTCCGGAGGTGGCCGCCGACATCGCGGCGATGCTCGGGTCATCGGCGCCGACCCCGATGTTCGAGGCCAGGCCGTCCGGGACGGCCGGGAACCAGGCGGCGCCGTCGAGCGCCGGCCACCGCCGGATCGCCTCTGCGGAGACGTCGGTGATCGGCTCGTCCGGATCGATCAGCGGAGCGAACCGGGAGCGGTCCACGCCCACGGCCTCGAGCAGCTCGTCATCGAGCTCGCAGGTGTGCCGGTTCAGGATGCCCGCCCACGCCATGGTCGAGGTCGCAGCGCCCGAGACGCCGGCGAGCTTCGCGTACACGTACTCGCCGAGCGAGAGGAACTTCGCCGTCTTCGCGAACACCTCGGGGAACTCGTCCTGCAGCCACAGCATCCGCGGCGGGTGATAGCTGGTGTGCAGGCGCGTGCCGGTGCGCTGGTGCACGGCGGCCTCGTCCAGCCGCGTCCGCAGCCGTGCCAGGTGCTCGGCCGAACGGGAGTCCGCATAGGTGAAACAGGGGTGAGCGCGTCGCCCTCGGCATCCACGCAGACCAGCGACGACGCGAACGTGTCCATCGCGACCGCGCGCACCAGCCCGGGCTCCACGCCCTTCAGTGCTCCGTCGATGACCGCGCCGACCTCGCGCACGATCCGATCGGCATCGACTTCGGCCGTGCCGTCGGCCGACTCGACGAAGGCGTGGTCGGCCTTGACCAGATGCTTCTTGATGGGGCGTGCGTACGCGTCGTACAGGCAGGCGCGAGTGGATCCGGAGCCGATGTCGACCGCCAGCACGTAGGGAGCAGATGCGGATGCCAGTGCGATGCTCCGAGTGGTCGGGATCTGCTCGTCTCTCATGCGTGGCACCTCGTCCTGTGAGTCCCTCTCGTCGCCGATCCTACCGGCGAGTATCGTGTGCCGTGCGGTTCCGAGTCGCTGGCGACCGGCCGCAGTGAGGAGCACCACATGTATGCACTGGCAGGTGGGGCATCCGCCCTGAACGCGGTCTTCGCAGCCGAGACCGTGCAGCCGGCTGCGGGCACGGCGCAGCTGATCATCGCCGCCGTCATCTCGATCGTGCTGATCGTGGTGCTGATCGTCTGGGTGAAGATGCATCCGTTCTTCGCCCTGATCCTCGGCGCGGCGGTGATGGCTGTCGCCGCGAACATGGGCTTCGAGAACGCGTTCACCTCGTTCTCCAAAGGTCTGGGCGACACGGTCGGCGGCGTCGGCGTGCTGATCGTGCTGGGCGCGGTGATCGGCCGGTTCCTCACGGAGTCCGGCGGCGCCGACGAGATCGTCGACACGATCCTCGCCAAGACGCCGTTGAAACGACTGACCTGGGCGATGGCGCTGGCGGCGTTCATCATCGGCATCCCGCTGTTCTTCGAGGTCGGTGTCGTGCTGTTGATCCCGATCGTGATGCTGGTGGCGAAGCGGGCGGGGCTCCCCGTCATCCTCGTCGGCATCCCGGCGCTGGCGGGACTCTCCGCCCTGCACGGCCTCGTGCCGCCGCACCCCGGGCCGCTCATCGCCATCGACGCGCTGAGCGCAGACCTGGGTCTCACCCTCGCGCTGGGGCTGCTCGTCGCGATCCCGACGGTGATCATCGCCGGTCCTGTGCTCGCCAAGCCCATGGCGCGCTGGGTGCCGGTGCAGGCATCCACCACGCTGCTCGCGCCGGTCAGCGAACGCGAGGGCAGGCGGCCCGCATTCGGCGTCGCGCTGTCGGTCGTGCTGATGCCGGTGGTGCTGATGCTGCTGATGACGATCGTGAGATCGACCGGGTTCGACGACAGCGTGCTCGGTCAGATCCTGGTCTTCATCGGCACGCCCCTGCAGGCGCTGCTGATCACCTCGCTGTACGCGATGATCGTGCTGGGCACCGCGCTCGGGCGCACCATGGGCGAGGTCGCCAAAGAGACCGGCGACGCGTTCGCCCCGATCGCCTCGATCCTGCTGATCGTGGGCGCGGGCGGCGGTTTCAAGCAGACGCTGGTGGATTCGGGCGTCGGCGAGGTGATCGGCAACGGCATCGCCGGCTCGGGCATGCCGCTGCTGCTGGCCGGCTGGCTGGTCGCGGTGTTCATCCGCCTGGCGACAGGATCTGCGACGGTGGCGACCATCACCGCCGCGGGGATCATGGCACCGCTGGCCGGTGATCTCAGCAGCACGCACGTCGCCCTGATGGTGCTCGCCATCGGTGCGGGCTCGGTCTTCCTCTCGCATGTCAACGACGCCGGTTTCTGGCTGGTGAAGGAGTATTTCGGCCTGACCGTGGGACAGACCTTCAAGACATGGAGCCTGATGGAGTGCGCGGTCTCGGTGGTGGGTCTGCTCGGCGTGCTTCTGCTCGGCCTGATCGTCTGATCCGTCCCGTGATGCAGTCGTCCACCGGCGCGGGAGCCCTGCTCGCGCGCCGGTAGACTCGATTCTCGTGTCAGAGTCTCCCGAAACACCCCAGATCACACCGGAGGCGGTGGAGTCCGCCGTCGACGCCGCGCTCGCGGCGATCGCCGCGGCATCCGATACCGCAGAGCTGAAGGCCGCCCGCGCCGCGCACATCGCCGAGGGCTCCCCGCTGGCCGTGCTGAATGCATCGATGCGCCAGGTGGCACCCGAGCACAAGGCCGCATTCGGCAAGCTCATCGGCCAGGGCCGGGGACGGGTCTCGCAGGCGCTCGCCGCACGGGAGACCGAGCTCGCCGAGGCCGAGACCGCCGCGCGTCTGGAGGCGGAGCGCGTCGATATCACCGCTGTGGCCTCGCGCTCGCGGGTGGGCGCACGTCATCCGCTGACGCTGCTGCAGGAGCAGGTGTGCGATGTGTTCGTCGGCATGGGCTGGGAGATCGCCGAGGGCCCGGAGCTCGAGCACGAGTGGTTCAACTTCGATGCGCTCAACTTCGACGAGGACCACCCCGCCCGCCAGGAGCAGGACACCTTCTACGTCGACCCGACCTCGCGTCACCTGGTGATGCGCACGCACACCAGCCCCGTGCAGGTGCGTTCGATGCTCGACCGCGAGCTCCCGATCTACGTGCTGTGCCCCGGCCGCACCTACCGCACCGACGAGTTCGACGCCACCCACCTGCCGGTGTTCAGCCAGTTCGAGGGCCTGGTGATCGACAAGGGCATCACGATGGCGCATCTGAAGGGCACGCTGGATCACTTCGCGCGGCAGATGTTCGGGCCCGAGGCCAAGACGCGCCTGCGCACCAACTACTTCCCGTTCACCGAGCCCTCCGCCGAACTCGACCTGTGGCACCCGACCTTCAAGGGCGGCGCGCGCTGGATCGAGTGGGGCGGATGCGGAATGGTCAATCCCAACGTGCTGCGTGCGGCGGGCATCGACCCCGAGCAGTACAGCGGCTTCGCGTTCGGGATGGGGATCGAGCGGACCCTGATGTTCCGCAGCGATGTGAAGGACATGCGCGACATGGCCGAGGGCGATGTGCGCTTCAGCGAGCAGTTCGGGATGGTGGTGTGATGCGCGTTCCGCTTTCCTGGCTGCGCGAGTACGTCGAGGTGGCCGCGGATGCCACGCCGGAGGATGTGCTGGCATCCTTCGTGTCGGTCGGCTTCGAAGAGGAGGACATCCACCGCTTCGAGATATCCGGTCCTGTCGTCGTCGGGCGCGTCCTCGAGCTCACGCCCGAGCCGCAGAAGAACGGCAAGACCATCAACTGGTGCCAGGTGGACGTCGGCGAGGCCAACGGCGGCGTCCGCGGCATCGTGTGCGGCGCGCACAACTTCACCGTGGGGGACAAGGTCGTGGTAACGCTGCCGGGTTCCGTGCTGCCCGGCCCCTTCCCGATCGCGGCGCGCAAGACCTATGGCCACGTCTCCGACGGCATGATCGCCTCGGCCCGTGAGCTGGGGCTGGGTGACGAGCACGACGGCATCATCGTGCTGTCGACGCTGGGGCTGGATCCCGAGGTCGGCACGGATGCCATCGAGCTGCTGCACCTGGACGATGTGGCCGTCGAGATCAACGTCACCCCCGACCGCGGGTACGCGTTCTCGCTGCGCGGCGTCGCCCGGGAGTACTCCCACGCCACCGGCGCCGCCTTCCGCGACCCGGCCGAGCGCGACTTCTCCGAGCTGCAGCCGGGCTCCGGCTTCTCGATCAGCGTCGATGACCGCAACCCCATCCGCGGCAACGTCGGGGCACGCGAGTTCGTCGCCCGCGTGGTGCGTGATGTCGACCCGTCGCGCCCGACCCCGCCGTGGATGATCGCGCGGCTGGGGCTGGCCGGGATGCGCTCGCTGGGCGTGCTCATCGACATCACCAACTACGTGATGCTCGAGCTCGGCAACCCGATCCACGGCTACGACCTGGACAGGCTGCAGGGCGGCATCGTGGTGCGTCGCGCCCAGGAGGGCGAGCGGATGACCACACTGGACGGCCACGACCGGGCGCTGCACGTCGAGGATCTGCTGATCACCGACGGCTCCGGCCCGATCGGCCTCGCCGGCGTCATGGGCGGCGGCACCACAGAGATGAGCAGCACCACCCGCAATGTGCTGATCGAGGCGGCGACGTTCGACCCGGTCACGATCGCACGCACCGCCCGCCGGCACAAACTGCCCAGCGAGGCCTCCAAGCGCTTCGAGCGCGGGGTGGACCCGCTCATCCCCTTCGTCGCGGCGCGTCGCGTCGCCGACCTCATGGTGGAGCTGGCCGGCGGCACGCTCACCGAGGAGGGCGGTGCGCTGTTCACCAAGGTAGAGATCGCCGGCATCGATCTGCCGCGCGGCTTCACGCAGGGCGTGGTCGGGGTGGACTACAGCGATGACGAGATCGTCGGCGCGCTGGAGATGATCGGCGCCGAGGTCACGGCGAACGACGGCGGCTGGTTCGTCATCCCGCCGAGCTGGCGCCCCGACCTGACCGACAAGTGGACGCTGGTGGAGGAGGTCGCCCGCATCCACGGACTCGACCGGATCCCCTCCGTGCTGCCCACCCCGCCCTCCGGTCGCGGGTACACCGTGCTGCAGCAGGGTCGCAAGCGGGTCGCGGATGCACTGGCTGCGGCGGGCTTCGTCGAGACCCCGGCGTTCCCGTTCACCACCGAGGAGCAGAACGATCTGCACGGCTCGGCCACCGGCGAGCACCTGCCCAGCATCCGGCTGGCCAATGCACTCGACGGGCAGGTCCCCTTCCTGCGCCGCTCCCTGATCCCCGGTCTGCTGCAGATCGCGCATCGCAACATCTCGCGCGGACTGGTGGATCTGGCGGTCTTCGAGACAGGCGTCGTGTTCGCTCCCGAGGCGGGCGTGACCTACGGCACGGACTTCATCCCACCGCTGGGGCAGCGACCGAGCGATGAGACGCTCGCGCACCTCAACGCGTCGATCCCCCGCAGCCGCGGCATCTGGCCGTGCTCCTCACCGGGAACATCACTCCGCGCCAGCCCGGCCGCAGCGCCGAGCACGTGGAGGTGTCCGATGCGCTCGACGCGGTGCGCGTGATCGGCGTCGCAGCCGGCGTCGACATCGACGTGGCCCAGACCCAGCGCGCGGCGCTGCATCCCGGACGCGCGGGTGTGCTCAGCGTGCGCGGCGAAGACGTGGGCTACGTCGGCGAGCTGCACCCGCAGGTGTCGGCGGATGCCGATCTGCCCGGCCGCGTCATGGTGCTGGAGCTCGATCTCGACCGTGTGCTGACGCTCGCGGGCGAACGCGTGGTCGCCGCATCGCTGTCGACGTTCCCGGCCGCAACCCAGGATGTCTCGCTGGTGGTGGATGCCGGGGTTCCGGCATCCGAGGTGCGTGCCGCGCTTATCGAGGGCGCGGGCGAGCTGCTCGAGTCGGCGACCCTGGTCGACGACTATCGCGGCGAGGGCGTGGGCGAGGGGCGCAAGAGCCTGAGCTTCGCGCTGCGCTTCCGGGCATCCGATCGCACTCTCACCGCCGCCGAGGCGACCGAGGCGAAGCTCGCGGGCGTCGCTGTGACCGCAGAGCGATTCGGAGCCGGCATCCGCGACTGAACGCTTCCCGGTAGACTCACCGGCAGTGACACGGGGTGCCGCATCCGCGGCTGAGATCACACCCGTCGAACCTGATCTAGCTCGTACTAGCGAAGGGATGTCGCCATGAGCGATACGTCGTACCTGCCCACCGGAGGACCCTCGTCCGCCGATCCCGTCTCGGCCGCCGCCGACCTGCTGAAGCGCCTGCGTGCCGCGCCGCCGCTGACGCACTGCATCACCAACTCGGTGGTGACCGGGTTCACCGCGAACGTGCTGCTGGCGCTCGGGGCCGCGCCCGCCATGGTCGACATCGTCGGCGAGGCCGGGATGTTCGCCGGGGCGGCCTCCGGTGTGCTGATCAACCTCGGCACGCCCACGCCCGAGCAGCGCGCCGCAAGTCTGGAGGCGGCGGCGGGGGCGAACACCGCAGGAACGCCGTGGGTGCTCGATCCGGTCGCCATCGGCGTGCTGCCGGTGCGCACGGGGCTCGCCGGCGAGCTCGCGGCCCTGCGGCCGACGGCCATCCGCGGCAACGCCTCCGAGATCCTCGCCCTCGCCGGCCTCAGCGCGGGCGGCAGGGGCGTCGATGCCACGGACACACCGGAAGCCGCAGCCGACGCGGCGCGCACCCTGGCCGAACGGTGGGGAGCACGGTCGCCGTCTCCGGCGAGGTGGATCTGATCACCGACGGGCGGCGTGTCATCCGCGTCGCGAACGGCGATGCCCTGCTCACCCGTGTCACCGGAGGCGGATGCGCTCTCGGAGCCGTCATGGCGGCCTTCCTCGGCACGGCCCGTGGCACCGGTGCCGATGCGCTCACCGCGATCGCCGCCGCCACCCTCGTGTACACGGTGGCGGCGGAACGTGCGGCGGCCGCGGCATCCGGGCCAGGCAGCTTCGCCGCGACCCTCCTCGACGCGCTCGCGGCGATCGAACCGGCGGACGTCGTCTCCGCCGCCCGCATGCGGGAGGTCGCCGCATGAACGCCGACCTCTCGCTGTATCTCGTGACGGATGCGGCGCTCTGCGGCGATCGCGGCGTCGTCGCCACCGTCCGGGAGGCTGTTGCGGGCGGTGTCGCCATCGTGCAGCTGCGCGACAAGGACGCCTCGGATGCCCAGACCGTCGACCTGCTCGTCGAGCTGTCGCACGCGATCGCCGGCCGCGCACTGCTCGTGGTGAACGACCGTCTGCAGGCGGCGGTCGATGCCCGCTCCCGCGGCGCCCGTGTCGACGGGGTGCACCTCGGGCAGTCCGATGCCTCCGTGCGCGCCGCTCGCGAGGCGCTCGGACCGGACGCCCTCATCGGCCTCACCGCCAACACACCCGCTCACCTCGACGCCGTGCGCGCCCTGCCGCCGGGCACCGTCGACTACGTCGGCATCGGGGTCATCCGCCCGACCAGCACGAAGCCCGACCATCCGCCCGCACTCGGCGTCGCGGGCTTCAGGACACTGGCAGCCCTCAGCCCGGTCCCGGCCGTCGCGATCGGCGGCATCGGGATCGACGACGTCACGGCGCTGCGCGAGGCCGGCGCGGCAGGGGTCGCCGTGGTGTCCGCGCTGTGCGCGGTCGAGGATCCACACGCCGCCGCCCGCGCATTCCGTCGTGCCTGGCGCGGGCAGCGCCCTCCCCGGGTGCTCAGCATCGCCGGGAGCGACCCTTCGGGAGGCGCGGGGATCCAGGCCGATCTGAAGGCCATCGCCGCCAACGGCGGTTACGGCATGGCGGCGATCACGGCGCTGACCGCGCAGAACACCCGCGGAGTGCGCGGGGTGCACGTGCCGCCCGCCGACTTCCTGCGCGCACAGCTCGATGCCGTCGCCGACGACATCGAGATCGACGCGGTGAAGATCGGGATGCTCGCGGATGCCGAGGTCATCCGCACCGTCGGCGACTGGCTCGCGGCGCGCCGGCCCGACACGGTCGTGCTCGACCCGGTGATGGTCTCCACCAGCGGCGACCGCCTGCTCGATTCGGACGCCGAGGCCGCCCTGCTCGACCTCGCCTCCCACGCGGATCTGCTCACCCCGAACCTCGACGAGCTGGCGGTGCTCTCGGGGTGCCGCGTCGGCGACTGGCCCGAGGCGCTGGCGGCCGCGCAGCAGGTCGCCGCGCGCACCGGCGCCCTCGTGCTCGCGAAGGGCGGGCACCTTGCCGGGGATCAGACGCCGGATGCCCTGGTCGGCGCCGACGGCGTGATCGTGGAGCATCGCGGCGCGCGCATCGACACCACCAGCACGCACGGCACGGGCTGCTCGCTGTCGTCGGCCCTGGCCACCCTGAGTGCCCGCGGGAAGGACTGGCCGGAGGCCGTCGCGGGCGCCCGCGAATGGCTGCGCGAATCGCTGCGTGCCGCCGGGACGCTGGACGTGGGCCGCGGGAACGGCCCGGTCAGCCATCTTGCCGGACTGTGGCAGCGCGGTGCCCTGGAGACCCGTCCGAGCCCCGACGATGTCCGCGACGCGTGGTGGGTGAGCATCGCGGAGGTGCGCGCCGACATCGACGCGCTGCCGTTCATCCGCGCCCTCGCCGACGGCACGCTCGGCCGAGACCGATTCCTGGGGTACCTCGCCCAGGATGCCCTGTACCTGCGCGAGTACGCGCGGGTGCTCGCGGAAGCGGCCCGGCTGGCGCCGAGCACCCAGGAGCAGGCGTTCTGGGCGCAGTCGGCGCAGGGGGCGATCGCCGGCGAGCTCGAACTGCACGCATCCTGGCTGACCCCCGACACCGGCACCTCTGCCACGACGTTCTCCGCCGAGCCGAGCGCGGTGAACACCGCCTACCTCGACCACCTGCGCGCCGCGGCGTTCAGCGGAGACCACGCGGTGCTGATCGCCGCAGCCCTGCCCTGCTTCTGGCTGTACACCGATCTGGGTGTTCGGCTGCACGCGGGGAGTTCGGGGAGCATGCGCTGAGCGATCGGCATCCGTTCGCCTCCTGGCTGTCCACGTACGCCGATCCCGCCTTCGCCGTCGCGACCGAACAGGCCATCGGCTTCGTCACCCGGGCGGCGGCCGCAGCCGACGACGAGCGCCGAGAACGCATGCATCGCGCGTTCCGTCGTTCGGCGGAGCACGAACGGGCCTTCTTCGACCTGTGAGGGCGTCCCGACTGTGACGCGTCGATTTGCGGATGCTGCGGCTTCGACGCTACTGTCGCGTCATGCCTTCGGTCGTCCTCGCTCCCGCTTCGCGGTTCCCGAGCGCGCGTCGACGCCGTGTCGGCCGCCGAATCTAGGCGACCCCGCGCAGCCCGTGCCGTCCCGGTACGAGTCGGATGCCGGTGTCGCCGCTCCGGCCAGGCCCGTCATCGGGCGCACACCGACCGTTAAGGTGGAAGCATGACGTACTCCGTCGCCGTCTCCGGCGCATCAGGCTATGCGGGAGGCGAGATCCTGCGGCTGCTCGCCGCGCACCCCGACATCGAGATCCGCACCGTCACCGCGCATTCGAACGCGGGGCAGCCGCTGATCCAGCATCAACCGCACCTGCGCTCGCTCGCGCACCTCACCCTGCAGGACACCACACCGGAGGTCCTCGCCGGCCATGACGTCGTGGTTCTCGCCCTGCCGCACGGACAGTCCGGTCAGTACACGGATGCCCTGGGCGAGACGCCGCTGGTCATCGACGCCGGCGCCGACCACCGCCTCACCTCGCAGGACGCCTGGGCGGCGTTCTACGGCGGCGACTTCCACGAGCCGTGGGCATACGGCGTCCCCGAACTCCTCGTGGACGCCGGCTCCGGAACCGGCACGAAGCAGCGCGAGGTGCTCCGCAGCGCACGGCGCATCGCCGCACCGGGCTGCAACGCCTCGACGGTCAGCCTGAGTCTTGCGCCCGGCGTCGCAGCCGGCGTCATCGACCCGGGCGACATCGTCAGCGTGCTCGCCGTCGGTCCGTCCGGCGCGGGCAAGAGCCTGAAGCCCCACCTGCTCGGCAGCGAACTGCTCGGCACCGCCAACCCCTATGCCGTCGGCGGCACGCACCGGCACATCCCCGAGATCAGGCAGGCGCTCGCTGCAGCCTCCGGCGCCGCGCCGGACGGCATCCGGGTCTCCTTCACCCCGGTCATCGTGCCGATGGCGCGCGGGATCCTCGCCACCTGCACCGCGCCGATCGCCGAAGGTGCCACGGATGCCCAGATCCGCGACGCCTGGCAGAGTGCCTACGGCGACGAGACCTTCGTGCAGCTGCTGCCGGAGGGCTCCTTCCCCCGCACCGCAGACGTGCTCGGCGCGAACACCGCGCTGATGGGGCTGGCCATCGACCGTGCGGCGAACCGCGTAGTCGTCGTCACCGCGGTCGACAACCTCGTCAAGGGAACCGCCGGCGCGGCCGTGCAGTCCATGAACCTCGCGCTGGGCCTTCCGGAGGACCGCGCCCTCACCGTGAACGGAGTAGCGCCGTGAGCGTGACCGCACCCCAGGGATTCGACGCCGCCGGCGTCGCCGCAGGGCTCAAGAGCACCGGGAAGCCGGACGTCGCCGTCGTCGTCAACCGCGGGCCGCGCAAGGTGGGCGCCGCGGTGTTCACCAGCAACCGCGCCAAGGCGAACCCGATCCTGTGGTCGCAGCAGGTCATCGCCGACCGCACGGTCGAGGCGATCGTGCTCAACTCCGGCGGGGCGAACTGCTTCACCGGTGCTTTCGGCTTCCAGACCACGCACCTCACCGCCGAGAAGGCCGCCGAACTGCTCGATGTCAGCGCCGGCGATGTCCTCGTCTGTTCCACGGGACTGATCGGCACCGGCGACGAGGTGTTCCGTGGCAAGGTGCTCGACGGCGTCGAGCGCGGCATCGCAAGCCTCAGCGCCGATGGCGGACAGCTCGCGGCCGAGGCCATCATGACCACCGACACGGTCTCCAAGACCGCCGTCCTCACCCGCGACGGGTGGACCATCGGCGCCATGGCGAAGGGTGCGGGCATGCTCGCACCGGGACTTGCCACCATGCTCGTGGTGATCACCACGGATGCCGACCTGGAGGCCTCCGAGGCCGATGCCGCGCTGCGCCGCGCGACGAACGTGAGCTTCGACCGGCTCGACTCCGACGGCTGTATGTCCACCAACGACCAGGTCACGCTGCTCGTCAGCGGTGCCAGCGGCATCCACCCCGATCTCGACGACTTCACCGCCGCGCTGAGCGAGCTGTGCGGCGAGCTCGCACAGAAGCTGCAGACGGATGCCGAGGGTGCCAGCCACGACATCACCATCGTGGTGCAGCACGCCGCCACCGAGGAGGAGGCCGTCGAGGTCGGCCGCTCGGTCGCCCGCAACAACCTGTTCAAGGCGGCGATCTTCGGCAACGACCCGAACTGGGGTCGCGTGCTGGCGGCCATCGGCACCACCGCCGCGCAGTTCGACCCCTACGACGTCGACGTGACGATGAACGGCGTGCGGGTCTGCTCCGCGGGCGGCCCCGACCGGCCCCGCGAGGACGTCGACCTCACCCCGCGTGCGACGCGCCTGGAGATCGATCTGAAGGCCGGCGAGGCCACCGCGACGATCCTCACCAACGACCTCACCCACGATTACGTGCACGAGAACAGCGCATACGCCTCATGACCGACCTTCAGCTGACCGCACCCGAGGAGGCCGCCGTCAAGGCCGCCACGCTCATCGAATCGCTGCCCTGGCTCAAGCGCTTCCGCGACCAGATCGTCGTCGTCAAGTACGGCGGCAACGCGATGGTCTCCGAGGAGCTGCAGGACGCCTTCGCGCAGGACATCGCATACCTGCGCTACGTGGGCGTGCAGCCTGTCGTCGTGCACGGCGGGGGCCGCAGATCTCGAACATGCTCGACCGGCTCGCCATCCCCAGCGAGTTCAAGGGTGGCTACCGGGTGACCAACACCGAGGCGATCAGCGTCGTGCGCATGGTGCTCACCGGGCAGGTCAATCCGACCCTCGTCGCGAAGATCAACTCGCACGGTCCCATCGCCACCGGGCTCAGCGGCGAGGATGCCGGACTGTTCGGCGGTCGCCGCCGCGGCGTGATCATCGACGGCGAGGAGGTCGATCTCGGCCGGGTGGGTGACGTGGTGCAGGTCGACCCGACCCCGGTGCTCGATCATCTCTCCGCCGGGCGCATCCCGGTGGTCTCCTCGATCGCCCCCGATCTCGACCATCCCGGCCAGTCCCTGAACGTGAACGCGGATTCCGCGGCGGCGGCTCTCGCCGTCGCACTCGGCGCCCGCAAGCTCGTCATCCTCACCGACGTCGCGGGGCTGTACGCCGACTGGCCGAACCGCGACTCGCTGGTCTCGCACATCGCCGCCGACGCGCTCACCGAGATGCTGCCGGCGCTGGAGTCCGGGATGATCCCGAAGATGCGCGCCTGCCTGGACGCCGTGCAGGGCGGCGTGGACGCGGCGGCCATCATCGACGGACGGGTGCCGCACTCGGTGCTCGTCGAGCTGTTCACCAGCAAGGGAATCGGTACGGAAGTGGTGGCATCATGACCTGGAACGACGACGCGAGTCGCGATCTGCTGACCCTGGGCGGGCGCCTCGCGCTGCTCACCCGGGGCGAGGGGTCGTGGGTGTGGGATGCCGACGGGAACCGCTACCTCGACTTCCTCGGCGGCATCGCGGTGAACTGCCTCGGCCACGCGCATCCGGTGTTCGTCGAGGCGGTCTCGACGCAGGCGGCGACGCTCTCGCACGTGTCGAACTACTTCGCCTCCCCGCCCCAGCTGGAGCTGGCAGCGCGGCTGAAGCGCCTGGCCGGCACCGGCGAGCAGGGCCGCGTGTACCTGGCGAACTCCGGCACCGAGGCGAACGAGACGGCCATCAAGCTCGCCAGGCTGCACGGCAACCCCACCGGCCGTACGACCATCCTCGTCGTGGACGGCGCGTTCCACGGCCGCACCATGGGAACGCTGTCGCTGACACCGAAGGCGATGTACCGCGACCCCTTCCTGCCTGCCGTTCCCGGCGTGGTCACCGTCGAGCGCTCCATCGCGAGCCTTGAGGCAGCCTTCGCCGCCGGGGGAGTGGCGGCCATGATCGTCGAGCCCATCCAGGGCGAGGCGGGCGTCGTGGAGCTGCCGGAGGGATTCCTGCGCCGGGCGCGTGAGCTGACCGCCGAGCACGACGCGCTGCTCATCCTCGACGAGGTGCAGACCGGCTCCGGTCGCACCGGGGAGTGGTTCGCCTTCCAGCGCGAGGGGATCACCCCGGATGCCGTCACGCTCGCCAAGAGCATCGGCGCCGGCTTCCCGCTCGGTGCGATGATCACCTTCGGCTCGGCCAGTGAGCTGTTCTACCCGGGCACGCACAACTCCACGTTCGGCGGCAACCCGCTGGCCAGTGCCGTGGCGAACGCGGTGCTCGGCCACATCGAGGACGAGAACCTGCTCGCCAACGTCAACGCCCGCGGAGCGCAGCTGCGCGCCGGGGTCGCCGACCTGCCATTGGTGACCGGCACCACCGGTGCCGGGCTGCTCATCGGCATCCGTCTGTCGGCGCCGGTCGCCGCCGACGTGCGTCAGGCCGCTCACGAGCGCGGGCTGATCATCAACGCGCCCACCGGCGATGTCATCCGCATCGCGCCGCCGTACACCATCGGCGATGCCGAGGTGACCGAGTTCCTCACCCTGTTCCGCGCGGCGCTCGACGCCGTCGCATCCGCATCCGACACCCTGGAGAACCTCGCATGACCCGACACCTGCTTCGCGATGACGACCTGACTCCCGCCGAGCAGAGCGAGGTGCTCGATCTCGCGGTCGAGCTGAAGAAGGACCGCTGGTCGAATAAGACGCTCGCCGGTCCGCAGACCGTCGCCGTGATCTTCGACAAGTCGTCCACCCGCACCCGGGTGTCCTTCGCCGTGGGGATCGCGGATCTGGGCGGCTCTCCGCTGATCATCTCCACGGCCAGCAGCCAGCTCGGCGGCAAGGAGACACCCTCCGACACAGCCCGCGTGCTCGAGCGCCAGGTGGCGGCCATCGTCTGGCGCACCTACGCCCAGTCGGGGTTGGAGGAGATGGCCCGGGGGACCCGCGTGCCGGTCGTCAACGCGCTCTCCGACGACTTCCACCCCTGCCAGCTGCTCGCCGACCTGCTCACGATCCGCGAGCACAAGGGACAGCTGAAGGGCCTCACGCTCACGTTCTTCGGAGACGGGCGCAGCAATATGGCGCACTCCTACCTGCTCGCCGGGGTCACCGCGGGGATGCACGTGCGGATCACCTCGCCCTCGTCCTATGCTCCGCGCGCCGATGTGGTCGCCTCCGCCGAGAAGCGCGCCGCCGAGACCGGCGGGTCGGTCACCCTGCTGACCGATCCCCGCGAGGCCGCGCTCGGCGCCGACGTGGTCGTCACCGACACCTGGGTGTCGATGGGCAAGGAGGAGGAGAAGATCCAGCGCCTGCGCGATCTGGGTGGCTACAAGGTCACCTCCGAGATCATGGCGCTCGCCGACCCCGAGTCGATCTTCATCCACTGCCTTCCCGCCGACCGCGGCTACGAGGTCGACACCGAGGTCATCGACGGTCCGCAGAGCGTGGTCTGGGACGAGGCCGAGAACCGGCTGCACGCGCAGAAGGCCCTGCTGGTGTGGCTGCTCGGCAAGCAGGAGGAGGCGAAGTGACGGACGAGACGCACGGCACGAACGAGGGCGCGCTCTGGGGTGCACGGTTCGCCGGCGGACCCTCGCCGGAACTGGCGGAGCTGAGCCGCTCCACGCACTTCGACTGGGTGCTCGCGCCGTACGACATCGCCGGCTCGCATGCGCACGCCAAGGCGCTGGAGGCCGCCGGGTATCTGGATGCAGAGCAGGCGCGCGTCATGCACGCCGGCCTGGATGCGCTGGCCGCGAGGATCGCCGACGGTACGCTGCGGCCCGATCCCGGCGATGAGGACGTGCACGGTGCGCTGGAGAAGGCGCTGATCGCCGAGATCGGCCCCGAGATCGGCGGCCGCCTGCGGGCCGGGCGCAGCCGGAACGATCAGATCGCCACCCTCGTGCGGATGTACCTGATCGACCATGCCAGGGTGATCGCCCGCGAGGTGCTGCGCGTGATCGACGCGCTGGTCGCACAGGCCGAGGCGCACCCGGATGCCGTCCTGCCCGGGCGCACCCATCTGCAGCACGCCCAGCCCGTGCTGCTCGCCCATCACCTGCAGGCGCACGCCTGGCCGCTGGTGCGCGAGCTCGAGCGTCTGGTCGACTGGCGCCGCCGCGCGGGCTTCTCGCCGTACGGCGGCGGAGCGCTGGCCGGCTCCACGCTGGGCCTGGATCCCGCGCTCGTGGCCAGCGAGCTGGGCCTGGATCGGCCTTCCGAGAACTCCCTCGACGGCACGGCCGCGCGCGACGTGGTCGCCGAGTTCGCGTTCATCGTGGCGATGACCGGCATCGACCTGTCGCGCCTGTCCGAGGAGATCATCCTGTGGAACACGCGCGAGTTCGGCTTCGTCACGCTCGACGACGCCTACTCGACCGGCTCCAGCATCATGCCGCAGAAGAAGAACCCCGACATCGCGGAGCTCGCCCGTGGCAAGTCGGGCCGTCTGATCGGCAATCTGACCGGCCTGCTGGCGACGCTGAAGGCCCTCCCGCTCGCGTACAACCGCGATCTGCAGGAGGACAAGGAACCGGTGTTCGATTCGGTGCAGACGCTCGAGGTGCTGCTGCCGGCGTTCGCGGGCATGGTCGCCACGCTGCGCTTCGACACCGTGCGGATGGCCGAGCTCGCGCCGCAGGGCTTCTCACTGGCGACCGATGTCGCCGAATGGCTCGTCACGCAGCGCGTGCCGTTCCGCGACGCGCATGAGATCTCGGGCGCGCTGGTGCGTGCATGCGAGCAGCGCGGGATCGGGCTGGAGGATGCCGATGACGAGCTGTTGCGCTCGGTCTCGGAGCATCTGACGCCCGGGGTCCGCGAGGTGCTCACGATCGAGGGATCGGTCGCGTCCCGCACGGGGGCGGGCGGCACGGCGCCGGCTCGGGTCGCCGAGCAGCGTGCGGAACTGGTGGCGCGCACCCAGGCGGCCGCGCACGCGCTGGGGCTCTGAGGACGACCGGGATCCACGACCTCGAGCATATTCCACGAATATAATCATTCTAGTTATTATTCTGGATAATTCGTGATACGGTTATCACATGGTGGTCGCAGTGATCGCAGACATCGTCGGCTCACGCCGGCTCGATGACCGCGCCTCGGCCCAGCGTGCGTTCGACGAGGCGATCGCCCGTGTGGAGAGTGAGCATCCGCTGGCCGAACAGGCGCTGCGGCCCACAGTGGGCGACGAGCAGCAGGGTGTCTACCGCACGCTCGACGATGCTCTCGCCTCGCTGCTCCTGCTGCAGCTGGCGCTGCCGGGCGGAGTCGAGTTCCGCTTCGGGCTGGGCGTGGGGATGATCCGCCGGATCGACTCCCAGCACGGCGAACTCTCCGACGGCCCGGGATGGTGGGCCGCCCGGGAGGCGATCGAGGACACGCATGCACGCCAGCAGCGCGCGGTGCCGACCTCACGCACCTGGATCGTCGGTGCCCCCGGTCAGACTGAGGTCATGGACACCGTGATCACCGCATCCAACGCCTACCTGCTCGCCCGGGACGAGATCGTCTCGCGCATGAGCGAGCGTGAGAGACGGCTGGCATACGGGCGCTTCGGCGGGCTGTCCCAGCGTGTGCTGGCTGAGCAGGAGGGGATCACGCAGCCGGCGGTGTCGAAGTCCCTGCACGGTTCGGGGGCGACCGCGCTGCTGGAGGGGCTCGTGCTGCTCACAGGAGCGAGCGCATGATCCTCGCGGCCCTGACGCTGACCGCCATCGGCGCATCCGATCTGGTGCGCCGCTTCGTCCTCCACAGGGGTGTCCGCATCGTTCTGCTGTCCCTGCTCGTCGTCGCGGTGATCGGGCTGGGCGCCTGCAGCGCCGCACTGGTTCCCGCCATCATCGCCTGCGTGCTGTCCGGCCTGTGGCTGTGGACGGTGCCGCTGGATGCCACGGGACGAGCGTCATTCTGGCCGGCGGCGGTGCTGGCAGGTGTCGTCTTCGTGACCACTGTGCTCATGCCGGTCCGCGAGGCTCCCGGACTCATCGGCGAGGTGTGGAGCGTCCGCTCGCCGGCCGGGGATCTCGGATTCGACGTCGCCGTGCTCGCCCTGGGGGTCGTGCTCTTCGCGACCGAGTCGGCCAACCTCGTCGTCCGGGCGGTTCTGGATCGCGAGGGCACCTGGCGGCCCGCCGACCTGGGCGGAGCACTGCGCGGCGGGCGTCTGCGCCAGCCGCAGCCGCCCGCCACCGGTTTCCAGGGCGGTCGCCTGATCGGACCGCTGGAGCGCATCCTGGTCCTCGCGCTCACGCTGGTGTCTGCATACCCCCTGCTCGCGGCGATGCTCGCGGCGAAGGGCATCGTGAGGTTCCCCGAGATCTCCAAGGACGGCGAGACCGGTGCCCGTGCGGAGTACTTCCTCGTCGGCAGCCTGGTCAGCTGGGTGACCGCGCTGGCGGGTGCGCTGCTGGTGTGGTGGGGTGCGCGCAGCTGAGCGGATTCCCGCTGGTAGCCTGGAGCGCGTGTCGAATACCGCTCTGACGACCGCCGCCCTCACCACCAGTGCCGTCGCGCTCGACCCCGCGTTCGAGAACGTGTGGGATGAACTGCTGTGGCGCGGCCTCGTCCACGTGTCCACGGATCAGGAGGCGCTGCGCGCCCTGCTCGGCGGAGACCCGATCACGTATTACTGCGGCTTCGATCCCACCGCTCCCAGCCTGCACCTGGGCAATCTCGTGCAGCTGCTCACGCTGCGTCGCATCCAGCTCGCCGGGCACAGGCCGCTGGGTCTGGTCGGCGGTTCGACCGGCCTCATCGGCGATCCGCGGCCCACCGCCGAGCGCACGCTGAACACCCGCGAGACCGTCGAGGAGTGGGTGGGTCGCCTGCGGGCACAGGTCGAGCGCTACTTGAGCTTCGAGGGCGAGAACGCCGCGCGCATGGTGAACAACCTCGACTGGACGGCGCCGCTGAGCGCGATCGACTTCCTGCGCGAGATCGGCAAGCACTACCGTGTGGGCACGATGCTGAAGAAGGATGCCGTCGCCGCGCGGCTGAACTCGGATGCCGGGATCAGCTACACGGAGTTCAGCTACCAGATCCTGCAGGGGATGGACTTCCTCGAGCTCTACCGCCAGTACGGCTGCGTGCTGCAGACCGGCGGCTCCGACCAGTGGGGCAACCTCACCAGCGGCACCGACCTCATCCACCGCGTCGAAGGGGTCTCCGCGCACGCGATCGGCACGCCGCTGATCACCAACAGCGACGGCACCAAGTTCGGCAAGAGCGAGGGCAACGCGATCTGGCTGGATGCCGAGATGTGCAGCCCGTACCGGATGTACCAGTTCTGGCTCGGCACGGCGGATGCCGATGTCGTGGACCGGCTGAAGGTGTTCACTTTCCTCACGCGCGCCGAGATCGAGGAGTACGCGACTCTGGTCGAGACCGAGCCGTTCCGGCGCGCCGCTCAGAAGCGCCTCGCCCTCGAGGTGTGCGCGACCGTGCACGGCATCGAGGCGACCGCGGCGGTGATCGCGGCATCCGAGGCGCTGTTCGGCCAGGGTGATCTGGCCGCACTGGACGCGGCCACCCTGCGCACCGCCCTCGACGAGCTGCCGAACGCGACGGTCACCGCCGGCACTCCGGTATCCGAGGCGCTGGTGGCGGCAGGGCTGGTCTCCAGCGTGTCCGAGGCGCGGCGGGCGATCTTGCAGGGCGGGGTCAGCCTGGACGGCGAGCGGGTAGCCGACGATTCGGCGACTGTGCAGGGCTCGCTGCCGGGAGGCGTCTCGGTGCTGCGCCGCGGCAAGAAGACCCTCGCCGGCATCTTCCTCGGCTGAGGCGCCGTTTCGACTGCCGGTGTCTCCGGCAGCGCATCCAGGAGGTTCGATGCCGTTCACGCCGAGTCATGCGGTGGTGGCGCTTCCCTTCGTGCGCACGCCGCTGGTGCCCGCAGCGATCGCGATCGGCGCGATGACCCCGGATCTGCCGCTGTTCCTGCGCGGGGTCGGCCTGTCGTACGGGTTCACGCACTCCCCGGTGAACATCGTCTGGACGGCGCTGATCGCCCTGCTGCTGCTGGCGATGTGGGGGATCGTGCTGCGGCCGGGGCTGGTTCGGCTCGCACCGGATGCTCTGGCGGCTCGACTCCCGCAAGGCTGGGGCCGTACCAGCCTGGGGGCTCTGCGGCAGGCGGGGGCCTCACGGTGGACGCTCGGCTCTGCGCTGTGGCTGGTGGTCTCGCTCGTGCTGGGGGTGCTCTCGCACATCGCCTGGGATCTGTTCACGCATGAGGGGCGCTGGGGCATGGTGGCGATCCCGCTGCTGCAGCAGTCCTGGGGGCCGCTTCCCGGCTACAAGTGGCTGCAGCATGGCTCCAGCCTGATTGGCCTGCTGATCATCGCGGCCTGCGCGCTGGTCTGGCTGCGGGGCCGGGACGTCGCACATCGCCCGCGGACGCTACCGGCCTGGCTCCGCTGGAGCTGGTACCTGACGCTGCCGGCGTTCCTGATCGCGGGGTGGGCGATCGGGCTCGCGCTGTACGGACCGCTGACCGAGGCGTTCACCCTGCAGCACCTCGCCTACCGCACCCTGCCGGCGGCATCCGGACTCTGGGGTGCGATGACGGTACTGCTGTGCGTAGCGATCGTGCTCACCACTCCGGCAGTTGGGCACCCCACGGACGCGGCGCCGCGAACCGCTTCGGAGCACCGGGCCGGCTGACCGCGGGGAGGACTGTCGTCACCTGAGGTCCCGAGCTCGCCGATCATGGGGGAGACCCTACGCCGTGGCGCGCAGGGTGCGGATGGGCGCGACACGCCCGGGGGTGCGTGGGGATTTGCCGGATGCCGAGGATCGCCGTAGATTATTACCTGTTCGCCCCAAGCGGTTGAGCGGAAGGCCGGAAGGCCTGGCTCCCCTCCAAGAGGCGGACAACTTCTCTTCTTCCATCGACTTCGTTGGTGTAAGGTAGAGGTTCCGGTTCCGGCCTGACTGCTCTGCAGTCCCGGGTGCCGGGTATGATTGTGAAGTTGCCCTGCGCTTCTTGCCTTGGTTGGTGGGTGTGTGGGTGCGTCCGATCCTTGAGAACTCAACAGCGTGCACTTGTCAAATGCCAAATTATCCTCGTCCGGCCTTTTGGTCGGTTGAGTATTCCTTTGGATCAAAGACCATTCTCTGTTTTTTGGAGGGTGGCATTGGATGAAGTCAGTTGATTTTGTCTCTTTGGTCAGTTTCAAACTCGCTGCGTGCCGGTTTTTTGCTGGTGTGTGGTTTTTTTCTTTTACGGAGAGTTTGATCCTGGCTCAGGATGAACGCTGGCGGCGTGCTTAACACATGCAAGTCGAACGATGAAGCTGGTGCTTGCACTGGTGGATTAGTGGCGAACGGGTGAGTAACACGTGAGCAACCTGCCCCTGACTCTGGGATAAGCGCTGGAAACGGTGTCTAATACTGGATATGTCCTATCACCGCATGGTGTGTGGGTGGAAAGATTTTTCGGTTGGGGATGGGCTCGCGGCCTATCAGCTTGTTGGTGGGGTAATGGCTCACCAAGGCGTCGACGGGTAGCCGGCCTGAGAGGGTGACCGGCCACACTGGGACTGAGACACGGCCCAGACTCCTACGGGAGGCAGCAGTGGGGAATATTGCACAATGGGCGGAAGCCTGATGCAGCAACGCCGCGTGAGGGATGACGGCCTTCGGGTTGTAAACCTCTTTTAGCAGGGAAGAAGCGTAAGTGACGGTACCTGCAGAAAAAGCACCGGCTAACTACGTGCCAGCAGCCGCGGTAATACGTAGGGTGCAAGCGTTATCCGGAATTATTGGGCGTAAAGAGCTCGTAGGCGGTTTGTCGCGTCTGCTGTGAAATTCCGAGGCTCAACCTCGGGCTTGCAGTGGGTACGGGCAGACTAGAGTGCGGTAGGGGAGATTGGAATTCCTGGTGTAGCGGTGGAATGCGCAGATATCAGGAGGAACACCGATGGCGAAGGCAGATCTCTGGGCCGTAACTGACGCTGAGGAGCGAAAGGGTGGGGAGCAAACAGGCTTAGATACCCTGGTAGTCCACCCCGTAAACGTTGGGAACTAGTTGTGGGGTCCTTTCCACGGATTCCGTGACGCAGCTAACGCATTAAGTTCCCCGCCTGGGGAGTACGGCCGCAAGGCTAAAACTCAAAGGAATTGACGGGGACCCGCACAAGCGGCGGAGCATGCGGATTAATTCGATGCAACGCGAAGAACCTTACCAAGGCTTGACATACATCAGAACACCCTGGAAACAGGGGACTCTTTGGACACTGGTGAACAGGTGGTGCATGGTTGTCGTCAGCTCGTGTCGTGAGATGTTGGGTTAAGTCCCGCAACGAGCGCAACCCTCGTTCTATGTTGCCAGCACGTTATGGTGGGAACTCATGGGATACTGCCGGGGTCAACTCGGAGGAAGGTGGGGATGACGTCAAATCATCATGCCCCTTATGTCTTGGGCTTCACGCATGCTACAATGGCCGGTACAATGGGCTGCGATACCGTAAGGTGGAGCGAATCCCAAAAAGCCGGTCCCAGTTCGGATTGAGGTCTGCAACTCGACCTCATGAAGTCGGAGTCGCTAGTAATCGCAGATCAGCAACGCTGCGGTGAATACGTTCCCGGGTCTTGTACACACCGCCCGTCAAGTCATGAAAGTCGGTAACACCTGAAGCCGGTGGCCTAACCCTTGTGGAGGGAGCCGTCGAAGGTGGGATTGGTAATTAGGACTAAGTCGTAACAAGGTAGCCGTACCGGAAGGTGCGGCTGGATCACCTCCTTTCTAAGGAGCATCTGACACTTTCGGGTGTTTAGAACCCAGTTCGAAGGCGTTCGTTCTTCGCTGGGGCTCATGGGTGGAACATTTGACATGGCATCACGGATGCGTGGTGTTCTTAGTACGCTGCTTCGGCGGTGGGAACGGGACGTCGCGGGGATGTGGTGTCTGCACGCTGTTGGGTCCTGAGGGACCGGGCCGGCTTCTTCTCCTGTGGGGGAGGGGGTTGTTCTGGGACTTCTGGGCCTCTTCTGGTTTCTGATCCGTGTGGGTTGGTTGCTGGTGGGGGTTCCGCCCGTACTTTGAGAACTACACAGTGGACGCGAGCATCTTAAAGAATAACGATCACCGGCGCCCTTTTCCTGGGGTGTTGGTGTGCTCATGTGATTTCAAGTCTTTAAGAGCAAACGGTGGATGCCTTGGCATCTGGAGCCGAAGAAGGACGTAGCAATCTGCGATAATCCTCGGGGAATTGATAAGCGAGTTTTGATCCGAGGGTCTCCGAATGGGGAAACCCCGCCAGGCGTTTGTGCGACCTGGTGACTCCCGTCTGAATGTATAGGGCGGGTAGAGGGAACGTGGGGAAGTGAAACATCTCAGTACCCACAGGAAGAGAAAACAATATGTGATTCCGTGAGTAGTGGCGAGCGAAAGCGGATGAGGCTAAACCGTTTCTGTGTGATACCCGGCAGGGGTTGCAGGAGCGGGGTTGTGGGACTTTTCGTATTGTTCTGCCGAGCAGTGGGCGTGATGTGACTGTATAGACGAACGGTCTTGAAAGGCCGACCATAGTGGGTGCCAGTCCCGTAGTTGAAATGTGGTTCACAGCGTGAAGAGTATCCCAAGTAGCACGGGGCCCGTGAAATCCCGTGTGAATCTGTCAGGACCACCTGATAAGCCTAAATACTCCCAGATGACCGATAGCGGACAAGTACCGTGAGGGAAAGGTGAAAAGTACCCCGGGAGGGGAGTGAAATAGTACCTGAAACCGTTTGCTTACAAACCGTTGGAGCCTCCATGGTAGGGGTGACAGCGTGCCTTTTGAAGAATGAGCCTGCGAGTTAGTGATATGTGGCGAGGTTAACCCGTGTGGGGTAGCCGTAGCGAAAGCGAGTCTGAATAGGGCGTTTTTAGTCGCATGTTCTAGACCCGAAGCGAAGTGATCTATCCATGGCCAGGCTGAAGCGCGTGTAAGAGCGCGTGGAGGGCCGAACCCACTTAGGTTGAAAACTGAGGGGATGAGCTGTGGATAGGGGTGAAAGGCCAATCAAACTTCGTGATAGCTGGTTCTCTCCGAAATGCATTTAGGTGCAGCGTTGCGTGTTTCTTGCCGGAGGTAGAGCTACTGGATGGCCGATGGGCCTCACCAGGTTACTGACGTCAGCCAAACTCCGAATGCCGGTAAGTGAGAGCGCAGCAGTGAGACTGTGGGGGATAAGCTTCATAGTCGAGAGGGAAACAACCCAGACCACCATCTAAGGTCCCAAAGCGCGTGCTAAGTGGAAAAGGATGTGGAGTTGCTTAGACAACCAGGAGGTTGGCTTAGAAGCAGCCACCCTTGAAAGAGTGCGTAATAGCTCACTGGTCAAGTGATTCCGCGCCGACAATGTAACGGGGCTCAAGCACGCCACCGAAGTTGTGGCATTGACATTTTTGGTAGGCCTTCGTGGTCCAGCCGTGTTGATGGGTAGGAGAGCGTCGTGTGGCGAGTGAAGCGGCGGGGTGACCCAGCCGTGGACGCTACACGAGTGAGAATGCAGGCATGAGTAGCGAAAGACGTGTGAGAAACACGTCCTCCGGAAGACCAAGGGTTCCAGGGTCAAGCTAATCTTCCCTGGGTAAGTCGGGACCTAAGGCGAGGCCGACAGGCGTAGTCGATGGACAACGGGTTGATATTCCCGTACCGGCGAAGAACCGCCCAAGCTAATCCAGTGATGCTAAGTGTCCGAAGCTCCTCATCGTCGCCTTCGGGTGACACCGGGGGTGGAGCACACGACCCTATGCTGGTGCGGCTAGCGTATTAACAGGTGTGACGCAGGAAGGTAGCCCATGCCAGGCGATGGTTGTCCTGGTGCAAGCGTGTAGGCCGACTCTTAGGCAAATCCGGGAGTCATGAGGCTGAGACGCGATGCGGATGAAAAGTGGGTGATCCTCTGCTGCCAAGAAAAGCATCGACGCGAGGTTCAAGCCGCCCGTACCCCAAACCGACTCAGGTGGTCAGGTAGAGAATACCAAGGAGATCGAGAGAATCGTGGTTAAGGAACTCGGCAAAATGCCCCCGTAACTTCGGGAGAAGGGGGCCACCCGCTTATACGGATTTACTCCGGAAAGGGTGTGGTGGCCGCAGAGACTAGTGGGTAGCGACTGTTTACTAAAAACACAGGTCCGTGCGAAGACGCAAGTCGATGTATACGGACTGACGCCTGCCCGGTGCTGGAAGGTTAAGAGGACCGGTTAGCCCCTTGTGGGCGAAGCTGAGAATTTAAGCCCCAGTAAACGGCGGTGGTAACTATAACCATCCTAAGGTAGCGAAATTCCTTGTCGGGTAAGTTCCGACCTGCACGAATGGCGTAACGACTTCCCAGCTGTCTCAACCGCGAACTCGGCGAAATTGCATTACGAGTAAAGATGCTCGTTACGCGCAGCAGGACGGAAAGACCCCGTGACCTTTACTACAGCTTGGTATTGGTGTTCGGTGTGGCTTGTGTAGGATAGGTGGGAGACTATGAAACCGTGACGCCAGTCATGGTGGAGTCATTGTTGAAATACCACTCTGGTCACTCTGGATATCTAACTTCGAACCGTGATCCGGTTCAGGGACAGTGCCTGGTGGGTAGTTTAACTGGGGCGGTTGCCTCCTAAAGAGTAACGGAGGCGCCCAAAGGTTCCCTCAACCTGGTTGGCAATCAGGTGGCGAGTGTAAGTGCACAAGGGAGCTTGACTGTGAGACTGACAAGTCGAGCAGGGACGAAAGTCGGGACTAGTGATCCGGCAGTGGCTTGTGGAAGCGCTGTCGCTCAACGGATAAAAGGTACCTCGGGGATAACAGGCTGATCTTGCCCAAGAGTCCATATCGACGGCATGGTTTGGCACCTCGATGTCGGCTCGTCGCATCCTGGGGCTGGAGTAGGTCCCAAGGGTTGGGCTGTTCGCCCATTAAAGCGGTACGCGAGCTGGGTTTAGAACGTCGTGAGACAGTTCGGTCCCTATCCGCTGCGCGCGTAGGAAGTTTGAGAGGATCTGACCCTAGTACGAGAGGACCGGGTTGGACGAACCTCTGGTGTGCCAGTTGTTCCGCCAGGAGCACCGCTGGTTAGCTACGTTCGGGATGGATAACCGCTGAAAGCATCTAAGCGGGAAGCCGGCCTCAAGATGAGACTTCCATCACCCTCCGGGGTGGAGAGGCTCCCAGCCAGACGACTGGGTTGATAGGCCAGATGTGGAAGCACCGCAAGGTGTGCAGCTGACTGGTACTAATAAGCCGATGACTTGATAACACTGTTCTTCTGCGAGATGAACGCGTCCACTTTGTGGTTCTCGACGTACGGTCGGGAACCGACAACACACCACACACGTGTGTGTGTTGCTGAAACGTCAATAGTGTTTCGGCGGCCATAGCGTGAGGGAAACGCCCGGACACATTCCGAACCCGGAAGCTAAGCCTCACAGCGCCGATGGTACTGCAGGGGGACCCTGTGGGAGAGTAGGACACCGCCGGACTTCTCTTAAGTAAGATGGCCACCCAAGGTTGGGTGGCCATCTTGCGTTAACGCGCGAGGTCATGCGCATACAAGCAAACAGGGAGTCAGAATGTCGGAAGAGCAGCGAGACCGCCGAGACGGTGAGGGCGCGCGCGATCGACGTTCCGACTCCGACCGCAAGCCACGGAACGCCAGTTCGTCGCCGCGCACACCGCGTGGCGATGGCGCCCGGGGCGGACGCGACACTCCGCGCAAGCACGGCGACCGTCCCTATCGCAACGACCGTCCGCAGGGCGAACGTCGCTCCTACGGGGATCGCGACCGCGCTCAGGGTGACCGCAGCCAGAGTGATCGTCCCTACCGGAATGATCGTGCTCAGGGCGACCGCCCGTACCGGAATGATCGCGCCCAGGGTGAGCGTCGGTACCGGAATGACCGTCCTCAGGGCGACCGCCCGTATCGGAATGATCGCGCCCAGGGTGAGCGCCCGTATCGGAACGATCGTCCTCAGGGCGAGCGCCGTCCCTACGGCAACCGTGACCGTCCCCAGGGCGACCGTCCGTACCGGAATGACCGTCCTCAAGGTGAGCGTCCGTACCGGAACGACCGTCCCCAGGGCGACCGTCCGTATCGGAATGATGGCCCTCAGGGTGAGCGTCGTCCCTACGGCAACCGCGACCGCACCCAGGGCGACCGTCCGTACCGGAATGACCGTCCTCAGGGCGAGCGCCGTCCCTACGGCAACCGCGACCGCACCCAGGGCGACCGTCCCTACCGCGACGACCGTCCTCAGGGCGAGCGCCGTCCCTACGGCAACCGCGACCGCACCCAGGGCGACCGTCCCTACCGCGACGACCGCGCTCAGAGTGAACGTCGTCCGTACAACGATCGCGACCGCTCCCGGGGGGACCGCGATCGCAGCCGCGGCGATGGCGGATCCTTCAGAGATCGCCCCCGTGGCGGTTCCGAGCGTCCGTACAACGAGTACGCCCCGGTGCGCGAGCGCATTCCGGAGCCGCCGCTGCCGGACGAGATCACCGCGCGGGATCTGCATCCGTCGGCGCGCAACGAGCTCAAGACGCTGAGCAAGGAGAACGCCGAGCAGACCGCCAGGCATCTGGCCATGGTGGCGCAGCTGGTCGACGATGAGCCCGAGCGTGCTCATGAGCACGCACTGGCCGCGTCCCGTCGTGCAGGGCGCATCGCCGTAGTGCGGTCGACCCTTGCAATCACCGCGTACGGCATCGGCGACTTCGCGCTCGCGCTGCGTGAGCTGCGCACCTACCGTCGCATCTCCGGCAAGGACGACATGATCGCGCTCATCGTCGACAGCGAGCGGGGAGTCGGCCGCCCCGACCGTGCGCTCGAGGAGGGGCGCAGCGTGGACCAGAGTGTGCTGGATCCTGACGTTCGCGTGGCATTGGCCATCGCGATGTCCGGCGCACGCCTGGATCGTGGTGAGACCGAGCTCGCACTCGGTGAACTGGAGATCCCGGAGCTCGATCCCGACCGTGCTTTCGAGTGGAGCCCCGCGCTGTTCTCTGCGCGTGCGGCGGTGCTCGAAGACCTGGGGCGCACTGAGGAGGCGGCGTTCTGGACAGAGCGTGCCGAGGTCGCCGCCTCGGCGCTGGGCCTGGACGGCCAGTTCGACGAGATGATCGTCGAGGACGGTCTCATCGAGGACGAGGACGGGGACGAGGACGAGGACGAGGACGGGGATCTCGACGACGGTCACGATGAGCACGACGAGGTCCGAGGTGTCGAGCCCGATCCCGAGCCGCAGCCCGCATCCGAGTCCGACGACGAGACGGAGGCCTGATGGCGCTGTTCCGCCGAGCGAAGCCCGCATCCACCCCTCTCACCGATCGTGACGCCCTGCTCGCCGACCTCGACGGCGTCGTCTATGCCGGGCCCGGCGCACTGCCGCACGCCATCGACAGCCTGAACCGCGCGGCGGCGAGCATGCGCCTGGGCTACATCACCAACAACGCCTCCCGCACCGACGCCTCGGTGGCAGAGCATCTCACCGACCTCGGCCTGACCGTCGCCGCCGATGACGTCGTCACCAGTCCCCAGGCCGCCATGCGGCTGCTGGCGACCCTGGTTCCGGCGCCGGCGAGGATCCTCATCGTCGGAGGAGAGGGGCTGGTGGACGAGGCGCACAAGGCCGGCTACACGGTCACCCGCAGCGCGGAGGATTCCCCCGCAGCAGTGGTGCAGGGCTTCGCCCCCGAGGTCGCCTGGACGGATCTCGCCGAGGCGGCGTTCGCCCTGCAGCTGCCCGAGGACGAGGGCGGCATCCCGTGGATCTCCACGAACACCGACTGGACGATCCCGCGCGAGCGGGGTGTCGCACCGGGCAACGGCACGCTCGTCTCTGCCGTGCACACGGCGATCGGCCGGCTGTCGACGGTCGCTGGCAAGCCCGAGAAGCCCATCTTCGAGGTGGCGGTGGAGCGGTTCGGCGCGCAGCATCCGCTGTTCATCGGCGATCGGCTCGACACCGACATTGCCGGAGCCTCGCGCGCCGGCATCGACTCGGCGCTCGTGCTGACCGGCATCGACCGGCCCAAGCACGTGCTCGCCGCTCCCCAGGGATCCCGGCCCGACTACATCCTCAGCGACCTGCGCGAGCTGCACGAGCCCTACCCGCCGACGCTTCAGCGCGACGGCGTGTTCACGGTGAACGGCGCATCGGTGCGGGTCGTCGACGCGGATGTGCAGATCCTCGCGGCCGGCGGATCGCAGATCGACCTGCTGCGCGCCGGAGCAGCGGCGATCTGGGCGACAGGGCTGATGATCTATGCGTTCCGGGTGCCGGAGCAGCTGTACGCGGATCCTTTCCACAGGCCCTGAGCGTCTCCCGCGCGTGGTAGCGATGAGCGTTACAGTGGTCGGATGGAGCACACGCCAGACGAGCCGTCCGACGCCCTCTGGAGCCGACTCCGTCTCATCGAGGGGCAGCCGCTCTCCTCGCGCGCGGAGGCCTACGGCGCGCTGCACGACGAGCTCATGAAGCGGCTCGAGAGCGCGCCCCGCGGCGACGCCCCGGGGCAGCGATGACCAGACTCGACGCGGCCCTCGCTGCGCGAGGACTGGCACGATCGCGCACGCATGCCGCGACGCTCATCGCCGACGGCATGGTGCGCGTCGAGGGGCGACCGGTCGTGAAACCCGCGACCCCCGTCTGCGATGACGACGACATCCGTGTGGATGGAGGCGACCAGTACGTCAGCCGGGGTGCGCATAAGCTCATCGCCGCGCTGGACGGCTTCTCCGTGGATCCGACAGGCCGGCTCGCGCTCGACATGGGCGCCTCCACCGGCGGCTTCACGCAGGTGCTGCGCGAACGCGGTGCACGACGCGTGCTGGCCGTCGACGTCGGCCACGGGCAGCTCGCCGACACGATCGCCGCCGATCCCGGCGTGATCAGCGTGGAGGGCTTCAACGTCCGGCACATGACCGCACAGACGCTCGCGGATGCCACCGGCGAACCTGATCGGCCCGGCCTGGTCGTGGGTGATCTCTCGTTCATCTCGCTCGCACACGTGCTGCCCGCCGTCGCGGACGTCGTGGCGACGGACGGCGAGGTCGTCGTGCTGATCAAGCCGCAGTTCGAGGTCGGTCGCACCGCGATCAGGGGCGGTCTGGTCACGAACCCGACCCTGCGCGTGGACGCCGTCGAACGCACGCTGTGGGCGGCGCACGATTGCGGACTGGGCGTGCTCGGCATCCTGCCGTCGCCGATCCTCGGCACGCACGGAAACGCCGAATACCTGGCGCACCTCGCGCCCGGCCGGGGACGGATCCGTCAGAATGGACTGAGCAGATCGCACACGTGGCAGGAGGACGATGAACGAGCGCCGCATCCTGGTCGTCGCCCACGCGAAGCGGGAGGAGACCGTCACCGCCGCCCTGCGCATCATCGACGCTCTGCACGATGCCGGTGCGATCCCGGTGCTCCCCGCACCCGACCGCGACGAGCTCGCCGACGTCGATGCCCGCTTCGCCGAGCTCGCGCTGCTCGGTGCGGACGTCGCCGCAGACGACCTGGAGCTGGCCATCGTGCTCGGCGGCGACGGCACGATCCTGCGCGCAGCGGAGCTCGTCCGCGAGTCCGGAGCGCCCGTGCTCGGCATCAACATGGGGCACGTCGGCTTCCTCGCCGAGATCGACCGCGACGACATGGATGCCGCCGTGCGACGCGTCATCGACCGCGACTACGAGGTCGAGGAGCGGCTCGCCCTCTCCATCCGGGTGAAGGACGTCGACGGCGGTGTCGTATACGAGACCTGGGCGCTCAACGAGGCGACGGTCGAGAAGGCCAGCCGTGAGCGGATGATCGAGGTCGTGATCGAGATCGACGGCCGGCCGCTGTCCAGCTTCGGATGCGACGGGATGGTCGTCTCCACCCCGACGGGATCCACCGCGTACAACTTCTCGGCCGGTGGCCCGGTGATCTGGCCCACGGTCGAGGCGATCGCCGTCGTGCCGCTGTCGGCGCACGCACTGTTCGCCAAACCACTCGTGGTCGGGCCGGAGGCATCCGTCGCCATCGAGCTGCTCGAGCGCACCGGCGGCACCGCGATCCTGTGGTGCGACGGCCGGCGCTCGCACGAGCTGCCCCCGGGGGCGCGCGTGGTCGTGCGGCGCTCCACCCACCCGGTGCGGCTGGCGCGACTGCATCCGACCGCCTTCACCGAGCGGCTGGTGCGCAAGTTCCAACTGCCGGTCGCCGGATGGCGGGGCGCCTCGTGATCGACGAGATGCGCATCAAGGGGCTCGGGGTGATCGACGACGCGACCCTGCCGCTCGGCCCCGGCTTCACCGCCGTGACCGGCGAGACCGGTGCGGGCAAGACCATGGTCGTCACCGGGCTCGGCCTGTTGCTGGGCGCGCGGGCGGACTCCACCGCCGTGCGGGCGGGCGCGGCGCAGGCTTCGGTCGCCGGCGTGTGGCTGGTGCCGCAGCAGGGCCCCGTCGCCGACATCGTCACGGATGCCGGCGGCGAGCTCGAGCCCGCAGGCGACGACGCCGAACTGTACGTCTCCCGCACGCTCAGCGCCGAGGGCGCAGCCGCGCGAGCGTGGGAGGGCGGGCGGCCCCGGCATCCGTCCTCTCGGCGCTGGCCGACGAGCTCGTGGTCGTGCACGGGCAGTCCGATCAGCTGCGCCTGCGCTCGGCATCCGCGCAGCGCGAGGCGCTCGACCGCTTCGGCGGTGAACGGGTCGCCGGTGCTCTCGTCACGTACACGGAGTGCTTCCGCCGCTGGCGCGAGCTGGACGCCGAGATCGCCGAGCTCACCGAGAACCGAGACCGGCGGATGGCCGAGGCCGCCGCCCTGCGGGAGCAGCTCGCCGAGATCGAAGCGATCGAACCTGAAGCGGGGGAGGATGTCTCGCTGAACGAGCGGGCGGAGCGGCTCGCGAACTCCGAGGAGCTGCGCCAGTCGGCAGCCCTCGCTCGCACCGCACTGTCGGCCGAGGACGACACCCCGGACGTGGCCGTGCTCCTCGCCGAGGCGCGTCGCTCGCTGGAACGCGCCGCCGACCCGACCCTGGCAGAGATCTCCGAGGCTCTCGCCGATCTCGGCTACCGCGCCGCCGACCTCGCCGGGCAGCTGTCCAGCTACCTCGCCGACCTCGACGAGTCCGGGCCGCACGAGTTGGCTGCGGTGGAGGAGCGCCGGGCCGCGATCGGCGGCCTGATCCGGCAGCACGGATCGCTGGATGATGCGCTGGAGCTGTGGCGCACCGGCTCGCTGCGCCTGGCCGAGCTCGACGACGACGGCGACCGCATCGAGCGGCTCACCACCGAGGCCGCGCAGGCTCGTGCCGCGTTGGATAAGGCCGCCGCCGCCCTCACCGCCGCCCGCACCGAGGCGGCCGTGCGCCTGTCTGAGAAGGTCACCGAGGAGCTGCACGCACTCGCGATGCCGGATGCCCGGCTCGAGGTGCGCGTGTCGCCGGGCCCGGAGTCGACGCACGGCCGCGATGAGGTGGCGATCCTGCTGGCGCCGCATCCCGGCGCCGAACCGAGGTCGGTGTCGCGCAGCGCGTCCGGCGGTGAGCTCTCCCGCGTGATGCTGGCCATCGAGGTCGTCATCGCCGGCACCGATCCGGTGCCCACCTTCGTGTTCGACGAGGTGGATGCCGGAATCGGCGGCGCCGCCGCCATCGAGGTCGGCCGACGGCTGGCCACGCTCGCCCGCACCGCACAGGTGATCGCCGTGACGCACCTGGCGCAAGTCGCGGCGTTCGCCACCAACCACCTCTCGGTGGTGAAGTCCAACGACGGATCCGTCACCGCCTCCAGCGTCACCCGACTGGCAGGAGAGCAGCGCGAGGCTGAGATGGCCCGGCTGCTGTCCGGACTCGCTGATTCGGATGCCGCACTCAGCCACGCCCGCGAACTCCTGAGCCTGGGCTCGGAATCGAACTGATAGGATAAAAGCCCGTGATGAACACTTCTGTTGCGGGGCCCGTGAACGACACCACCAGACACATCTTCGTGACAGGCGGTGTCGTTTCGTCATTGGGGAAGGGCCTCACAGCGGCCAGCCTGGGCAACCTCCTCACCGCCCGCGGACTGCGTGTGGTGATGCAGAAGCTCGACCCCTATCTGAACGTCGACCCGGGGACGATGAACCCCTTCGAGCACGGCGAAGTGTTCGTCACCGACGACGGCGCCGAGACCGACCTGGACATCGGCCACTACGAGCGATTCCTCGGCATCGAGCTCTCGCGCGCGGCGAATGTCACCACGGGCCAGATCTACTCGCAGGTGATCGCCAAGGAGCGTCGCGGCGACTACCTCGGCGCGACCGTGCAGGTGATCCCGCACATCACCGACGAGATCAAGCGGCGCATGCGCCTGCAGGCCACTGAGGAGCCCCGCCCCGATGTGATCATCACCGAGGTCGGCGGCACGGTCGGCGACATCGAGTCGCAGCCGTTCCTGGAGGCCGCCCGGCAGCTGCGGCACGAGCTCGGGCGCGGCAACGTGTTCTTCGTGCACGTCTCCCTCGTCCCGTTCATGGGCGCGTCGGGCGAGCAGAAGACCAAGCCCACCCAGCACTCCGTCGCGGCCCTGCGCCAGGTCGGCATCCAGCCCGACGCGCTTGTGCTGCGCAGCGATCGTCCGGTCAGCATCGGCAACCGCAACAAGATCGCGCTGATGTGCGACGTCGACACCGAGGGCGTGATCAACACCGTCGACCTGCCGAGCATCTACGACATCCCCTCCACGCTGAACGAGCAGGGGCTGGACGCGTACATCATCCGGCGTCTGGACCTGGACGAGCGGGCCGGCGAGGTGGACTGGACCCGCTGGAACACCGTGCTGCACGCCGTGCACAACCCCAAGCACGAGGTGACGATCGGTCTGGTCGGCAAATACATCGACCTTCCCGACGCCTACCTGTCGGTGACCGAGGCGCTCAAGGCCGGTGGCTTCGCACAGGAGACCAAGGTCAGCATCCGCTGGATCCCCTCGGACTCCTGCGAGACGCCCGAGGGCGCGGCGAAGGCGCTCGGCGATCTGGACGGTATCTGCGTGCCCGGCGGCTTCGGAATCCGCGGCATCGAGGGCAAGCTCGGCGCGCTGCGCTTCGCACGCGAGCAGGGCATCCCGGCGCTCGGCCTGTGCCTGGGACTGCAGTGCATGGTGATCGAGTACGGACGCAACGTGGCGGGCATCGCCGGGGCGTCCTCGACCGAGTTCGACCCAGACACCGCCGAGCCGATCATCGCGACGATGGCCGAGCAGGTCGAGATCCTCGACGGGGGTGACCTGGGCGGCACCATGCGGCTGGGGCTGTACGAGGCGACCCTCGCCGAGGGGTCACTGGCCCGTGAGCTGTACGGCTCCGAGAGTGCATCCGAGCGGCACCGCCACCGCTACGAGGTCAACAACGCCTACCGCGACCGACTGTCCGAGGCCGGTCTGGTCTTCTCGGGGCTGAACCGCGAGCTCGACCTGGTCGAGTACGTCGAGCTGCCCCGTGACGTGCATCCGTTCTACATCGCCACGCAGGCGCACCCCGAGCTGCGCTCGCGCCCCACCGCACCGCATCCGCTGTTCCGCGGACTCGTCGGAGCAGCCATCGAACGGCATCGCTCCAGTGAGCTGTTCGGTGACGACGATGCCTGAGAGGACTCTGCTGAAGGACGAGCCCCTCGAGCCTGAGGTCGTCGCCAGCGACCTCGTCTACAAGGGCTGGGTGTGGGACGTGCGCTCGGACCGGGTCGCGTACGGCGACGGCGAGATCGTGCGCGAGTACGTCGCGCATACCGGCGCGGTCGCTGTGCTCGCCCTCGACGATCAGGACCGGGTGCTGCTGATCCAGCAGTACCGGCATCCGATCCGGCACCGCGACTGGGAGCTGCCAGCGGGACTTCTCGACATCGCCGGCGAGGATCCGCTCGCCGCCGCGCAGCGCGAGCTCGCCGAGGAAGCCGACGTCACGGCCGCGCACTGGGAGCACCTGGTGTCGTCCTGGACGACGCCGGGCGGCAACGACGAGATGATCCACATCTATCTCGCGACCGGGATCGCTGTGGCACCGGCCGTGCACGCGAGGGAGGACGAGGAGGCCGACATCCGCGTGGAGTGGGTGCCGCTGGCGGATGCCGTGGATGCTGTGCTCGGCGGGCGGATGCACAACGGCATCCTCTCCATCGGCGTTCTCGCCGCATCGGCGAAGCGGACCCGGAGCTGATGTGCAGCTCGATCGTGCGCTGAACGCCTATCTTCGCCACATCACGATCGAGCGCGGCCTGTCCGAGCACTCCATCGCTGCCTACCGGCGCGATCTGAACGGCTACGTCGACTGGCTCGCCGCACAGGACATCGAGACGACGGATGCCATCACCCAGGCGGTCGTGGCGGCGTTCATCGCTGAGCGCTCGGCCGCCGATCCGCCGCCGGCGGCGACGAGCCTGGCGCGCCTGCAGTCCTCCGTGCGTGGGTGGCACCGCTTCCTGGCACGGGAGGGCATCGACCAGGACGACCCGACTGGCCGGCTGCGGCCGCCGAAGACGCCGCGCCGACTGCCCAAGGCGCTCACCATCGAGCAGGTCGAGCAGCGCTGGCGGCGCCCTCGCCGGACGAGCCCCTCGGCATCCGCGATCGCGCCCTGCTCGAGCTGCTGTACGCGACCGGTGCGCGCGTCTCCGAGGCCGTCTCGCTCGATGTCGACGACCTCGCCTATGGTGACGTGCTGCGGCTGCGCGGCAAGGGCGACAAGGAGCGCATCGTGCCGATGGGCTCCTACGCGCGGGCGGCCGTCGACGCCTACCTGACCCGGGTGCGTCCTTCGCTGGCGGCGAAGGGGAAGGCGACCGCGCGGCTGTTCCTCGGTGCGCGAGGAGCGCCGCTGTCGCGTCAGAGCGCCTGGCTGGTCATCCGCGCCGCCGCGGAGAGCGCCCAGATCACCGCGGAGGTCTCGCCGCACACGCTGCGGCACTCCTTCGCGACGCATCTGCTGCAGGGCGGCGCCGACGTCCGCGTCGTGCAGGAGCTGCTCGGGCACGCCTCGGTGGCCACCACGCAGATCTACACGCACGTCTCGGTGGACACTCTGCGCGACATCTACGCCACCTCGCATCCGCGCGCCCGCTGAGCATCCCCGTCGGGCACGCCGCGGGCGCTCCCGTCCGCGTGCCGGGACTGCGCGCACCTGCCCTGCGGCTACAATCGAGCAAGCACGAACGAGCAGGAGCACTGGTGGCGGAGAAGGCGACGAAGTCCGGATCGAAGGCGACGAAGGGGGACGACACCCCCATCGGCCCGACCGGTCGTCCCTACCACGGCTTCGACATCCCCGCGCCGCTGGACTCGCATGGGCCCGCGCGCATCATCGCGCTGTGCAATCAGAAGGGCGGCGTCGGCAAGACGACCACCTCGATCAACCTGGCGGCCGCGCTCGCCGAGTATGGACGCAAGGTGCTGGCCGTCGACTTCGACCCGCAGGGCGCGCTGTCGGCCGGCCTGGGCATTCCGACCCACGACGTGCCGACCGTGTACGACCTGCTGCTGGACACCAAGCGCGATCCGCGCGAGGTCATCGTGCACTCCGCGACCGAGAACCTCGACGTGCTGCCGGCCAACATCGACCTGTCGGCGGCCGAGGTGCACCTGGTCAACGAGGTCGCCCGCGAGACGATCCTCTCCCGCGTGCTGCGGCACGTCACCGGGGAGTACGACGTCATCCTCATCGACTGCCAGCCCTCGCTCGGCCTGCTCACCGTCAACGCATTGACGGCTGCACACGGTGTGCTGATCCCGCTGGAGTGCGAGTTCTTCGCGCTGCGCGGCGTCGCGCTGCTCATCGAGACCATTGACAAGGTGCGCGACCGGCTCAACCCGTCGATCACGCTGGACGGACTGCTCGCCACGATGTACGACTCGCGCACCCTGCACTCCCGCGAGGTGCTGGAGCGCGTCGTGGAGGCCTTCGGTGACGACGTGCTGGAGACCGTGATCGGCCGCACCGTGAAGTTCCCCGACGCGTCCGTGTCGGGGGTGCCCATCACCGAGTTCGCGCCGGAGCACGCAGCCGCCCAGGCCTACCTGCGACTGGCGCGGGAGCTGGTCGCCCGTGGCGCCGTCGCCTGAGGACGCTCCTGCCGTTCAGGACGCTCCCGTCGCCGAGGACGCGCGGGGCGTCGACGACGCTCCTGTCGAGGACGCTCACGTCGCGGGCGCCCACGTCGAGGACGCCGGGTTCCGGGTGTCGCTGTCGAACTTCGACGGCCCGTTCGATCTGCTGCTGAACCTGATCTCCAAGCACGAGCTCGACATCACCGAGGTCTCGCTGAGCAAGGTGACCAACGAGTTCATCTCGTACCTGCGGGAGCTGGACGGCGAGGAGGAGCTCGAGCAGGCCTCGGAGTTCCTGGTCGTGGCGGCGACCCTTCTCGACATGAAGGTGGCGGGGCTGCTGCCGCAGGGCGAGCTGGTGGATGCCGAGTCTGTGGCGCTGCTGGAGGCCCGCGACCTGCTGTTTGCACGCCTGCTGCAGTACCGCGCCTTCAAGGAGGTCTCGGCGTGGTTCGCGCGCTGCCTGCAGCGGGAGGATCGGCGGCACGTGCGCGCAGTGTCGCTGGATGAGAAGCACCGCCGACGGACCCCGGAGCTGGTGTGGTCGCTGAGCGTCGACGACTTCGCGGCGATCGCACTGCTGGCCTTCGCGCCCAGGGAGATCCCCACGGTGGGGCTGGATCACCTGCACGCGCCGCTGGTGAGCATCCGGGAGCAGGCCGCGGTCGTGGTCACGTTGCTGCGCAGCACCGAGTCGCTGACCTTCCGCGAGCTGGTCAGCGGCGTGAACGAGGCGGGGATCGTCGTGGCGCGCTTCATCTCGGTGCTGGAGCTGTACCGGCATGCCGCGCTGTCCTTCGAGCAGCTGGAGCCGCTGGGCGAGCTGACCCTGCGCTGGTCGGCGGAGAACTGGTCCGACGAGCAGCTCGCGACCCTCGGCGCGGACTACGACAAGTGAGGCGACGATGACCGACGAGCAGACAGTGACGGACGACGAAGCTGTGGTGGATGACGCGGCTGTGGCTGGTGAGCAGACAGTGGCCGATGGACAGGTACTGGATGCCGGTGCGGCACCTGACACGACCTTGGAGACTCCGCTCGCGGAGCGGGTCGAGGCGATCCTGCTGATCATCGACGAGCCGATCGCCCTGGTCGCTCTCGCCGCCGCCGTGCACGCCCCGGTGCCCGCCGTGCGGCAGACTCTGGAGTCCCTTGTCGAGGACTACGACGGCCGGGGCAGAGGGCCGCGCCGCGGTTTCGAGCTGCGCGAGGTGGGTGGCGGGTGGCGCCTCTACGTGCGCGAGGAGCACGATGATCTGGTCGCCGAGTTCATCGGCGGTCAGGCCCCGGCGCGTCTGTCGCAGGCGGCGTTGGAGACCCTCGCCGTGATCGCCTACAAGCAGCCCGTCACGCGCGGACAGGTGGCATCCATCCGTGCCGTGAACGTCGACTCGGTGGTGCGCACCCTGCTCGCGCGCGGGCTGATCACCGAGCTGTTCGCGGATGCCGAGACCGGAGCCATCAACTACGGCACCACCGATCAGCTGCTGCAGCACCTCGGGATCAATTCGATCGACGAGCTGCCTCCGATCTCGCCGCTGCTGGACGACGGCGCCGAGGGATTCGACGAAGGGACTCTGCGGTGAGGATCTCGCGACGAGACGGTGTCGAGACTGGATTCCGCGCCGACGGATTCGACGAAGGGACTCTGCGGTGAGGATCTCGCGACGGGACGGTGCCGAGGCTGGATTCCGCGCCGAAGGATTCGACGAGGAGTACTTCGATGACCGGTGCGGAAGGGACGGCATCCGCTGAGGGCGTGCGGCTGCAGAAGGCGCTGGCGAACGCCGGGGTCGCCTCGCGGCGCGTGATCGAGCAGTACATCGTGGAGGGCCGCATCCGGGTGAACGGGCGCACCGTCACCGAGCTGGGCACGCGCATCGACCCGGACAGCGACCTGATCGACGTCGACGGCACCGCCGTGCAGCTGGACGTCTCCAAGCGCTATGTGATGCTCAACAAGCCCACCGGCATCTACAGCACCATGCGCGACGAGAAAGGCCGGCCCGATCTGCGTCGCTTCACCAAGGACTGGCCGGAGCGGCTGTACAACGTGGGCCGGCTGGATGCCGAGACCAGCGGTCTGCTGATCCTCACCAATGACGGCGATCTGGCCCACGTGCTCGCGCATCCGTCGTTCGGTGTCACGAAGGTGTACATCGCCAAGGTCGCCGGCACCGTCACTGCGCAGACGATCGCCACGCTGACCCGCGGCTTCGACCTGGAGGACGGCCCGATCAAGGCCGACAAGGCGCGTCTGCTGGATGCATCGAAGGGTTCGGGACCGGGTTCCGCGTCGAGTCTGGTGGAGCTGACCCTGCACTCCGGACGCAACCGCATCGTGCGCCGGATGATGGCCGCGGTGGGGCATCCCGTCGAAGAGCTCGTACGCCGGCAGTTCGGCCCGCTGCACCTGGGAACCCTCCCGGCGGGGAAGGCCAGGGAACTGACTAAAATCGAACGTGGCGCGCTGCTGACCCTCTCGCGCCAGGATTCACCTGCGGCCGCGGGAGACGACGACAAGCAGGAGACCGAGTGAGCGATTCCACGAACGCCCGCGCTGCGCGCGTGTCCGGGACCGTGCGCATCGTCGGCGCCGGCCTGCTCGGCTCCAGCATCGGCCATGCGCTGCGCGCTCTCGACGTCGACGTCGTGCTCGCCGACGCCTCGCCCTCGCAGCTGCGGCTGGCGATCGACTACGGCGCCGGCCGTGCGGAGCGCGAAGACGACAACCCGAGCCTGATCGTGGTGGCGGTGCCCCCGGATGTCACGGCGGACGTCATCCAGGCCGAGCTCAAGGCCTACCCGGATGCCGTCGTCACGGACGTCGCCAGCGTCAAGCTGGAGCCCTTCGACCAGCTGCGACGGCGCGGCGTGGATCTGACGCGGTACATCGGCTCGCATCCGCTGGCCGGGCGTGAGCGCGGCGGGGCGATCTCTGCTCGTGCCGACCTGTTCGTGGGTCGTCCGTGGGTGGTGTGCCGCGACGAGGAGACCCGTGCGGCCGATCTCTCGCTCGTCGAGGCCCTCGCGCTGGACCTCGGCGCGATGCCGCTGGAGATGACTCCGGAGGAGCACGATCACTCGGTCGCGCTGACCTCGCACGTGCCGCAGGTGGTCGCGAGCCTGCTGGCGGCCCGCCTGGCATCCGCCGACGAGGACGCGCTGCGACTGGCAGGGCAGGGCGTGCGCGACACGACCCGCATCGCCGCATCCGCTCCTGAGCTGTGGGTGCAGATCCTCAGCGCGAACGCGGAGCCGGTGGTCGAGGTGCTCGATGCGCTCGCCGCCGACCTGCGCGACGTCTCGGATGCCCTGCGCGAGCCGAACGCACCCGGCGCCCGCCGCAGGGTGGCGGATGCCATCAAGCACGGCAATGAGGGCGTCGAACGGCTGCCGGGCAAACACGGCCAGAACCGCCGTTTCGAGCAGCTCGTCGTGATGGTCGACGACACTCCCGGCCAGCTGGGCCGCCTGTTCGGCGAACTGGGCGAGCTGGGCGTGAACGTCGAAGACCTGCGCCTGGAGCACTCCCCGGGCGCGCAGTTCGGCCTGGCCGACATCAGCGTGGCGCCGGCCGCGCTGCGCGGCGCCATCGAGGGACTGGAAGCACGCGGCTGGCGGATTGCGGGGAACACCAATGACTGAGGCCTCTGAGTCGGCGCACCGCGCCGACAAGTTCATCGCCATCGACGGGCCGGCCGGCTCCGGCAAGTCCAGCGTGTCCAAGGCCATCGCTCGCAGGCTCGGCTACGGCTACCTCGACACCGGCGCCGCCTACCGGGCGCTGGCCTGGCAGGTGCTCGAGCGAGGTGCGGACACCGCCGATGCCGATGCCGTGCGATCGGCAGCATCCGATTTCCCTCTGATTCAGCGCCTCGACCCCGACGACCGGCACGTGCTGGTGGGGGATGCGAACGTGACCGACGCGATCCGCGACCCTCGGGTGTCGGCGGCCGTGAGCGGCGTCGCCCGTGTGCCCGAGGTGCGGGTGCAGGTGAACGAGATGTTCCGGCGGATGGTGGCCGAAGCCGACTATCCCGCCGTGGTCGTCGAGGGCCGTGACATCACGACCGTCGTCGCCCCGGATGCGCCCGTGCGCATCCTGCTGACCGCCGCCCCTGAGGTGCGTGCGGCGCGCCGGGCCGGTGAGCTCGGCGGATCGGATCCGGTGGCCGTCGCGGCGGCACTGCACAAGCGCGACGCTTCCGACAGCAGCGTGGTCGACTTCCTCAACGCCGCACCCGGCGTGGACGTCGTCGACTCGACAGAACTCGATTTTTCCCAGACCATCGATGCCGTGCTCGCCGTGATCGAGCGCCGCCGCGATGCCGACAAGGAGCGCCACCATGGCCGATGAAGAGTACGAGGGCGGTCCCGACCACCTCGCCGAGAAGATGGCCGAGCTCGACGAGCAGCTCGCCGAGCAGCGTGCGGAGCTGATGCGCGGCACGCTCGCCGACTACGAGTTGGACGACGACGATCAGCAGCTGCTCGAGGGCGCCACGCGCGGTGAGGACGGCATCGAATACCTGCCGGCGCTGCCGGTGGTCGCGATTGTGGGGCGTCCGAACGTCGGCAAGTCCGCGCTGGTGAACCGCATCCTCGGCCGCCGTGAGGCCGTCGTGGAGGACACCCCTGGCGTCACCCGCGACCGGGTCACCTACAAGGCCGAGTGGATGGAGAAGCGGTTCTCGCTGGTGGACACCGGCGGGTGGGAGCCGGATGCCAAGGGCATCGACCGCTCGGTGGCGGCCCAGGCCGAGGTCGCGATCGACCTGGCCGACATGGTGCTGTTCGTCGTGGACGCGAAGGTCGGCGCGACCTCGACCGACGAGCACGTCGTGAAGCTGCTGCGCAAGAGCGGCAAGCCGGTGTTCCTGGTCGCGAACAAGATCGACGACGCGCGACAGGAGCCCGAGGCTGCGGCACTGTGGAATCTGGGCCTGGGCGAGCCGTACCCGGTCTCGGCCATCCACGGGCGCGGCGTCGCCGATCTGCTCGACCTCATCGTCGAGAAGCTTCCCGAGGTGTCGACGGTCGCCAAGGCCGAGATCGGCGGACCGCGCCGCGTCGCCATCCTGGGGCGTCCGAACGTGGGCAAATCCTCGCTGCTGAACAAGGCGGCGGGGGAGGAGCGCGTGGTCGTCAACGACCTGGCCGGCACCACCCGCGACCCGGTGGACGAGATCGTCGAGCTCGGCGGGAAGATGTGGCGGCTGGTCGACACCGCCGGCATCCGCCGTCGCGTGCACCTGCAGCAGGGGGCCGACTTCTACGCCTCGCTGCGCACCTCCGCCGCGCTGGAGAAGGCCGAGGTGGCCGTGGTCGTGCTGGATGTGAGCCAGCCGATCAGCGTGCAGGACCTGAACATCATCGACATGGTGCTCGACTCGGGTCGTGCGCTGGTGCTCGCATTCAACAAGTGGGATCGCCTCTCGGACGAGGACATGGAGAACTCCGAGCGCCGCCGATACCTGGAGCGCGAGATCGAGCAGGACCTTGCGCACGTCGCCTGGGCCCCGCGGGTGAACATCTCGGCGAAGACGGGCCGGCACTTCGACCGGCTCGTGCCGGCGCTGGAGCGCGCGCTGGAGAACTGGGATCGTCGCATCCCCACCGGCAAGCTCAACGCCTTCCTCACCGAGCTCGTCGCCGCCAATCCGCATCCGCTGCGCGGCGGCAAGCAGCCGCGCGTGCTGTTCGGCACCCAGGCGGCAACGCGTCCGCCGACGTTCGTGCTGTTCACGACCGGATTCCTCGACCCCGGGTATCGCCGGTTCATCCAGCGCCGACTCCGCGAGCTGTACTCCTTCGAGGGCACGCCGATCGTCATCAACATGCGCGTCAGGGAACGGCGCCAGCGCAAGTAGCCGGGGCGGTGTAGGGAGCCGGGCCGGCGTTGGCAGTCGGGCTGGGTGTTCGTTCCGTTCCCGGGGATAATGGGAGCGGATGCCATGATCCCGGCATCCGTATCCGCTCGGCCCACGAGGCCCGCTGAAGGAGACTGCGATGACGCACACCCTGCCCCTGCCCGATTTCGCCCACGAGCGCGTGGAGGTGATCACGGGCCGCCGCAGTGGCCTGTTCATCGCGGTCGCGCTGCATTCGTCGGTGCTCGGCTCGGCCCTCGGCGGTGCGCGGCTGTGGACCTATCCGCACTGGAGCGATGCCCTCGGCGACGCCCTGCGGCTCTCGGCCGCGATGACACTGAAGAATGCGGCGGCCGGTCTGGACGCGGGCGGCGGGAAGTCGGTGATCCGTCTGGAGCCGGGGGAGACGCTGGATGCCGATCGTCGCCGCGATGCCTTCCTGGACCTGGGCGATGCCGTCGAACTGATGGGCGGGCTGTACCGCACGGCTGAGGATGTCGGATCGACCACGGATGACATGCTCACGGTCAGCGAGCGCACGCAGCACGTCGTGGGCCTGCCCTCGACCGTCGGAGGCTCGGGCGAGCCGGCCGGTCCGACCAGCCTGGGTGTGTACGCCTCGCTGCTCGCCGTGCTGGAGCGGGTGACCGGATCGGCATCCGCCGAGGGCCGCCGTGTGACGATCTCGGGCCTCGGACAGGTCGGCGGGCGACTCGCGACGCGTCTGGCCGAGCAGGGTGCGCAGCTGACTGTGACCGACATCAACCCGGCCCGGCGCGCGTTCGCCGCCGAGCTCGGGGCGACGTGGGTGGAGCCGGGCACTGAGCACCTGGTGAGCGGCGATGTGTTCGTGCCGGCGGGGATCGGTGGCGTGCTCACCGACGAGGTCATCGACGCACTGGATGTGAGGGCCGTCTGCGGCCCGGCGAACAACCCGCTGGCCGATCATTCGGGCGCCGACCGTCTGGCCGGGCGCGGGATCCTCTACGCACCAGACTTCGTCGTCAACGCGGGCGGGGTGATCTACCTGGACCTGGAGGCCAAGCAGATCGGGTCGAGCGATGAGATCATGGCCCGCGTCGCGGGGATCGGCGACACGGTGCGCACGATCCTGGACGATGCCGAGGCGCGCGGCGTGACTCCACTGCAGGCCGCGGAAGAGCTCGCGGCGTCGCGGTTGCGTGCGGGGGCTGAGGTGGGTGCGCGCTGATGCCGGCGTGTATTGATGCGTCGGTGAGTACTGACACGGTGGTGTGTACTGACGCCGTGCGTGCTGAGCATGACATGCACTGAGCGGGGCGTGTGCTGAGCGGGGCGTGTGCTGACGCTGTGGTGAGTGCTGAGCGTGGCTGATGCTGACGCCGTGGCGGTGAGGTCGAGACGGGCGCTGATGAGTCGGCGGTGAGGCTGGTGCGGTAACCTGCCGACTCGTGCCGCCACAGCTGGTGCTGCTGTGAAAGGCTGGAAGGGTGACGATCATCCCTCCCGCACCCGGCGAGCCGCGCCGTCCGCACGGGCCGCGCGACAGCGGGGATGCCTGGGTGGTTGCGGAGACGGGGGAGCGTTACTGGGGGCGCTACGGCGCCGCGGGGCTGCTCGCGGTCGATCCGCGGCGAGGTGTGCTGCTGCAGCATCGCGTGGAGTGGAGTCACTTCGGCGGCACCTGGGGCATTCCCGGGGGTGCGTTGCATGAAGGCGAGTCGGCCCTGCGCGGCGCACTGCGCGAAGCTCAGGAGGAGGCCGGGATCCCGGACGGGGCCGTGCGTGCGCGGTTCGCGAGCGTGCTCGACCTGAACATCTGGTCGTACACGACCGTGATCGGGGATGTGCAGGAGCCGTTCGAGCCGGTGATCAGTGACCCGGAGAGCCTGGCGCTGGAGTGGGTGCCGGTCGACCAGGTGGATCAGCGACCGCTGCACCCCGGCTTCGGCGCGGCGTGGCCGGAGTTGAGGAGGCTGCTGTCGGTGCGTCCCACGATCGTGGTGGACGCGGCCAACGTGGTCGGATCCGTGCCCGACGGCTGGTGGAAAGACCGAGCGGGCGCGGCGGCCCGGCTGCGCGACCGGCTGTCGTCGTGGATGCAGGATGGCGTGGCATCGTCTGCGCTCGATCTCGGAGCGACTCGCTGGTATCCGCAGGTGTCGATGGTTGTCGAAGGGCAGGCGCGAGCGCTGACGGATGCTGGTGCTGCGCGTGCTGGCAATGGCGAGCCTATCGGCGGCTGGCGCGTCGAGGGCGGACGCGTCGAGGGTGGCCATGCCGAGGTCGGACGTGTGCAGGTCGTGCGTGCCGAAGCGGCCGGCGACGACGCGATCGTCGACGAGGCGAGCCGCTTGAATGAGGAAGGGTCGCAGGTGACGGTCGTTACGAGCGACCGGGGGCTGCGGGCACGAGTCGAGGAGACCGGTGCGCGAGTTCAATCTGCCGGCTGGCTGCTGCGTCAGCTGGGCTGAGGCGCGGGACTCGGCTGGTCTGAGGCGCGCCGACTCGGCTGAGGGTGCCGAGAAGGAATCAACCCGGCTGAGACGGGAACGGTCGTGCTCTTGTACGTCTGACTGGTGCTGTGGCGCAGCGCTGTGGTGCTGGTGCTGGTGGCGCAGCGTTGACGGAAGTGCCGGTGCTGTGACCTCGCGAGCCCGAGACCTCTGTAACGCTGAGCGCATCGGTTCGTTGTCGTTGTCGTTGTCGTTGTTTCGGGTTCACGTTCGGGTGCAGGCACCGGTGCGGGTGCCAGGGCAGGCACGTCTCGTCGCCGCCCGTCGGCGGGTCGTCAGAAAGGGGCACCCACTTCTGTCGCGGTGGGATGCGTGGGATCGACGGAGGAGGCATACGTCCAAGGCGGCGTACATCCTGGTGGTGGTGCTGATCCTGGCGGTGCGGTCGAAGTCGGCCGATCTGCCGACGTGGATGACGTTGCTGACATGAGCGGCTCCGTGGATGCGGATGGCTCACTCGAGTCGGACGGCACGAACATGACACGTCGGGGTGCGGGATCGGGATAGGTGCGTCCGGTCGGGCTGATCCACTGCACTGTCTGGTCGGGTAGCTGTCGTGCCCGCCATCGGGCGGTCTCGGGGATGTCGGGATGCTTGAGCACGTGATGCGCCCGGCAGAAGTGAGCGAGGTTGTCGATGGCTGTCGGGCCGCCCAATGCGTAGTCGTGGTTGTGGTCGATGTCGCAGCGGTGCACGGGCTGTCGGCAGCCCGGGAATCGGCAGTGCTGGTCGCGGGCACGCAGGTAACGGCGCATCGGCTCGGTCGGAGTGTAGGTATCGGTCTGCGTGAGCATCCCGGTCGGGTCAAGGAACAGGCGAGTCCATCCTGTGCGAACGCCGGCGAGAGCGCGGGCGGTGTCGGGATGCAGCGGCCCGTGTCCGTCGAGCTGCGCGGGCTTGTCGTCATCGCCGCGGAGTGTCGTGGCGGCGACGGTGACCTGGATGGTGGCGTGAATGTTCTCCATACCGGTGCCGTGTGCTGCGGACGGATCGGAGGCGAGCAGCAGATCGGTGAACAGATCCGCCCGCAGCTGATCGATCGTGCGGGAATCGTCGGGAAGCCGGATGAGCAGCGGGCTGTCCGGGTTCGTGCGTGGATCAGAATCCAGATCCGGGAGGGGCGGCAGGCCGAATGGGAACGGATCCTCATCCACGGGGGAATCGGCCACGTTGGTCTTGCGCGTATCGGCCTCCTCCACACCGGTGGGGGAGCGCATCTCGTGGGAGCCGGTCTCGCGGGTGAACGGGTCGGTGGTGAACGTGTCGCCGTGGAAGATCGCTCCGGACCGCTCATCGTTCCGCACCGCGGATTCCGCCCTGGTTCCCGCTGCGGGGTCGCCGGCCTTATCGGCATCGGCACCGGCGGAGCTGTCGTCGTCGGGCTGATGGGATTCGATCCATAGGATCCAGGCGTCGAGGGCCGCCCACTCGGCATCCGTGGGCTCGGCAGCAGGCAGGCAGGTGGGACGGTCCTCGGGATGACGGCGCTGGTGCCGGGCCAGGGCGGTGAGGCGGTCAAGGATCGCGACGGCGAGATGCTCGGGCAGCACTGCCTGCAACAGCGCCATCCCCTCCCCGACGGAGCGCACGGTGATCTCTCGCTCACTCCGGGCGCGCGTGTGCTGTTCGACGACCGTGACTCCGGCCAATGCTGCGGCGACCTGCCTGGCATGCGCACGGGTGCGGGCCGGAGTATCGGCCTCTGCAACCTCCAGGACTGCCGCCTCATACAGGTTCAGTGTTCCGGCATCCACCGTCCCGGCATCGATCGCCTCCCGCACGGGCTGCGCCTCGCGCAGGATCGCCCGCACATGCGCGGGAGTGATCAGACCTTGCTCGTGAGAACGACGGGTTGCGGGGTGCACGTCGTACAGGGTGCGGGCGTCGACGAACGCGAATTCCATTGATCCCTTTGAGAGGTGACCGGCTGCGGCATACTCCGCGAACATCGAGCGCTCGATCGCATCCCTGTGCATCGGCTGTGCTGCGACCTCTTCCGCCCAGATCTCCCACCGCTCTGCGAGCAGTGCCGCCGACTCCGCCTGCAGCACTGCGATCTCTCGCTGCTTCGACACCCACGCCTCCAACAGCGCGCCGCGCCGTTCGAAGAGAGGGATCGGATCCGAAGTCATGCATCCAGTGTAGAACAAAATTACGAAAAGACAAGTTTCAGACGTGATTAAACATCGAACAGAATCTCACTCGGATTGGTCTCGCCTTCGCAAGCGGTCGATCTCGCGCCGCTCGCGTTTGGTCGGGCGCCCCGCACCGCGGTCGCGCACGGCCAGCATCGCGACAGGATCGCGGGGAGGCGTGCGGTCCTCGTACGCGGTGACGGCGACCGGCGCTCCGACACGCTTGACGAGCGTCCGGCGCACCACCAGGATGCGGTCGAATCCGGAGATGCGCACGCGCACCTCATCCCCGGGCTTTACGGTCTGTGCCGCCTTCGTGCGCTCACCGTTCACCCGCACATGCCCTGCCCGGCATGCGGTCGTCGCAGCTGACCGCGTCTTGTAGATGCGGATCGCCCACAGCCAGCTGTCGATGCGCGCCGGCTTCATGGCATCCGTCATCGCGAATCTCGTATCGCGAGAGTCCGGAGCACACCGTACACGATGAGGCCCTGGCCGAGCGTGTAGGTGAGCATGACGGCGGGGCTCATCCACTCCGGTGCGGTGTCGGGCAGGAACAGCCGGAAGGCGAGGAGGGAGTCGCTGGTGAGGAAGAAGGCGCCGCCGACGGCGACGATCGGGTGGCACCGAGCCGAGCTGACTGCGGTGCCGGCCAGCACCAGTCCGTAGCCGGCGACTGCGAACAGGAGTGAGCCGGTGTGCGGGCCGATGACGATCAGCATCCCGACCCACCATGCTGCGTAGATCAGAGTCCACCATGGCAGACGGCGCACGCGTGCGTACCGGAGGAACAAGGCGATGTAGCCGAGGTGAGCGATGCCGAAGAACAGCAGCATCAGCGGGAGTTCGGATCCGACTGGGAAGAACGTCCCTGCGCCGTCGCCGAGCAAAGAGAACAGCAGTGCGCCGAGTAGCAGAGCAAGTGCGGACCGCGGTCGAAGGCGTGGTGCGGCGAGGAGGACGGGCAGCGTGAGCAGCGGCATCAGCGTCAGCTTGGTGGGTGCGGCGAAGGGGTTGTGCGTCGCGAGTGCGGTCACGTGGACGATCGTGAGCACGACGTACGGCACCCAGGCGAGAGAGTCGAGTAGGCGGATGCCGCCCGGCGTCCGCTCGGGTTGGATCGCGGACGTGTACGTCGATGCGCTCACGATTCCACCGTCACAGAGGTGACGGCGCCATCGGCATCGAGGTGCGCTGCCGGCCAGTACCCGTCGGGGAAGTGCTCGCCGCAGGTGTCGACGAAGTGCAGCACGAGCTCACCGTCTGCGGCTGCCTCAATCGCCTCGAGCCGAAGGTCTACGGCAGCGCCCGCGAGTTCGTTCGGAGTGGGCTCCACATCGCTGAACTGGGTGACGATGGCATCCGATGTTCGTCGACGGATGCCGTCGAGATCGGCGACGATCGCTCGCAGCCGGGGAGGCGTGCTCGGACGTCGTCGACGTCGGGGCCGTCGATCATCAGCTCCACGTCGTCGCCGTCGAGATCGATGCGACCGGCGTACCAATCGTGCACGGCGACGGTGCCGTCATCGAAGGTGCTCTCGGCGCGCGTCAGCAGACCCAGATCGGGGTCGTCGATGGGCGGATGCTGTGCGGTCATGGCTTCACGGTAGCGCGGAGGAGTGCGCGAGGTCGCGAACGACGAGGACACGTCGGCGGGTGAGAGGCTCCGTCGGATGGAAGCCCTGAGCGATGAAGGTGGAGAGGGCCCCGTGGAACAGATCGTTGGAACGGTGTGTGCCCTCGGAAGTGTCGACCGGATACGCCTCGATGACGCGGGCGCCGGATTCGCGCGCGTAGTCGATCGCGGCACGCAGCAGCTGCGCGTTGAGTCCCTTGCCGCGGTGCTCGCGCCGCATGACGAAGCATGTCACGGCCCAGACGCTCTCGTCATCGAGCGGCTCGGCCGTGGCCGCCGCGATGGCGCGCGTGCGCAGAATCCGCGTCTGCGCTGCGCGAGGGCCGATGCGGATCCAGCCCGCAGCCTCTCCGTCGACGTAGGCGACCAGCCCCGGCGGGGGACCGGCTGCGATCTCATCGTGCAGCATGTCGCGGCGCTGATCGACGGTCGTCGCGTGCCAATCCTTGTTGCTCACGACCGGCCAGATGCACTGACAGCTGCGCCCGTCCCCGCCGCCGGAGAGGGAATGCTGCACGTCATCCCATCGGCCGATCGTCGCGCGTTCTATGGTGATGGTGGACATGCATCGCACGCTACGCGGGGCTTCGGACATCGGCAATGCGTCGGCGCGCGTCGTCCTGCCGTCGATGGTTCGCGGGGGCGTTTCCGGTGGGCTACGATGGATGAGTTGCCCGCGTGAGAGCGCGGACTGCCACGGGCTGTGGCGCAGCTTGGTAGCGCACTTGACTGGGGACCAGGTGAGTTAGAGCGGCGATACAACCAGAAAACTAAACAACGGGATGTGGCGCAGCTTGGTAGCGCACTTGACTGGGGGTCAAGGGGTCGCAGGTTCAAATCCTGTCATCCCGACAAAAAGCCCTGGTGAGAAGCAATTTTCACCAGGGCTTCGTCGTTTCTGGGTTACCGGCCAGAACGTGTGTATGGGGTCGGGCGTGTCATCGGCTGCGGAGCCATCCTGAGCGGTTCCAGAGGCCTTCTTCGGCGCTGAGGGCGGTGTCGTAGAGGCTGACTTCGGCGGTGTCAGTTTCGTCGTCGGCGAAGTCGACTGCGTCGTCGGGGTCGTTGGTGTTGTTGAGCATCGCTGGCGGCGGGTGCGCAGGGTCGGTGTTCGTATAGAGCCACCATTCGAGAGCTCGTCGTTGGTGGTGTTCGCTGAGCCCGCGGTGGTGGGTGAGGATGCGCCGCAGGGGCGAGTTGATGCCGCCTTCGATCTTGTTCGTCGTCGATGAGATCTTCAGCTCGGCCAGCTTCGGGTCCAGGAACGTGAACAGGTGCCCGGCAAGGACCAGGCGATGCAGGACATGGTGGGCGGAGCGGAGGCGTTGGTGGGTGAACCACCACTTCTGGCCTGCTCGCGCCAGTGCTCGCAGCGGCATACGGGGTGCTCCGCACGATCCGCTCCGGGCGCGGGCTCGCGATCGGGGTGCTGACCGGTGTGTACGGTCTCTGCCTCATCCTGAGCGCGGTCTTCCTTCCCGACGCCACGGCGGGGTCCCGCCTGAACAGAGTGACAGTGCAGGCACGACGAGCGGCATTCTGCACCTCGTGTTCGGCGCCGTCGGCTTTCTCTGTCTCGCCGTCGCCGCGTTCGCCTACTCGTGGTGGGCATCGCCTCGCGGTGAGTCTGGGCAGGCCCGGCTCGGCCTCTGGTGCGGGATCGTCGTGGTCGTCGGGTTCGTCGGGGGAGCGGCGCTGGCGCAGTCCGCTGCCGGTGTGACGCTGCTGTGGCTGTCCGTCCTCGCAGGTCTGCTCTGGCTCGCCCTGGCCTGTGCTCACCTCTACACCGTGGTCCCGCATCCGCTGATCGCACAGCGGAGCCCCCCGGAGTCCTGAGCCCGCCGTGGACGTAGCGCTCGGGATCGCCGTGGGCGGATCGCTCCCCGCTCCTGCTCCTCGATGACGAAGCCGACGACGAAGGCGGTGACGAGCTCGGCGGCGGTGACCAAGTCGGCGATCGCCATCCCCGTCGCCGTCCAACGCTGCAACCAGCGTGCGCTCAGCGGGCGCTCGTCCCCACCCGCCAGTCGTGGTACCGGGTCGGCGCGATGGATGCCGTGGCCTCCGGCAGCAGGTCGCGATGGGCGAGCCGTGCGCCGAAGTACGTGCCGAGCGGATCGGCCACGACCTCACGCTCGTCGTGACGGAAGCGCAGATCCTGCAGGGCGATCTCCCGGAGCGTGAACACCTCCGGGCCGCCGAACTCGATCATGCCGTTCAGCGGCTCGGAGACGGCGACGCCGGCGACGGCCTCCGCGACGTCGTCGGCGGCCATCGGCTGCACGAGGGCGTCCGCGATCTGTCCCCGTCCGCCGCGCATCGCCTCGTCGGAGATGTTGCGGATGAACTCGAAGAACTGGGTGGCATGCACGAGCGAGTACGGCCGGCCGGAGGCGACGATCATCCTCTCCTGCTGCTGCTTGGCGATGAAGTACCCGCCTTCCACGCGGGCGAGTCGCTCGGTGCCGACCACGGACAGTGCCACGTGGTGCCCGACGCCGGCGGCCTTACCGTAGCTGAGCAGATTCATCGTCGACGTGGAGAAGAACTCCTGCGCGCCCGCCTCGTCGGTGTACGACGAGTTCGAGACGTCGACCACGACCTCGGCCCCATCGAGCGCCTCTTCCAGCCCTTCGCCGGTGAAGGAGTTCACGCCGGTGCTGCGGGCCGCAGCGATGACCTCATGCCCTGATCCGCGCAGCTTCGCGACCAGTCTGGTGCCGATCAGGCCGGTTCCTCCGATGACCGTGATTCTCATGTCGATCCCTCATATCTCGTCGATGCGGACAGCTGTCCCTGCCCATGTGACCGGGACGGGGCCGTGGCTGTGACATCGGCTCTCCGAGACCGGTTGTCACAGATCGCCGCAGTGCGCTGTCATGTCTTGCAGCGGGGTGCATCGTGAGGATGAGGGAGTATGAACGCATGAGCGATGACGGACTCGGCGATGCCGTGGAGCTGTTCGCCGGGCAGAGGCGGCGGCTGTTCGGGATCGCGTACCGGATGCTGGGAACGGTGTCGGATGCCGAGGACATCGTGCAGGAGACCTGGATCCGCTGGCAGAGCACCGACCGCGATCGGGTGGCGGAACCTGCGGCCTTCCTCGCGACGATCGCCACGCGGCTGTCGATAAACGTCCTCCAGTCGTCGCACACCCGCCGTGAGACCTACATCGGACCGTGGCTGCCCGAGCCAGTCAACACCGACGACGACCCCGCCCTCGGCGCCGAGCGGGCCGAAGCGCTGCAGTTCGCGATCCTGCTGACGCTCGAGAAGCTGACGCCGGCGGAGCGCGCGGCCTACATCCTGCGCGAGGCCTTCGACTACCCGTATCCGCGCATCGCCGAGGTGATCTCCACGACGGTGGTGAACGCGCGGCAGCTGGTCAGCAGGGCCCGCTCGCACCTTTCGTCGGCCCGCCGATCCGAGGTCGAGCCGAGGCATCAGCGCCGTCTTCTCGAGGCGTTCCTGACCGCCGCGCAGCAGGGCGATGCGCAGGCGCTGGAGCGGCTCTTCGCCGATGACGTCGTCAGCTACACCGACGGCAACGGGGTCAAGCTCGCCGCACGGATCCCGGTCATCGGCCGGTCGCGGGTGGCGAAGTTCGTGGCGGCCTTCTCGCACCACTTCTGGGTCGGCAAGCAGATCGACTGGGTCCAAGTCAACGGTCAGCCCGCGGCCGCGCTGACCGAGAACGGAGTGGTCACCACCGTCGTCACCGCGACCACCTCTGAGGATGGCATCCGGCAGCTTCTCTGGGTGATGAGTCCCGACAAGCTCGGCCACGTGGCCGCGGTCACTGCATGAGGGCCAGGTGGCGCCAGCCTCGGACGGCACCAACGCGGCAGCCGGATGCCGAGCGGAGGATCGTGGAGAGGCTCATTGCGGCGCTGTCATCGTCGTTCCCGGGGAGAGCGGCACGGTGATCGGCCCGGATGCGGTGCTGATCGTCGACGATGGCGGGCACGGTCCCGTCACGCCGACACGGATGCAGGGACGGGCCCGGGTCATCGGCGGTCTCCGCGAGCTGATGGCGGCGGGGACCACGCCGACGCTCGCGTCGATCAACGGATCGCACGGCATCACGCTCGCCCGAGACGGCAGAGTCGTCGGAGTGATCACCGTGCAGGTCGGCGGCGGGATGCTGTCGACGATCTGGGTCGTCAGCAACCCGGAGAAGCTGCGCCATTGGAATGCCGGGTGACAGCGTCCTGGGCGGAATGCCGGGTGACGGCGCCCTCAGTCGGCGGGCATGATCTTCCCGATCGGCTCGCGCTTCTCCGCCTGGAACCGATCCTCGGTGCGCCCGCGTGCCCAGTATCCGGACAGCGAGACCTGTGAGCGCTCGAGACCGCGTTCGTCGAAGAACACGCGCCGCAGCGCCTTCATCGACTCCCGCTCGCCGTGAGCGAAGACATCCACCCGCCCGTCGCGCCAGGAGAGGGCACGCACGGCCTCGGCGAGGAAGTCCGTGCCGTGGGCGTCGTCCACGAGCCAGCGCACCTCGATTCCGGCAGGGGCAGTGAGCTCGAGGATCGCATCCTCGGTGTCGACTTCGATGAGCACCACGCCGACGGCATCCGTCGGCAGCGCCTCCACACCCGCGGCGATGGCCGGCACCGCCGACAGGTCGCCCGTGAACAGGTACCAGTCGGCCTCCGGATCCGGCCGGTACCCGCCGCCGGGCCCCATCAGGCTCAACGTCTCGCCGGGCGCGGCCGTCGCAGCCCACGGCGCCGCGAGTCCCTCGTCGCCGTGCACGACGAAGTCGATGTCGAGGGTACGTGACTCCGCATCCACCCGACGCACCGTGTACGTCCGTGTCACGGGGTGCGATTCCGGCGGCGGTGTCGTGAACTTCAGCTTGACGTACTTGTCCGTCTCCGGTCGATCCTCGAAGCTCGAGAATCCCGGACCACCGAACCGCACCCGCACCAGCTGCGGACTCAACCACTCGGTGGAGATGACCACGAGTTCGACGGAGGGACGAGGGGTGCGAGGTGAAGTGCGAGAAGAGAGGGCCATCTCACCCACAGTACCCATCGCAGGATGGAACGGGGCCGGAGCGCTTTGTGACGTTTCGGCTCCGGAGCGCGTCTCATAGACAGAGCGCTCTTCTTCGCTCGGGGAGAAGCACAGTCGTCCGGATCGTGCTGGGGAATGTGGAGGTGGGTCCGATGGCCACGAATGAGACGAATACGACCACCGGTGCCGGCGAGAAGGCGCCCGCAACGCAGGCGGCTGCGCCGGCCACGCCCTCGCGCGTGGACCGCGCTCCTTCCGGATCGCGACCCGACGGCACGAGCGGCTCGTCTGCAGGACGCACGATGATCGCCGAGGGAGTGGTCTCCAAGATCGCGGGCATCGCCGCACGCGAGGTCGCGGGGGTCTACGCCCTCGGCGGTGGAGGCGCGAGGGCGCTGGGCGCCATCCGCGACGCGATGAACGCCACCGACCTCACCCAGGGTGTGAAGGTCGAGGTCGGCGAGACCCAGGCCGCGGCGGACCTCACGATCGTGGTGGAGTACCCGTCGCCGATCCAGGACGTCGCCGAGAACGTCCGTGCGGCTGTCACCGACGCGATCACACGACTGGTGGGTCTGGAGGTCGTCGAGGTCAACGTCGACGTGAACGACGTGCATCTGCTCGATGACGGCTCCGACGGCGACGCCGAGCCCCGGGTCTCATGAGCGCCACGCTCGCCGGGGCACTCACCGGCGCGGTGCTGGCATTCGCGGCGCTGATCTTCGGATTCTGGGGCTTCCTGCTCGTCGCGGCGCTGATGCTGCTCGGCGCCCTCGCCGGCAGGGTGGCATCGGGCCGGCTGGATCTGCGCGCCCTGGCGGCGGTGTTCACCGGCCGACGCACCTCGTCATGAGCACGACGGCCGCCGGAATCCCGGCAGGCATGCACCCCGGCGCCGGCACCAGAATCCGCGGAGCGGTGCGTGTGCGGGAGGGAGTGCTCGAGAAGGTCATCCTCGCCAAGGCTGCGGTCAGGGTCGGCGTCCCGCGCGGCGACGTGGACGTCGAGGTGGCCGAATGGGCCGGTGGCGTCGCCGTGCGGATCGCGACGAAGCTGCCGATCCCCGACCTGGACGACACCGAAGCGATCCGCTCGCAGGATCCGATCCTGGAACGGATGCGGCAGCTGCAGTCGGACCTCGCCGACGATCTGGCACGACTGACCGGGCGCAGCATCCGCCGGGTGTCCTTCACGATCACCGGAGCGATCATTCCGGAACGGAGGCGGGTGAGATGATGGCCAGTCCCGTGCTCACTCGGGTGGTGCGTCGTGAGACGCATTCGCCGCGCACGGTGATGACCGTGATCGTCGTCGTCCTGATCGCGCTGAGCGCGGTGTACGCGGGGATCGAGATCGTGCTGCACCTGCTCGGAGCGGAGCCGCTGCTGGTCGCACCGGGTGCGGCGCTGACCTGGCTCATCGCCCTGCCCGCAGCACAGCCGCAGCCCGCCGTCATCGCCGGCGGATCGGCTGTGGCGGTGATCGGCGTGATCCTCGTCTGGCTCGCTCTGAGCCCCGGGCGCCGCCCGAAGCATGCGCTCGCCGTCTCACCTCACGCGGTCGTCGTCGACAACGGCGTGATCGCCTCGGCGGTCGCCGAGCGGGTGCGCCGAGAGCTGGACCTGTCCCGCGGAGCGGTCGTCGTCGGCATCGGTCATCGCGGCGCCGACGTGACCGTCCGTCCCGAGCCGGGCCAGATCATCGAGAAGAGCCGGGTGCGGTCCGTGGCACAGGCCGAGCTCGCCGACTACCGGGTCGTTCCCGCCCTGCGGGTGCGCGCACGCGTTCTGCGTGCGCTCGATGCAGAGGAGGCGACATGAACGCCACCAACCGTGCGGTGAACCGGACGCTGCTCCTCGTCACCGGCCTGCTCCTCGTCGCCGCCGGCGCCACGGCCGTGACAGCCTCGGCCTGGCCCGTCGTGGGCGAGAGCTGGAGCGCCGGCCTGGCCGCCGCGGTGACCTGGATGCAGGATGCCGAGGGGCTGACACGGATATCGGATGCCACGACGCTGAGCGCCTTCACCATCGGGCTGCTGGCGCTGCTGCTGATCACCGTCGTGATCGGCCTCGCCGTGATCTCGAAGCTCGGCGGCGGGCGGAGCAGCACCGTGGTGCGCAGCGAGCCGGGCGAAGACGCGCAGGGTTCGGTGACGATCCGGCAGGGGTTCGCCGCGGATGCGATCACCCAGTCGCTCACCGGGCACAGCGAGATCCTCGCATCCCGGGTGAGCGCGCACAGGGTGCGCGGCACGGATGTGCTGCACGTGAGCGTCACGCCGCGAAAGAACACGTCCCCGGTGGAGGTGGCGGCGACGGTGACCCGGCTGGTGGACAACCTCGCGACCCTGACCGGGCGGGAGACGCCGACGTACGTGTCGGTGCATTCCGGCATCCGTTCGCGACTCGCCGCCGATCGGCCTCGAGTGAGATGACCCGGTACCCGTCCGACCCCGAGGCGAACGCGACGCGTGTAAAGCGGAGCACATCAGTGACATCACGGAAGGAACGCTCTCATGGACTCTTTCGACTCTCTGCTTCTCGACCTCACCACCGGAGGCAGGACGAAGAAGTGACGAATCCTCATGATGATCCGGGCGCTCGGAGCATCGGGGGATCAGGAGGATCCACAGCCGGGCATGACACAGTGGAGGCGTGCTCCGCCTCGGTGATGGCATGTCGAACCGGAGGAGGACGTCCATGCCCGCTTGGTGGGAACAGCTGCTGCACATCACGATCGGACGGGTCAGCCGTCACGACCACCTCCCCGATCTGCGGCGCCTCTCCACGCAGCCCGTCGCGCTGGAGCGCACTCACTATCTGGTCAACGACCGGGAACGTCACGCTCAAGGTCATCGCGCCTATGTCCTGCGCACCGAACGGGGCGCTCGGCGGGATGCCGCCGACGTGGCCGTCTCCTCGAACGGTCGTGGCGTCGGCTATCTGCCCGCCCAGGCGGCGAGCACCGTGGGGCCGCTGCTGGATTGCATCGGCGGCACGGCCGTGGTCAACGGTGCCGGGACGAGGGCGGGCAGCATCCGGCTCTGGGTGGATCTGCCCACGCCGGAGGCGCTTCACGAGTTCGTGCGCACCGCCGCCGCGCAGTGAACGACGATCCGGTCGCCGTGCGCTCGCCGCCGTGAATCGGATTCACCGCTCCCACAGCGTCCCGCCGCGCGCCCGCGCGACCACGATCCCGCGCTGCGACGCCTCGAACCTCTCCAGCATCGCGCGCAGCTCACCGGCATCCACATCCGCGCCGAACGCCTCCGCGCCGGGCTCGAGCATGATCCCGGATGCCAGAGGACCGGCGATCACCGGGTCGAAGCCCATATCGTCCACCAGGCGGGAGACGGCAGCCAGATCTCCCGCCGCGTCGCCGGCGATGGCGATCGCCTTGCGGCCCGGTGCTCCTGCCGGCTTCGCCTCGTCCTCGAGATCCTGATACCCCATATGCCCGAGCGCCTTCACGACGCGGGCACCGTGCAGGAACTCCTGCACCAGTTCGCTCGTGGAGGTGCGTGGGTCGTTCAGATCGGGGCGGATGCCGTCGGCGCCCCACCAGTAGTTCATGGCGTCGATCACCAGCATCCCCCGCAGTCGCTGTGCAGGCAGCGTCCGGTAACTGCCCAGGGGAGCGCCAGCACCACGGCATCCGCCTCATCGATCACCGCGTCGATCGATGAGGCGGTCGCACCGATCGCCGCCATCGCCCGGGCGATCGGCTCGGGCGCCCCGGAGCGCGCGACGAGCACCCGGTATCCTGCGGATGCGGCGAGTGTCGCCAGCACCGTGCCCAGCCGCCCCGCGCCGATGATCCCGAGGGTGCGGATGGGTGCGTCCATGCCGCAATCGTATGCGCGGTGCGCGGTGCGCGGGCCGATCCGCGGCGGGCCGACGCGCCAGCACCGATCGGATCAGAGCTGGTCGGATCAGTGCTCCCGGATCAGTGCTCCCGGAGCATCGTGATCAGCTCGTCCTTGCGCTTGCCCGAGTACCCCTCGATGCCGAGCTCCTTCGCCCGCTGCCGCAGCTCTTCGACGGTGCGGTCCTCGTAGTCCTCCGACTCGCCCCCTCGGCGTCCGACCGATGAGCGGCCGTCGCGGGCGGCGGCGTTCGAGATGCGTGCGGCCTTCTCCTTCGACGCACCATCGTCACGGAGCTTCTCGTACAGCTCCTCGTCCTTGAGTTCCGGCTGGTTCGGCACGGCTGCCTCCTCGAATCGTGGTCTGCCGCGATCAGCGACGCCCACGAAGCTACCCATCGATGCCGGCGCGCCCCACCCTCTTGACAGCGGCCCTCGGTCGACCTAGCCGCGGCTTACGTCCACGATGTCTCCGCGACCCGCGGTGGATGCTCGCCGGCGTCGTACACGCGCACCCAGGTCGCCTCGACGGCCACGACGACGAAGCCGTCGTCGAACACCCGCGAGTTCGGGAACCGCTCGCTGTACACCTCGCCCAGGCGCCAGCGCTCCTCATCTCTGGTGACATGTGCGCGCCCCTCCAGCTGCACGGTCACGTCCGCTCCGGTCACGGCAACGGCCACCGCCGGACGACGTGCGATGTTCGTCACCTTGCGTGACTGGGAGGTCGCATCGAAGATCAGCATGCCGTCATCCGTCGCGGTCAGGCCCACATAGGCGGCCTGGGGCTCGGCATCCGATCCCACGGTGGCCACCACGCCCGCTCCGCACGTGCGGATGAAGCGCGCGACGGCGGATCGGTCTGCAGGGTCGATGCTCATGTTCCGACGTTACGCGCATCGGGGGAGGTGTGCGACGGGTTCTCGCGGCTCAGGCGCGAGGGCCACCAGATCGCCCGGCCGATGTCGTGGCTCAGCGCCGGCACCAGCAGGGAGCGCACCACGAAGGTGTCCAGCAGCACGCCCAGCGCGACGATGAACGCGATCTGCACCAGGAAGAGGATCGGGATGACCGAGAGGGCTGCGAAGGTGGCGGCGAGCACGAGCCCCGCCGAGGTGATCACCCCGCCGGTCACAGCGAGACCGCGCAGGATGCCCTCGCGGGTGCCATGCAGCCGCGACTCCTCGCGCACGCGCGTCATGAGGAAGATGTTGTAGTCGATGCCCAGTGCGACCAGGAAGACGAAGCCGAACAGCGGCACCGCCGGATCCGCCCCGGGGAAATGGAACACCCCGTTGAACGTCACGGCGGCGATCCCCATCGCGGCGCCGAACGACAGCACTGTGGTGAGGATGAGCAGCACCGGCGCCAGCACGGCGCGCAGCAGCAGCATGAGGATGATCAGGATCACGCCGAGGATCACCGGGATGATCAGGTTGCGATCGTGGATCGACGCGGTGTTCGTGTCCACGGCGGTGGCGGTCACCCCGCCCACCAGCGCACCGGTTCCCTCCAGCGTCCGACGCAGATCCTGCACCGTGCGCTCGGCGGACGGCGAGTCCGCCGCATCGGTCAGCGTGCCCTGGAGCAGCACTCGGCCATCGACGACCGTGGGATCCGGAGCGGGGGTGCCGGGTGGACCGAACGCGGTGACGCCGTCGGCGGTGACCGGAGCGCTGCCGGAGGGCGAGTCGGATGCGGTGACCGCGACGCCGTCGATGCCGTCGTCGTCGAGCAGCGCATCGGCGGCATCCTGCATCCCCGCCTCGTCGACGAGCACGTACACCGGGCTGCCCGAACCGCCGGGGAAGTGCTCGCCGAGCACCTGCTGCCCGTCGCGCGCCTCGGAGGCGCCGAGTACGAGATCCGACTGCGGCACGCCGGCGGCATCGAGCTGTACGAGCCCGACGGCGGCGATCGCCAGCACGAGGGCCGTCGAGATCCAGATCACCCGGGGACGCCGGCGGATGCTGCGGGCCAGGCGCGGCCAGAGGCCGGGAGCGTCCAGCGGGCTGGCGTCTGCGACGCGGTCGGGGTCGTAGGCGGGGCGGCGGGGCCAGAACGCCGCCCGCCCGAACAGACCCAGCAGGGCGGGCAGGAGCGTGAGGGCGGCGAGCATGGCGAATACGATGCCGATCGCGGCCACGGGACCGAGGGTGCTGTTGGATTTCAGGTCGCTCAGCAGCAGGCACAGCAGGCCCGCGATCACCGTCCCGCCGGAGGCGAGGATCGGCTCGAACGCGCCCTTCCACGCCGCGCCGACCGCCTGCCAGCGGTTCTGCGTCGCATGCAGCTCCTCGCGGAAGCGCGCGACCAGCAGCAGCGAATAGTCCGTCGCGGCGCCGATGACGAGGATGAACAGGATGCCCTGGGTCTGCCCGCTCAGCAGCAGGATGCCGAACTTCGCCGCCCACCACACCACCAGCAGCGCCACGCACAGTGCGAACAGGCTGGTGCTGAGCACGACGATCGGCAGCAGCAGGGAGCGGTAGACGATGACGAGGATCACCAGCACGGCCAGCAGTGCCACCAGCAGCAGGATGCCGTCGATGCCTGCGAACCCGGCGATGAGGTCTGCGGTGAACCCGGCGGGCCCGGTGATGTGCACTGTGACGCCGTCGGGAACCGCGGCGCGCAGATCCGCCGACAGCGCAGCGGACACATCGCCGACGTCGGTGTCGGCGTCGATGGGAACGAACGCCTGCGCCGCTAGGGCGCCTTCGGAGACGATCACGGGCGAGGACTCGTCCTTCACCCCTTCCGCGGTGACGGCGTCGTCCAGCGCGGCAGTGAGCTTCTGGTGCAGAGCGTCGTCGATCTCGGCATCCGATTCGAAGACCACCACGGCCGGTATCGAGTCGGTGCCGAGGAAGTCATCGAGCGCCTTCTGCACCTCGGTGGCGGGGGCCGAATCGGGCAGATACGCGGTGCGGTCGTTCGAGGAGACCTCGTCGATCCTGCCGAACAACGGCCCGCCGAGACCTGCACCGGCGAGCCAGAGCAGGATCACCGCGGCCGAGATCAGCGCGCGAACCGTCCGGTGGCGGTCCCGGTGGCGATCCTTCCGGTGGCGATCCTGTCGGGATGCGCGCAGCTCCGCTCTCGTCGTCATGTGGTCTCCCCTGTCCCTCGCACATGTCTGTCCCCGTGCACATGCGGACGTGGCAACGCTACACCGGGACTCCGCCGCCTCCCACGTGCGCACGGAGCATAGAGTGTGTTCATGGAGAAGAGTCGACCGGGTGGGCCCGAGCGGCCGGCGGCCGTCGAGGCCGAGCAGGCGCTCCGTGAGGCGGATGCCGCCGCCGAGGCTGCGAAGACGGAAGCGGAGCGCTGGGGCGGCGCCGACAAGCTGCCCTCCGAGCCGGAGAAGCGCTTCTGGTGATCCCGGTTCGGGTACCCGCTCACCGGAAGTCCCGGGAGCGGTGCGCGAGGCCGGTGCGCAGATCCTCGAAGGCATCGGCGAGCACGTTCGACACGCCCTCGGGGGAGCGCTCCAGGATGCCGCGCACGATGAGCGCGGGCGAATCGCGGGCGATGCGCCGGTAGCGCCCCCACACGCCGGTCGAGCAGATCACGTTCACCAGGCCGTGCTCGTCCTCCAGGTTCAGGAAGGTGATGCCGCTGGCGGTGGCCGGGCGCTGCCGGTGCGTGACGACCCCGGCCACCTCGATGCGCCGTCCCGGCTCGTGGATGCGCAGCTGGGCGGAGTCCAGCACTCCCCGTTCCGTCAGGCCAGCACGCAGATGCGCCATCGGATGATCGTCCGTGGAGACGCCGGTGGCCCACAGATCCGCAGCCAGGCGCTCGTATCCGCTCTGATCCGCGAACAGCGGCGGCTGCACGGCGACAGCGGTGCCCGGCAGGAAGCGGGCGCGGTCGGCGGCGGCGGCGCCGGCCTGCCAGATCGCCTCGCGTCTGCTCAGGCCCAGGCATTCGAACGCCCCGGCGGTGGCCAGTGCCTCCAGGTGGGCAGTGGTGGCATCCGTGCGCCGCACCAGGTCGTGCAGATCACGGAACGGACCGTGTCGTTCACGTGAGGCGACGATCCTCCCGGCCAGCTTCTCGCCGATCCCGCGGATGCCGGAAAGGCCCAGTCGCACGGCGAACCGACCGTCGCGGCGATGCGCCGCCGACTCGTCCGGGGCCGTGCGGTCGAATGCGCCCACCGGGGGCTGCGGCACGGTGAGACAGGAGTCCAGACCGGTGGGCGCCGTACCCTCCTCGATCCGCTCCAGACCGTCCAGTGCACCGGAGAGATGCAGTTGCGGTCGCAGCACGCGCACACCGTGATGGCGGGCGTCGGCGGTGAGCGAGGACGCCGAGTAGAAGCCCATCGGCTGGGAGCGCAGCAGCCCGGCCAGGAACGCCGCCGGATAGTGCAGCTTCAGCCACGAGCTGGCGTAGACGAGCAGCGCGAAGGACAGCGAGTGCGACTCGGCGAAGCCGAAGTTCGAGAACGCCTGGATCTGCGCATAGATGCGATCGGCCGTCTCCTCGCTCAGGCCCTTCGCGCGCATGCCCTCGTACAGCGAGTCCCGGATCCGGTCGATCCGCTCCAGCCCGCGCTTGGAGCCCATCGCCCGGCGCAGCAGATCAGCCTCGTCGGCGGTGCAGTCGCCCAGCACCGTCGCCATCTGGATCAGCTGCTCCTGGAACACCGGGATGCCCAGGGTGCGCCCCAGCACCTGCTTCAGCGCCGGATGCGCATAGGTCACCTCGTCCTGCCCCAGCTTGCGCCGCACGAACGGGTGCACGGCGCCACCCTGGATGGGGCCCGGACGGATCAGCGCGATCTGGATCGCCAGCTCGTAGAACTCCCGGGGCTGCAGACGCGGCAGCAGCCCCATCTGCGCACGCGACTCCACCTGGAACACCCCGATCGAATCGGCCCGGCAGAGCATGTCGTACACCGCCTGCTCCTCCTTGGGGATGTCGTCCAGCGTCCAGACCTCGCCGGTGGCCTCGGCGATCAGATCGAAGCAGTGCCGCAGCGCCGACAGCATCCCGAGCCCCAGCAGGTCGAACTTCACCAGCCCCATCCAGGCTGCGTCGTCCTTGTCCCACTGGATCACCGTGCGGTCCTGCATGCGGGCGTGCTCCACCGGCACCACCTCGCCGACCGGCTGGGCGGTGAGCACCATCCCGCCGGAGTGGATGCCCAGGTGTCGCGGCGCCTTCAGCAGCTCACCGGCATAGGCCAGCACATCGGCCGGGATGTCGCTGCCCTCGGCGGCCTCGATCCCCGCACTCCACCCGTCGACCTGCTTCGACCAGGCGTCCTGCTGGCCCGGGGAGTGCCCGAGTGCCCTGGCCATGTCGCGCACGGCGTTCTTCGGCCGGTACTGGATGACGTTCGCGACCTGCGCGGCGCGCTCGCGGCCGTAGGTGCGGTAGACCCACTGGATGATCTCCTCCCGGCGGCTGGAGTCGAAGTCCACATCGATGTCGGGTTCCTCGTTGCGGGTGGTGGCCAGGAACCGCTCGAAGGGCAGCCCGTACAGGATCGGGTCGACCGCAGTGATGCCCAGCAGGTAGCAGACCGCGCTCGCCGCCGCCGACCCGCGGCCCTGGCAGAGGATGCCGCGGCGCCTGGCCTCCTCGACGATTCCGTGCACGATGAGGAAGTAGCCGGGGAAGTCCTTCTCGGCGATGACGTTCAGCTCGCGTTCGATGCGGCTGCGGCCGGCGGCGTCCAGGCGGGGATACTTCGCAGGCACCGCCTGCCAGACGAGCGCGCGCAGATGACTCATCGGCGTCTCGCCCTCGGGCACCTCCAGCTGCGGCAGTGCCGGCTTGGCGCGCCGCAGCGGGAAGGCGCACTCCCCGGCGATGCGCAGACCGTTCGAGATCGCACCAGGGTATCGGCGGAAGCGCTCGGTCATCTCGGCGCCGCTGCGCAGATGCGCCGACCCGTGTGCGGGCAGCCAGCCGTCGAGGTCGTCCATGCTGCGGGTGGCGCGCACTGCGGCGATGGCCTCGGCGAGTCCGGCCTTTCCGGGCGTCGCGTAGTGCACGTTGCCGGTGGCGACGACCGGCAGCTGCAGGTCTGCGGCGAGCAGTGCGAGGGCGTCGTTGCGACGACTGTCGAGTGGATCGCCATGGTCGAGCAGCTCGACGGCCACCCGGTCCTGGCCGAACAGGTCGACCAGCCGGCGCAGTGGTGTCTCGGCGTCGCCGCGGTCGAGCCCCTGGCGCACACCGCCCTTTCGGCATCCGGTCAGAATCGTCCAGTGCCCTCCGGCGGCGGAGACGAGATCGTCCAGATCGTAGAGCGGCCGGCCCTTCTCGCCGCCGCGCAGCTGAGCGCGGGTGATGGCACCCGCGAGCCGGTGGTACCCCTCGACGCCGTTCGCCAGCACGAGCAGATGCTCGCCGAGCGGGTCGGGAGCACCGTTTCGGCCGGGGGACGGCTTCCCGTCCGAGGCCCCCAGTGACAGCTCCGCACCGAAGACGGTCCGCACGCCGGTGAGCTCGGCGGCCTCGGCGAAGCGGGCCGCGCCGTAGAAGCCGTCGTGGTCGGTGATCGCCAGCGCTGCCAGGCCCAGTGCTTCGGCCTCGGCCAGCAGCTCGTCGGGGGAGGAGGCGCCGTCGAGGAAGGAGTACGACGAGTGCGCGTGCAGCTCGGCGTACGGCACGGCGCTCTCGGGGCGGGACACGGCGGGAGGGGACGCCGGCGGCCGGTGTCTGCTCAGCGGAGTGGGCGCATTGCGCGACGTGGTCGGCTCGGCGGATGTCGGGGCCGGATCCGTTGGCGCGTTCAGAGTGCGCTCCAGCTCGCTCCAGGAGAGCCGGGGGCCGTTGTTCCAGCCCATCAGCGGTACCGCCCCTCGGCCCACCAGGCGCCGTCGGAGTGCAGCACCAGCCAGGCGCGATGCTGTGCGTCGAGCAGCTGGAAGCGATGACCCGACCGGCTGCGGGCGGCATCCCAGCGATGTTCGTGCACCGGCCAGGGGCCCGCCCAGCCGATCACCTCGCTGTCGTCGATGAGCGCAGGAGGGCAGGAGATCTCACCGCGGGTGCCGATGCTGATCGCCGCGCCTTCCGCGCCGGTCACACGCACCGGGCGCATCGGACTGTAGACCTCGGCGGGCAGCGGGGCAGGCAGACTCCCCGGCCAGGGCTGTGCGGGGTCGCGCTCCACGACCGGACGCTCGCCCCACGGCGTCAGCACCTGCCGGTCGGCGAGCAGACGCCCGCCCGAGAGGGCGGCCGTGGCCACTCCGGTGTGTCCGAGCAGCGTCTGCACGCGCGAGACGGCGTGGTGCAGGCGCTCATCCGTTCCGGAGCCGAACAGCCCGGGCTGATGATGCGCGGCATCGTCCACTGCGACAGGGGCGATGCGCACCCCGACGATCCCGCGGAAGGCGCGCGCGGCATCGGCGTCCTCCCCGGGCCTCGAGTCCGCGGCGAGCGACTCGAGCTGCCAGCGCACCCGGTCGACGAGGTCACCGGCATCGAAGCAGGTCGGGTGCAGCCAGGTGCGCGAGAACACGGCACCGTCGTCGTCGGTGAGATCGATGCGTACCTCGGTGCACACCGCGGACGCGTCGGCGAGGGCCAGCATCACGGCATCCGTCGTCTGCCGCACGGCGAAGGCGATCTGATCGGACTGCCCCAGCGGTGTCTCGAACGCCGCTTCCTCGCCAGCTGCGGATCGGGGGTCGCGGCTGCAGCGGCCGGGAGTCAGCACCGCGCGCCAGGGCGTGCAGCCGGGCGCCGTGCTCGCCGAAGCGCTCCCGCACCGCCACGGCCTCCAGCGCTGCGAACCCGCCGAGCGTGGAGATGCCCAGGCGCCGCAGCAGATCCGCCAGCTCCGGCTCTCCGAGCACAGCCAGGGGAAGCGGGGCGAGGAAGGCGCGCGCCTGACCCGTCGGGATCACCGCACACTTCGCGTCGGCGGCGCCGCGGGCCGCCAGCTCGGCGGTGAAAACCCCGTCTGCGACGCCCACTCTGACCTCCGCGTAGCCGGCCTCGGCGAGGATTTCCCGCAGCGCCGTCGCCGCGGACTCCTCGCCGCCGTGGTAGCGCGAGATGCCGCGCGAGCGGAGTGCGGCCAGTCCCGGGCGCAGCAACTGCACGCCAGGGGCGTTCTCGTCGATCAGTCGCAGCACCGGCAGGAAGGCGCGCTCGTCCTGCGCGGTGTCGTGCGGCAGCATCCGCAGCGAGGGCAGCCTGCTCTGCGCCAGCCGCCGCCGTTGCCCGACGCGCACTCCATGCTCCCGCGCCGATTCCGTGCAGGCCGTGACCACCCCGCCATGCACGAGAGCGGTGGGCGGATGCGGGGAGCGGCGCCCAGAGCAGCGCGCAGCGGCCAGTCGGGAAACCACAGCACGTGCATCCGCACAGGGGCGTCCATCACGCCACCGCCCAGCGGGGATGGGCGGGCAGGGGTGCAGCCGCAGGCGCGGCCTGGACGTCGCCGAGCCCACCGGGCGCTGCACGCGCAGGCTCTGCGGACGCGGGGCGGATCGGGTCTGCGCGGTCACCGTCACCGTGCGCTCGGACAGCAGACCCCACCCTCGCCCAGGCCCTCCCAATGCGGGTCGTGCAAAGTGATCAGCCCCTCGCCCTGCGGCCAGGGGGAGGTGGACAGCACGGTGCAGCCGCGATCGCGCAGCCGGGCGGTCAGCCGCGCGGCATCCGCATCCCGCACCGCCGAGAGCGGGTTGACGGCGATCAGCGGAACCACCTCGGCCAATGCCGAGACGACGGCCAGCCACCGCTGCGCCGGCGAGGGCACCAGGATCAGCCGGGACAGATCAATGCCGAAAGCGGTGGCGGCCTCGAGCCCGAGGGCGGGCATGCCCACTGCGGCGCACCAGCTACCGCGTTGCGAGACCGCGCCCATCAGGGCGAAGAGCAGACTCGGCGACGGCGAGATCGAGTACACCGTGCCAGTCTGCAGCCCCTGATCGGGGAGCAGATCCTGCAGCGCGGGAGGCAGCGGCAGCGTCGCATCATCGCTGCGACGGCGCTGCATGCGCCCGATCTCCCGGCGCAGTCGCACAATGTCTCCCGCGCGCTCATCGGCGGGGGAGAGCGCCGTGATCGTCCTGATCCCCATGCATCCATCCTCGAAGAAAGATTCGAACAATTCAAGTACGCATCGAAGACTAGATCGCACATCCGACATTGTGAAACCGGACGGTTATCCACAGGCCTCCGCGAGGGCATCGCGAACTCCTCTACTCTGCGAACATGACCTTCCACGCCGCCGCCGTGCTGCTCGTGCACCTGGTGCTGGCGGGAGTAGGACTGTGGCTGCTGGTGATCGATGCGCGCACGCACCGGCTGCCCAATCGCATCGTGCTTCCCACGCTCGGCGCGCTGATCGTGCTGGTGATCGTCGAGGCGCTGGCGACGGGCGAGGCCGGCCGGATGCTGCGCGCACTGCTCGGCGGGCTCGCCCTCGGCGCCTTCTACGCCGCCATGCACCTGGGTTCGCGACGGGGGATGGGCGGCGGCGATGTGAAACTCGCCGCCGTGATCGGACTGGTGCTCGCCTGGCACGGCTGGTGGACGCTGCTGCTGGGAGCGGCCGCGGCCTTCATCCTCGGGGCGCTGTTCGCGATCGTGTTGATGCTGCTGCGGCGGGCGAACCGATCCACGCGCATCGCGTTCGGGCCGTGGATGATCCTCGGCGCGGCGCTCGCGATCGCGGGGACCTGACGCGCGCGATGTGCTGGCATCGTCGTCCGCGTGGAGGACTATGGTGAGCACATGGCAATCGCACGACTTCACGGCGGCCCGCTCGACGGGCAGATCATCCCGCTCGATGACGCGGATCAGGACTCCCTGATCCTGCCCTACAGCGAAACCCAGCTGACCTATCAGCGCGAGGGCGATGCGACCAGCACCGGCGACCATGACGGTCCCACCGAGGTGGGCTTCCGGTATGTGGAGTCCAGCGACGACATCGTCCCCGGCGACGACTGAACCGTGGCATCCGATCCTGCGGCGGATGCCGCCGGCGACCCGCAGCGCACCTTCGAGATCGAACGCAAGTACGACGCCGATGCCGACACCGCGCTGCCGGACTGGTCGCGCATTCCCGGCGTGACCGCAGTGAGCGCGGGCGAGCCGCGTGAGCTCGACGCGCGCTACTTCGACACGGCCGACCGCACCCTGGCCGGACACGGCATCGCGCTGCGGCGGCGCACCGGCGGCCCCGACGCCGGCTGGCACATCAAAGGGCCGCGGCAGGGTGATGGACGGCTGGAGCTGGGCTGGCCGCTGGACGAGGACGGACGGATGCCGGATGCCGTCGCGCAGACCCTCGCGCAGTGGACCTCGGAGGAGCTGCATCCGATCGCCCGCATCGAGAACTCGCGTGTGGCCTACCGGCTGCGCGGCGCCGACGGTGTGATCGCCGAGTTCGTCGACGACCATGTGCGTGCCACAGACCTGCGCACCGGCATCCGCCGGGAGTGGCGGGAGTGGGAGATGGAGCTGGGCGCCGGCGCTCCGGCCGGCGAAGCCGGTCGGGAGGCTTTCTTCGCCGCCGTCGAGCAGGCCGTCCTCGCCGCGGGGGTCGTCCGCCGTCATCCGGATCCAAGCTCGCCCGCGCCCTCGGCGGCTGACACCGCAGCCTCACCTCACGCGCACCTCACGTGTACTTCCACGTGCACTCCCACGTGTACCTCCGTCGAGACCCCTCCTGAACGTCGAAACCCCCTCTGTCTCGCGCGATTCCTGAGGGGTCTCGGCGAGGAGAGGGGGTCTCGGCGGCTGTGCGTCAGAGGTTGATCATGTGGCCGGCGAGGCCGTGGAAGCCCTCCTGCAGCGCCTCCGACAGTGTCGGGTGCGTGTGCACGTTGCGAGCGGCCTCCAGAGCGGTCAGATCCCACTTCTGCGCGAGGGTCAGCTCGGGCAGCAGCTCGGACACGTCCGGGCCGATCAGGTGCCCGCCGATGAGCTCGAGGTGCTCGGCGTCGGCGATGAGCTTGACGAAGCCGATCGGCTCGCCCAGGCCGTTGGCCTTGCCGTTCGCGCTGAACGGGAACTTGGCGACCTTGATCTCGCGTCCCTCGGCCTTGGCCTGCTCCTCGGTGAGGCCGAAGCTGGCCACCTGCGGCTGGCAAAACGTGGCGCGCGGCATCATCCGGTAGTCGCCCAGCGTCTGCGTCTCGGCACCGGCGATGGTCTCGGCGGCGACGACTCCCTGCGCCTCGGCGACGTGAGCCAGCTGCAGCTTGGCGGTCACATCGCCGATGGCGTAGATGCCCTCGACGTTCGTGCGCATGTGGTCGTCGATGTCGATGGCTCCGCGCTCGGTGAGCTTCACGCCGGTCGTCTCGAGCCCGAAGCCCTCGATGTTCGGCGCGAAGCCGACGGACATGAGCACCTTGCCCGCGTCGAGCTCGCCGGCCTTGCCGTCACGGGTCTCGTAGGTGATGTGCACCGAGGAGCCGTTGTCGGTCACGGTCTTGACCGCGGTGGAGGTGAGGATGTCGACGCCGAGCTTCTTGTACTGGCGCTGGATCTCCTTGGAGACCTCGGCGTCCTCGTTCGGCAGCGCACGGTCCAGGAACTCGATGATCGTGACCTTCACGCCGTAGTTCACCAGCACGTAGGCGAACTCCATGCCGATGGCGCCGGCGCCGACGATCGCGATCGACTCGGGCAGTTCGCGGGCGAGGATCTGCTCCTCGTAGGTGACCACGTTCTCGCTCAGCTGCACACCGGGCAGCAGGCGCACGGTCGAACCCGTGGCGATGATGGCGTTGTCGAAGGTGACCTCCTCGGTCGTGCCATCGGACTTGGCCACCGAGATCGCCTTGGGGCCGGTGAACGTTCCGCGACCTTCGTACTCGGTCACCTTGTTCTTCTTCATCAGGAAGTGGATGCCCTTGACGTGGGTCTCCGAGACCTTGCGGCTGCGGTCGAACGCCGCGCCGAAGTCGAAGTGCACGTCACCCGAGATGCCGAAGAACTCGGCCTTGTGGGTGAACGTGTGCGCGACCTCCGCGTTCTTCAGGAGCGACTTGGAGGGGATGCATCCGACGTTCAGACACACACCGCCCCAGTACTTCTCCTCGATGATCGCAGTGGACAGTCCGAGCTGGGCGCTGCGGACGGCGGCGACGTATCCGCCAGGGCCCGCGCCGAGGATGACGACATCGTAATGTGGCATGTCCTCCAGCCTATCGTCTGCATCGCGCACGGGATGAGCAGATGATCGTGCAGATGACCCAGATCGCCCTCCCGATCGGCCTGCCTCATCCGATAGGCTGAAGGGCCGGAGGAGGGAGACCCGTGACAGACGACAGCACGATCGGCGCCGGAGGCGCGATCCACCGCAATGGCGAGCCGCGTCACGACGTGACGCAGACGTTCGGCCACGAATCCGACCTCTCGTTCGTGCCGTTCGGCGCCGACCTGACCGAGGCCGAGAGCGCAGCCATCGCGGCTCTTCCGGCTGGTTCCGCCCTTCTCCTGGTGCGCGCGGGGCCCTCGCCGGTGCGCGCTACCTGCTCGACGCCGACGTGACGACCGTGGGCCGTCACCCCGAGGCCGACATCTTCTTCGACGACGTGACCGTGTCGCGTCGTCACGCCGAGATCACCCGCGCAGGAGCGGTGTTCGAGATCATCGACCAGCGCTCGCTGAACGGCACCTACGTCAACGGCGAACGCGTCGACCGCAGTGAGCTGGCCAACGGCTATGAGCTGCGCATCGGCAAGTTCCGGATGAACTTCTTCGCCTCCCCGATCGATCTCGCGGCGGCGAACGACTGATGGCGGCGGCTGCCGCCGCCCGGGAGCGCTCTGCGCCCACAGGGCTCCTCAGCATCGGTCAGGTACTGGCCCGGCTCACCCCGGAGTTCTCGCAGCTCACGTCCAGCAAGCTCCGCTTCCTCGAGGTGCAGGGCATCGTCAGCCCCTCGCGCACCGAGTCCGGCTACCGCAAGTTCTCTGCATCCGACGTCGAACGTCTGCGCACCGCACTCATCCTGCAGCGCGACCACTATCTGCCGCTCAGCGTCATCCGGGAGCAGCTGGACGAGGCGGAGGCGAAAGGTGAGAGCTGGGGCGACATCGTGCCACGGTCGATCGCGCCGCCCGCGCGCCGTCACCGCCGCGAGGAGCTGATCGCTCGCACCGGTGCGACTCCGCAGCTGCTGAACGATGCGATCAGCGCCGGTCTGATCACCGCATCGGAGACCTACACAGACCAGGTCTCGTCGCTGCTGTCCGGATTGGTCACGCTGGCCAGGCACGGCATCGAGCCGAGGCACCTGCGCAGCCTCCGGCAGAACGCGGAGCGCGAGGCGGCCCTGATCGAGTCGGCGCTGTCGACGCTGCTGCGGCGCACGGATTCCGCATCCCGGGAGCGGGCCGCCGAGCTGGCGCCCGAGCTGGCCACACACATCGACGAGGTGCGCAGTCTGATGGTGCGTCAGGCGCTGGAACAGGTGCTTTCGTAACGAACCGGTTGCGACACACCTTCCGCTCCCGGCGGATGTGATTGCCCGGCCGGGGGTGCTGCTCTAGCGTTGAGGTATTCGTTCAGGAGAGGACAGACGTATGAATGCGGATGAGCTGACAGGCGACCCGCGGTTCGTGACCGAGCTCCTCTTCACCGATGGCCTTCCCGCCATGGACGACGAGGTCGGCTACCGCGGTGCCGTGGCGGCGCGCGCGGCGGGCATCACCTATCGCCAGCTGGACTACTGGGCGCGCACCGAGCTGGTCGTCCCGACCGTGCGCGGTGCCTCGGGCTCGGGCTCGCAGCGCCTGTACGGCTTCCGCGACATCCTCGTCCTCAAGCTCGTCAAACGTCTGCTCGACACCGGCATCTCTCTGCAGCAGATCCGTGTCGCCGTCGAGCAGCTGCGGGCGGCAGGCATCCGCGATCTCGCCGGAACCACACTGATGAGCGACGGGGCCTCGGTCTACCTGTGCACTTCCAACGACGAGGTCATCGACCTGGTCAGCCGCGGACAGGGCGTGTTCGGCATCGCCGTGGGCAAGGTCCTGCGCGAGGTGGAATCCACCCTCGTCGAGTTCGACCCGACGGCGCCGGATCCGGTGGACGAGCTCGCCGCACGCCGTTCCAAGCGCACCGCGTAGCCGAAGCGCACCGCGTGGTGCCGCCCGCAACCACGTAGCCTCAAGCGCACCGCGCAGCGGTCCCTCGGGGACGGCAGGGATCAGGCCTGGGCGCCGGTCTCGGGAACGGGAACCCGACCGGTGCGGATGATGCGGTCCAGCAGCTGATCGAAATCGCCCGCGAGCTCTTGAGCCGACTCGCCGGGCCAGATGTGCAGCGGCTTCGCCGCGCCCTGCGCCTGCTGCAGCGAGGTGCGCTCGGGCAGCTGGGGCGCCAGCACCAGCGGGCCGAACATGTCGCGCAGCTCCTTGATGCGGAACTGATGCTCGATCGACTGCGGGCGCACGCGGTTGACCACGATGCCCAGCGGCTGCAGGCGGGGGAGAGGCCTCGGCGGATCTCCTCGATCGCGCGCAACGCACGATCGGCCGCGGCGACCGAGAACAGGCCGGGCTCGGTGACCACCATGACGCGGTCGCTGGCGGCCCACGCGGTGCGGGTGAGGGCGTTCAGCGACGGTGCGCAGTCGATCAGCACGAGGTCGTACTCGCTTTCGACCGTGGCCAGCGCCTCTTCGAGCTTCCACACATCGCGCACACTCGGGTGCGGTCCGTCGAAGTTGATCGCCGAGGGGCTGCCGATCAGCAGATCGATCGTGCCGGGGTGCACCTTCGCCCAGCCGCTGGAGGTGATCGCCTGCCGGACCACCTTCTCCTTGGGGTTCTCCAGCACATCGGCGATGTTCAGTCTGCCGGCGATCTGGATGTCCATGCCGGTGGAGACATCCGACTGCGGGTCGAGGTCGACCACGAGAGTTCGGATGCCACGGGCGAAAGCGGCGGAAGCGAGACCGAGGGTGACGGTCGTCTTGCCGACGCCTCCTTTGAGGGAGCTGACGCTGAGTACGTGCACGGCATACACGTTACCGTGCCCTAGTCTGGGGACACACTCAGCCCCCGCTCTGCGCGCAGTCCTCTGTGCGCATCGACCTCCGAAGAGGTGTGCATGTTTCAGAAGATCCTGGTGGCAAATCGTGGTGAGATCGCGATCCGCGCATTCCGCGCCGCGTACGAGGTGGGGGCGCGCACGGTCGCGGTCTTCCCGTATGAGGATCGGGGTTCGCTGCATCGCCTGAAGGCCGATGAGGCCTACGAGATCGGTGAACGGGGTCACCCCGTGCAGGCATATCTGGATGTGGATGCCATCATCGAGATCGCGCGGGATGCGGGAGCGGATGCCATCTACCCGGGATACGGCTTCCTCTCCGAGAACCCCGAGCTGGCGGAGAAGGCTGCGGCGGCGGGCATCACATTCATCGGTCCGCCCGCGCAGGTGCTGGAGATGGCGGGGAACAAGGTCGAGGCCAAGCGGCATGCCGTCGAGGCCGGCGTGCCTGTGCTGCGCTCCACCGAGGCATCCGACGATGTCGACACCCTGGTCGCACAGGCCGATGAGATCGGCTTCCCGCTGTTCGCCAAGGCCGTCGCCGGCGGCGGCGGCCGGGGCATGCGGCGCGTCGAGACGAAGGGTGAGCTCGCACCCGCTCTGGCCGAGGCGATGCGCGAGGCCGGCGCCGCCTTCGGCGACCCGCGGATGTTCCTCGAGCAGGCTGTGCTGCGTCCCCGCCACATCGAGGTGCAGATCCTCGCCGACGGCCAGGGGAACACGGTGCACATGTTCGAGCGGGACTGCTCGGTGCAGCGTCGCCACCAGAAGGTGATCGAGATCGCTCCCGCCCCGAATCTCGACGACCAGACCCGGAGCGCCCTGCACCGGCATGCGATCGCGTTCGCGCGCTCGATCGGCTATCAGAACGCCGGCACGGTCGAGTTCCTGCTCGAGACCACGGGCCCGCGCGCGGGCGAGGCCGTCTTCATCGAGATGAACCCGCGCATCCAAGTCGAGCACACCGTCACAGAAGAGGTCACCGACGTCGACCTGGTGCGTGCTCAGATGCAGATCGCCAGCGGCGACACCCTCGCTGACCTCGGCCTGGAGCAGGACGACATCCAGCTGCGCGGAGCGGCGCTGCAGTGCCGCATCACCACCGAGGACCCCACGCAGGGCTTCCGGCCGGATACCGGCAAGATCACCACCTACCGCTCGCCCGGCGGCGCCGGCATCCGTCTCGACGGAGGCACCACCGCCGCAGGATCGCAGATCAGCCCGTACTTCGATTCGATGCTGTCCAAGCTCACCTGCCGCGGCCGCTCGTTCCCCAGCGCCGTCTCGCGGGCGCGACGCGCCCTGGCCGAATTTCGCATCCGCGGGGTCTCGACGAACATCCCGTTCCTTCAGGCCGTGCTCGATGACCCCTCGTTCGCCGCGGGCGACCTGTCGACCTCGTTCATCGACGAGCGCCCCGAGCTGCTGCGTGGCCGGGTGTCGAAGGACCGCGGGTCGAAGATCCTGAAGTGGCTGGTGGAGGTGACGGTCAACAAGCCGCACGGTGAGAACCCGCTGATCCTGCCGCCCTCGCACAAACTACCGGCGCTGGATCTCAACGTCGACGCCCCGGCCGGCTCCCGCCAACTGCTGCTCGAGAAGGGCCCTGCAGGCTTCGCCGCCGCGCTGCGCGAGCAGAAGGCCCTGGCCGTGACCGAGACGACCTTCCGCGACGCGCACCAGTCGCTGCTGGCCACCCGGGTGCGCACCAGCGACCTGGTCGCGGTCGCGCCGCACGTGGCGCGGATGACCCCGCAGCTGCTGTCGGTCGAAGCCTGGGGAGGAGCGACCTACGATGTCGCACTGCGCTTCCTGGGCGAGGACCCGTGGGAGCGCCTGGCCGCACTGCGCGAGGCGCTGCCGAACATCAACATCCAGATGCTGCTGCGCGGGCGCAACACCGTGGGATACACCCCGTACCCCACCGAGGTGACCGACGCCTTCGTGCGCGAGGCGGCGCAGACCGGCGTGGACATCTTCCGCATCTTCGACGCGCTCAACGACGTATCCCAGATGCGCCCCGCCATCGACGCGGTGCTCGCAACCGGCACCGCCGTCGCCGAGGCGGCACTGTGCTACACCGGCGACCTGCTGAACCCTTCCGAGGACCTGTACACGCTGGACTACTACCTGCATCTGGCAGAGCAGATCGTCGAGGCCGGCGCGCACGTGATCGGCATCAAGGACATGGCGGGCCTTCTGCGCCCCGCCGCCGCGGCGAAGCTCGTCACGGCGCTGCGCGAGCGCTTCGACCAGCCGGTGCACGTGCACACGCACGACACCGCCGGGGGTCAGCTGGCGACGCTGCTCGCCGCGAGTGCGGCAGGAGCGGATGCCGTGGATGTCGCCTCCGCACCGATGTCCGGGACCACCAGCCAGCCGTCGCTGTCCGCACTGGTCGCCGCGCTCGCACACACCGAACGCGACACCGGCATCTCGCTGCAGGCCGCATCGGATCTGGAGCCGTACTGGGAGGCGATGCGTCGCCTGTACCGTCCGTTCGAGTCGGGGCTCCCCAGCCCCACCGGCCGGGTGTACCACCACGAGATCCCCGGCGGTCAGCTCTCCAACCTGCGCCAGCAGGCCATCGCCCTCGGGCTGGCGGATGACTTCGAGCTCATCGAGGACATGTACGCCGCCGCTGACGAGATCCTGGGCCGCGTGCCGAAGGTGACGCCGTCGTCGAAGGTCGTCGGCGATCTGGCGCTGCACCTGGCGGCGGTCAAAGCCGATCCGGCGGACTTCGCCGCGAACCCCGAGCGCTACGACATCCCGGACTCGGTGGTCGGCTTCATGGCGGGAGAGCTGGGCGACCTGCCCGGCGGATGGCCGGAGCCGTTCCGCACCAAGGTGCTCGCCGGTCGAGCCGCCAAAGCGGGGATCACCCCGATCACGCAGGCGCAACAGGCCGCACTGGACGGCACCTCCGAAGAGCGGCGCGGGATGCTCAACGAGCTGCTGTTCCCCGCACCGACCAAGATCTTCCGGCAGCATCGTGACGACTACGGCGACCTGTCCGTGCTGGAGACCTCGGACTACCTGTACGGTCTGGTCCCGGGAGCCGAGCACGCGGTCGAGATCGAGCGCGGCGTGCGCCTGTACGTCGGACTCGAGGCGATCGGCGAGGCCGACCCGAAGGGCATGCGCACGGTGATGACCACTCTGAACGGACAGCTGCGTCCGGTCTCGGTGCGCGATCGGTCGATCATCGTCGAAGGCCGCCAGGCTGAGAAGGCGGACACCTCCCAGCCCGGCCAGGTCGCCGCACCGTTCTCGGGCGCGGTGACGCTGAAGGTCGAGGAGGGCGCGAGTGTGAAGGCCGGCGACCCGGTGGCGTCGATCGAGGCGATGAAGATGGAGGCGGCCATCACCACCCCGGTGGACGGCGTCGTCGAGCGCCTGGCGATCGGCTCGACGCAGCAGGTGGACGCCGGCGATCTTTTGGTCGTCATCCGTCCGGCGCACTAACCTGGGGCGGGCGCTGATCTGCGCCGAAGCTGGGAGTGGAAACCGTGACGCCGAAGAACACCGTCGATCCCGAGGGAGACGATTCGCTGGGCGTGCTCGACGACACCGCGTCGTCGGACACGATCGCGTTCGGTCCCCTCGGCGGCACAGAGCAGGTCAGCGTCGCGCTGCCCACCGGTGGTGAGGACGACGATCTGGTGCAGGAGAGGATCGTGGCGGGAGAGGTCGTCTCCGACCTGATCATCGACACCTCCGCGGTCGCCGATGAGGACACGCTCGCCCGCATCAACCAGGATGCGCAGGGGATCGTCATCGAGCTGCCCGTCGAAGCGGATGCCGTCGCCGACGCGGATGCTGTGGCTGACGACGATACGATTGCCGACGCTGTCGCCGAGGCGGGCGATGACACGGATGCCGATGACGCCGCCGACATCGTGGATGACGCCGCCCACATCGTGGATGCCGACGAGGCCGCCGACATCGTGGATGCCGACGAGGTGTCGGTGTCGGGTGACGATGCGGCGGAGGCCACGGCGCCGGAAGAGACGGCATCCGAGGAGACGGCCGAGATCGACGCCTCCGGGCTCTCACCGCTCGAATCGGCTGTCGCCGTGGCGAAGGCGGAATTGCGCGCCGCGATGTCCCCGACGCCCACGAAGAATCAGATCGAACCGCGGCCCCGTGGGGCCCGGACCGCAGAGGAGAACCGCCCCGTGGCGACCGACGACAGCGCACCCGCTGCGCGCCCCGACGCAGACACCGCGCGCGTCCATGCGGAGCCCGCGCGACCGGCATCCGAGGTGGCATTGTCCTCGAAGCGCCTCGACGATCTGAGCGACTCCGCCCGTGAGAGCGCAGACCTGCTGACCGCAGATCGCCTGCTCGATCCGTCCCGCATCGCCAAGCCCGAGCCCGAGGGCACCTGGAGTCACCTGCTCTATGCGATCTCCGGCGGCCGGATCAACATCGGCGACGGACGCAGGGCCCGCGAGCGCAAGGCGCTCACGGCGCGGATCGCTGCGTCCATGGCGGGCACGGCGCGCTTCGTTCCGGTGCTTTCGCGCAAGGGCGGAGTGGGGAAGACCACGGTCACCGCGCTGCTGGGCATGGCACTCGCAGACGCCAGGGACGACCGGGTGATCGCGGTCGACGCGAACCCCGATCGGGGAACCCTGGCCGAGCGGGTCGTCGGCAGCCAGGCCAAGTCCGTGCGGGATCTGGTGCGCTCACAGAACGAGATCCGCGGGTTCCACGACATCTCGGCTCTCGTGGCCCGCGACGAGACCCGTCTCGACGTGCTGGCATCCGACGCCGACCCCCGGGTCTCGGAGGCGTTCGGCGACGCAGACTACCGTGACGTCGCCGCCGTCGCCGCGCAGTACTACTCGCTCGTGCTCACCGACTCGGGCACCGGCATCGTGCACTCCGTGATGGAGGCCACTCTGCAGCTCGCGGACCGCATCGTCGTGGTGTCCGGGCTCAGCGTCGATGAGGCGCGCCTGGCATCCGAGACGCTCACCTGGCTGGAGACCAACGGCTACGCCCAGCTCGCACGCGACGCCGTCGTGGTGCTGAACCAGTCGACGCCCGGTGCGCCGCTCGTGCGCCTGAGCGAGCTGGAAGCGCATTTCTCCACCCGCGCCAGTCAGGTGCTGCGCATCCCATACGATGCGCAGATCGCCGGTGGGGGCCCGATCGACTTCGGCAGCCTGCAGCCCGAGACGCGACGTGCGGCACGCGAGATCGCGGCCGTGCTCGTCGAGGGACTGCGCACGAAGGCCGCCTGATGACCGTCCGCGAGATCAGGCTGTACGGCGACCCCGTGCTGAGGCAGGTGTGCGCTCCGATCGAGAAGATCGACGATGGCGTTCGCGCCCTCATCGCCGACCTCGTCGAGACCGTCGAGCTCCCCGGTAGGGCCGGCGTCGCCGCCAACCAGATCGGCGTCGCGCTGCGCGCCTTCAGCTATAACATCGACGGCGACATCGGCTACGTGATCAACCCGGTGCTCACCGAGGTGCGTGGGGAGGCTGAGCCGATCGGCGAGGGATGCCTGTCGGTTCCCGGCCTGTGGCACGACACGCCCCGGCATCCCTGGGCACGTGTGGAGGGCATCGATCTGGACGGCGAGCCGGTGGTGCTGGAGGGGAGGGGCTGCTCGCCCAGGCCCTGCAGCACGAGACCGACCATCTGGACGGGATGGTGTACCTTGGCCGCCTGCAGGGCGAGACGCGCAAGCTCGCGATGCGACAGGTGCGCGAGAGCGACTGGTTTTGACACGGATCGGAGCAATGCGGCGAAGCCGCGTTGATGCGGTCGCGTGTCAACATTGAGCGAGCGCCAGCGAGTCGAAATGTCGTGAGATCGTCGGCGCGGAGCGCTCACCCCAGAGGCGTCGACGTCGTCTGCACCGGCTCGTCGTAGATCTCGGAGATCTGCTGCGCGAAATCCTTCAGGATGACATTGCGCTTGATCGACAGCTTCGGCGTCAGATGCCCACTGGCCTCGGTCCACTCGACCGGCAGGATGGTGAACTTGCGGATCGACTCCGCGCGCGAGACGGTCTTGTTCGCCCGGTCCACCGCCCGCTGCACCTCTTCGCGCACGGCGGCGTTCTGACTGGCATCCGTGAGCGACATGTCCGAGGGCAGGCCGTTGTTGGCGAGCCACGCCGGCAGCATCTCCGAATCGAGGGTGATCAGTGCCGAGATGAACGGCTTCTGATCGCCGAGCACCACCACCTGTCCCACGATCGAGTTCGAGCGGATCGGATCCTCGAGCTGGGCCGGTGCGACGTTCTTGCCGCCTGCGGTGACGATGATCTCCTTCTTGCGGCCGGTGATCGTCAGGAACCCGTCGGAGTCGAAGCTGCCCATGTCGCCGGTGCGGAACCAGCCGTCGTGGAAGGCCTCCGCAGTGGCCTCGGGGTTGTTCCAGTACTCCTTGAAGACGTTGATGCCCCTGACCTCGATCTCGCCGTCCTCGGACAGCCGCACGCCCACCCCCGGGAGGGCGGGGCCCACAGTGCCGATCTTGGACTTGTCGGCGAGGTTCACCGTGGCCGGGGCCGTGGTCTCGGTGAGTCCGTAGCCCTCCAGGATCACCACGCCGAGGCTGTGGAAGAAGTGTCCCAGGTGCGCGCCCAGCGGTGCGGATCCGGAGACCGCGTAGGCGACGTTGCCGCCCATGGCCTGGCGCAGCTTGCCGTACACGAGCTTGTCGAACAGGGCGAACTTCAGGCGCAGGCCGAGCGGCACCTTCTTGCCCTCCTCGAGCAGCTTCGAGTGCTCGACGGCCACAGCGGCGGCGGCGCGGAAGATCTTGCCCTTGCCGCCCGCCTCGGCCTTCTGCTCGGCAGAGTTGTAGACCTTCTCGAACACCCGCGGAACGGCGAGCAGGAAGGTCGGCTTGAAGGAGCCCAGCGCAGGTAGCAGATGCTTGGTGTCGGGCTGGTGTCCGGTGCGCACACCGGCGTGGATGCCCAGCACCGAGATGAACCGGGCGAACACGTGCGCGGTGGTGATGAACAGCAGGGTCGAGGCGCCCGGCATCGTGACGACGGCATCGAGCGCCTTCGCGGAGTTGCGCGAGAGCTCGACGAAGTTGCTGTGCGTGAGGACGCAACCCTTGGGGCGGCCCGTGGATCCCGAGGTGTAGATGAGGGTCGCGATGTCGGATCCGACCGCCAGGTTCCGACGGCGCTCGATCTCGGCATCCTCGATCTCGGCGCCCTGCGCGGTGAGGGTGTCGATCGCGCCCAGGTGCATCTGCCAGACCTCGCGCAGCAGCGGCAGGTCGCCGCGCACCTCGTCCACGCGCGCGAAGTGCTCAGTCGACTCGACCATCAGCGCGATGGCACCGGAGTCCTCCATGATCCACTGGATCTGCGAGGGGGAGCTGGTCTCGTAGATCGGCACCATGACCGCGCCCGCATAGAACAGGGCGAAGTCGATCAGCGTCCACTCGTACGTGGTCGATGCGATGAAGCCGACCTTGTCACCGGGCTGGATGCCGGCGGCGACGAAGCCCTTCGCGAGGGCGATCACCGCGGTCTCGAAATCCCGAGCGGAGATGTCGCGCCAGCCATCGCCCTCCGGCACCGAGAAGAGCGCAAGATCGGGGGTCTGGCGCGCGCGGATCGCGAGCAGATCGGAGGTGTTCGCCTGGGGGTCGGCGGGGACGATCGCGGGGACTTCGAACTGGACCACGGCAGCTCCTTCGGTACCGGATGGACGGGTGGTGCTCTGAGTCTAAGTCATGGCATCCAGTCGCAGGGAATCTGATACTGAGTCGCCGCCGAACGCTCGGCGCTAGACTTCAAGACCATGTTCTACTGGCTGATGAAGTACGTCGCGATCGGACCACTGGTCAAGGCGATCTTCCGACCCTGGATCGTGGGGCGCGAGCACATCCCGACCTCGGGTGCGGCCATCCTGGCGAGCAACCATCTGTCCTTCGCCGACTCGATCTTCCTGCCTCTGCTGCTGGATCGCCCGATGTCGTTCCTGGCCAAGAGCGACTACTTCACCGGGCGCGGGCTGAAGGGCTGGGCGACCAGGATGTTCATGAAGGGCACCGGCCAGATCCCCATCGACCGCTCGGGCGGCAAGGCTTCCGAGGCGTCGCTGAACACGGGACTGCAGATCCTGGGACGCGGCGATCTGCTCGGCATCTACCCCGAGGGCACCCGCAGCCCAGACGGCAAGCTGTACCGAGGGCGCACGGGCCTGGCGCGCATGGCGCTGGAGGCCAAGGTCCCGGTGATCCCGGTGGTGATGGTCGACACCGACAACGTCATGCCGATCGGCACGCGCATCCCTAAGGTGATGCGCGTGGGCGTCGTCGTCGGCGAGCCGCTGGACTTCTCACGCTACGCGGGCATGGAGAACGACCGTTACATCCTGCGATCGGTCACCGACGAGATCATGATCGCGCTGCAGCAGCTGGGCGCGCAGGAGTACGACGACGTGTACGCCTCGTCGGTGAAGGATCGCCTGCCGCCGAAGACCGTACGCCGCCGCTGAGAGCACTCGCCCGAGCATCCGCCACAGCCGCGTCACGGCCGCGTCACGGCGGCAGATGCGGCGATGCGCGGACACTAAGCTGGGGAGATGCTTCCCTCGCACCCTGAACTCGACGCGTGGCGCTCCTCCCGATCAAGCAGCAGCCGCAGTGGCCGGATGCCGAGCAGGTGGCCGAGGTCTCCTCGCAGATCGCCGCGCTGCCCCCGCTGGTGTTCGCCGGCGAGGTCGACCAGTTGCGGGCGAAGCTGGCACGTGCCGCCTCGGGCAATGCCTTCCTGCTGCAGGGCGGCGACTGCGCCGAGACCTTCGCGGGTGCGACCGCCGACCAGATCCGTAACCGGATCAAGACCGTGCTGCAGATGGCGGTCGTGCTGACCTACGGCGCCTCGATGCCGGTGGTGAAGATGGGGCGGATGGCCGGGCAGTTCGCCAAGCCCCGCTCCAGCGACTCCGAGACGCGCGGCGAGGTGACCCTGCCCGCCTACCGCGGCGACATCGTGAACGGCTACGACTTCACGGCGGGCTCGCGTCAGCCCGACGCACGGCGCCTGCTGCAGGGGTATCACACCGCGGCATCCACGTTGAACCTCATCCGCGCCTTCACCCAGGGCGGTTTCGCCGATCTGCGCGAGGTGCACTCCTGGAACCGGGGTTTCGCGCAGAACCCGGCCAATCAGCGCTATGAGCGGATGGCCGCCGAGATCGACCGTGCCATCAAGTTCATGGAGGCGGCCGGAGCGGACTTCGAAGAGCTCAAGCGCGTGGAGTTCTTCACCGGGCACGAGGGTCTGCTGATGGACTACGAGCGGCCCATGACGCGCATCGACTCCCGCACCGGCACGCCCTACAACACCTCCGCGCACTTCCTGTGGATCGGGGAGCGCACCCGCGATCTCGACGAGGCGCACGTCGACTACTTCTCGCGCATCCGCAACCCCATCGGCGTCAAGCTCGGGCCGACCACCACGCCCGAGACGGCACTCGCGCTGATCGACAAGCTCGATCCCGAGCGCGAGCCGGGCCGGCTGACCTTCATCACCCGGATGGGCGCGGGGAGGATCCGCGATGCCCTGCCGCCGCTGCTGACCGCGGTGCAGGACTCCGGCGCGACGCCCCTGTGGGTGACCGATCCGATGCACGGCAACGGCATCACCACCTCGACCGGCTACAAGACCCGCCGCTTCGACGACGTGGTCGATGAGGTGCGCGGCTTCTTCGAGGCGCACCGTGCTGTGGGCACGTTCCCCGGCGGCATCCACGTCGAGCTCACCGGCGATGACGTCACCGAGTGCCTGGGCGGGTCCGAGCACATCGACGAGGCCACGCTCGCGACGCGGTACGAGAGCCTGTGCGACCCGCGCCTGAACCATATGCAGAGCCTGGAACTCGCCTTCCTGGTCGCCGAGGAGCTCGAGAAGCGCTGAGCGCCCCGCCGGGTTGCGCTCGGCATCTGCGCCAGTTTCCGGCATCCGCGCCATCGATCGATGCAGCGGATGCTGAAGAGTGCAGCGGATGCGGGCTCGGCGGCGCCGGTCAGCCGCTGACGTTGATGACGATGTAGATCTCGGTTCCCTTGCGGCGCATGGAACCCTGCTCGGGGTCGGTGCTCTGCGCCTTGGTCAGGCCGTTCGGGACGCCGTTCCAGAACGGCGCATACCTCACCTCGAAGCCGGCGTCCTTGAGCTTCCGCACCGCTTCGTCCCGAGTGAGCCCGGCGACATCGGGGACCTTGAAAAGCTGCGGTCCTTTCGAGACCGTCAGCGTCACCGTGTCGTCGGGACGCCAGCTGCCGCCGCCCGGACGCTCCGCAGTCTGCGAGATCACGCTGCCCTTGGCGACGGTGTCGCTGAACTCCTCCGGAGTGTTCTCATCCACCTTCAGCCGTGCGTCCTGCAGGATCTGCTTCGCCTCGCCGAGCGGCTTGCCCGCGACATCCGGAACCGGGCCGAGCGAGACCTGGATCAGCGCCTCGTCGTCTTCGAACAGGTCGCAGCCGTCGCCGCACGCGTATGTGTCGCCGCCGGCGCGAGGGATGATCCGCACGTTCAGCACCAGGCCGGGGTCGAGCGTGGCGAAGTACTCCTCGACGTCCTCGTCGACCCTGACGCCGTTGCCGATGAGCGTCTGACGCGCCTTCTCCTCGGTCAGGCCGCTGAGCTTGCCGATGGTGTGCTTCGCAGGACCCGATGACACGATCAACTCGACCGTGCTCTGCTTATCCACGCGTTCACCGGCACCGGGGTCGGAGTCGATCACATCGCCCTTCGGCACGTCGATGGACGAGCGTTCGGTCGTGGTCGGGATCAGATTCTCGGCCGTGATCGTGTCCTGGGCGACGGCGAGCGGCATCCCGGCGACCTCGGGCACCGCGATCAGTGAGCCCGGTCCGGAGCCGAACCACCAGCCGGCGCTTCCGGCGGCGACCGCCAGCAGCAGCACCAGCGACAGCAGCAGCGCACCCCGGGCGCGGCGGCGCTCGGTGCGGCGGCGCAGCCGAGCTCCGTTGTCGATCTCCGTGGCTTGGGGGACGGAGGCTTCGGAGACGACTGCGGTGCCGGGGAGGATCTTGGTCACTGCGCCGGAATCGTGACCGACGGAGATGGGCGCCGTGGTGGCGGTGGAGATCGGTGTCACGTCCAGCTCGCGCTCGATCTCGCGCAGCCGGTCGAGCATCTCCTGGGCATCCAGCGGCCGCTCGTCGGGTGACTTGTCGGTCGCCCACAGCACCAGCTCATCGAGCTGCTCTGGCACGCCCGGGTTGCGCACGCTCGGACGGGGCACCTGCTCGGTGGCGTGCTGAAAGGCGATCTGCATGGGCTGCTCGCCCTTGTACGGCTGCTCACCGACGAGCATCTCGTACAGCATGATCCCCAAGGCGTAGATGTCGCTACGGGCGTCCGCGGTGCCCCGTGTGACCAGCTCGGGCGCGAGGTAGGCGATGGTGCCCAGCAGCTGCGCACCCGTGGCGGTGTTCGCGGTGGTGGCGCGGGCCAGCCCGAAGTCGCCGATCTTGATGCGGCCGTCCTCGGCCAGCAGCACGTTCTCGGGCTTCACATCCCGGTGCACGATGCCGGCGCGGTGCGCCGCCGAGAGCCCGGAGAGGATGGCGTCCATGATCGTGATCGTCTGCGGCACTGTCAGGCGCTTCTGCTCGCGCATCAGCTCGCGCAGTGTGATCCCGGGCAGATACTCCATCACCAGGTAGGCGAGGTCGCCGTCCTGCCCCTGGTCGAAGACGTTCACGACATGCGGGTCGGCCAGACGCGCCGCAGAGCGCGCCTCTTGGATGAACCGGCTCTGGAAGGCCGAGTCGTCGCTGAGATGCGCGTGCATCACCTTGAGGGCGATGCGCCGCTCCAGGCGCATGTCGGTCGCGACGTACACTGTCGCCATGCCGCCCCGGGCGATGCGCGCACGCACCCGGTATCGACCGTCGACAAGCCGCCCGATGAGGGGATCGGCCTGCGCAGTGTTCACGGAACGAGTCTATGAAGAACCGGCACCCGGCCCGGGCAGCGGCGCACCCTGCCAGGTTTCGATCCGGTGACGAGTGGCTCACCGGAGCGTCGCGAGCCAGCGATTCGCCTGCTGCTCCCATTGCCCGTAGCGATCCGGGTAGGCGGAGATCTGCACCGCCTGAGCGGCGGCGGTGAACGGCTTGTCCTGCCAGCCCGGGATGTCGAGCAGACCACGGCTGTTCGTGCCGTTGGGATCCTTCGCGCCGCCGTAGAACACCCGGATGCTGCGGTCGGCGTCCATGATCTGCTCGGCTGTTCCCCAGCCCTGGCTGGGGCGCTGCTGGAACAGGCCCAGGGAGTCGCGGTCGCCGTGATCGAGATTGCGCAGCGAGGACTCCACCATGGCCGTCGCCAGCGCGATGGCGATCCCGCGCTCGGGCACGCCGAGCTCGCGGCCGATGCGGATGATGTGCAGGGCGTTCGCGCGCTGGGCGGCGTCGAGGTTCGCACTGCGCTGTGCGGGAGCCGGCGGGGTCAGTCGCAGGGTCTGGCCGGGATAGATGATGCTGCCGGTGCCGAGACCGTTCGCCTGCAGCAGGACGGCGACACTCGTGCCGTGCTTGCGGGCGATGCCGAACAGCGTGTCGCCCCTGACGACGGTGTGGGTCTTGGCGGATGCCGGTGCGGCCGGCGCGGAGGCCGGCGCCGGGGCGGACGAGCCGGGGGATGCGGCCGGTGCTGCGGGCCCGACGGAGAGCTTCTGCCCGGGGAAGATGAGCGCGGAGCGGCCCAGCCCGTTCGCGGCGATGATGTTCGCGACGGTCGTGCCGTAGGTGCGTGCGATCGCGTAGACGGTGTCGCCGCGAACCACGGTGTGGGTCCTGTCGGACTTCGCAGGTGCAGTTGTCGGCGCGGGCTTCGCGGGTGCGGTCTTCGCCGGTGCGGGCTTCGCGGCCGCTGCGGTCAGTCGCAGCGTCTGGCCGGGGTAGATCACGGTTCGCCAGCCCAGGCCGTTCCACGCGAGCACATCGGCCGGGCGCAGACCGTGACGGATCGCGATCCCCGACACGGTGTCACCCGGCCGGATCGTGTAGGTGGTCGGTTGCGCGCTGGCGTGCTGCACGTTCGCGACGGTGGCAGGGCGGGGGACGACGGTCGGATGGACACGCGTGGGGGCCGGGTCGGTTCTGACCGGCTCACGGGCGTCTGCCGGGGCTGTGGTGAGGACGGCGGCGAGCGTGCCGATCACGGCAGCCGGGGCTCCGAACCGGAATGCGCCCCTGCGGGTCGAGCGAGTATGCATGAGAATCCCCCTGTTTTCCTCAGGACACGCTGACACGGATGTAAAGATCTGTCAACAGAAGTGACCGCTGTGGCGGATGTGATCAGTGATGCTCCTGTGGTGATCGTGCGGAGCCGAAGCGGGTGAGATAGTGGACAGGTGCCTGAGAACACCCTTGAGATCACCGACTGGCTGACCATCCCCGATCTCGTCGACGTGCTCGACGAGACCCCGAGCCGGGTGCGTCGGCTGCTCGATGAGCGCTACCTGGTCGGCTCGCGACGCAGTGGGGTGTTCGCCGTCCCCGCCGTCTTCATCGTGGATGGCCGGCCGCTGTCGTCGCTGCGCGGCACCGTGATCGTCCTGCAGGACGCCGGCTTCACTGACGACGAGGTCATCGACTGGCTGCTCAGCGAGGAGGACTCGCTGGGGCGCACGCCGATCGCGGCGCTCCTCGCCGGTCATAAGAGCGCGGTGCGGCGCGTCGCGCGTACGCTCGCCTGAGCTTCACGATGAGCGGCTGATCGCGGCAGCTGCCAGCGCGCGCAGCGATGCCGCGGCGTCTTCTCCGACATCGGCGGCCGTCAGTGCGCTCTCGGCCTGAGCCGTGAACTCCGCGATCATCGCCTCGATCCGCGAGACGGCCCCGGTGTCCTCGATCAACCGCTGCAGGCTCGCCACGGCCTCCGCAGAGAGGTGCGGGTCGCCCAGCGCCGCATCCAGCTGCGCTCGAGTCGCCGGCTGGAGCTGCCCGCGCGCTACGGCGATCAGTGCGGTGCGCTTGCCCTCGCGCAGGTCGTCGCCGGCGGGCTTGCCGGTCACGGCGGGGTCACCGAACACGCCGAGAAGGTCGTCGCGCAGTTGGAAGGCCATGCCGATCGGGTGGCCGATGTCTCGCAGCCCGGCCAGCAGGCCGGCATCCGCCCCCGCCAGAGTGGCGCCGAGCAGGAGCGGCTCGACCACGCTGTACCGCGCCGACTTCAGTGACGCCACGCGCAGCGCCCGATCGAGCATCTGCTCGGGCGGGTTCACGCTCCACGCCGATTCCTCGGTGATGTCGAGCAGCTGCCCGACGGTGACGTCCCGGCGCATGCGCGCGTACTCCGCGCGGGTGGCTGCAGCGTGCGGATGCCCCTGCAGGGTCTCCTCGAGCAGATCGTCACTCCACGCGACGAGCAGGTCACCCAGGAGCACGGCCGACGAGCGCCCGAAGGCCTCGGCGTCTCCGTGCCACCCCGCGGCGCGGTGTGCGGCCTCGAGCGCGCGGTGCGATGCGGGGCGCCCGCGGCGGGTGTCGGAGTTGTCGATCAGGTCATCGTGAACCAGGGCGGCCGACTGGAAGATCTCCAGCGCCGCACACAACCCCCACAGGGGTTCGAGATCGGTAGCAGATGCCCCGGATGCCGCCTGCCAGCCGGCATGACAGAACCTCGCTCGCAGGCGCTTGCCGCCGGTCAGAGTGGCACGCGCGGCATCGAGGAACAGCCCGGCGTCCGGGCCGTAGTCGTCGCTGTCCGTCGCGATGCGGGCGAGGAAATCCTCGAGTCGGGCGGCGACCGCCTCGGAGACGATGGGGGAGGGCACGATTCCCAGCCTAGATGCAGGAATTCGCCAGCGCTCGGCTAGCCGACCGCTCTGCACACGGGTAGAGTGGAGGGAACGAACCAAGGGGGTCGGAGATGCCTCTTTCCGAACAAGAGCAGCGCATGCTCGACGAGATGGAACGCCATCTTCTGCAGCACGACGCTGATGTCGTGACCGCGCCATCCGGCGATCGCTCGCTCAGCTATCGAAATCTCGTCTACGGTGCCCTGCTCATGCTCGTCGGCGTCGGCGGGCTCGTCGCAGCCGTCGTCTCCAGCCGTGGTCTCGGTGCTGTCGGCAGCATCATCATCGGCGTGGTGGCCTTCCTCGCCATGCTCGGCGGAGCCATCCTCGCCTTCACCCCGGTTCGACGTACCGACGGCTCCGGTCTTCGTCCGGATGCGGAGCCGCGTCAGCCGCGCCCCCACGACTCCTCCTTCATGGATCGGATGAACGACCGGTGGGATCGGCGACAGGACGAACGCTGATCCGACCTGCGGATCGGCTTGTCTCCACACCACGCCCGGATGCTGAGCATCCGGGCTTTTTCATGTTCTGATCCACCCGCCTGAGCGAATCGTCGGCATTTTCCTCCACCCGTCCTCCACTGCGCTCCACCCCCGTGATTCCGCGTGATCACGGGGGTTCTTTCGTGCAGTACGGAGCGAAGACTGAGAATGGGCACAATTGTGCGTAGGAAAGTGGAGGGAAGTGGAGTAAAGTGGCGCGTACCTCGAGTTGGCCGGACGCAGAGGGGGTGGTGGCCGATGTTGCTGGGGACGCATACGCCGAAGCTCGACGACAAGGGCCGCGTGATCCTTCCTGCGAAGTTCCGTGAGGATCTGGCCGGCGGCATCGTGGTCACCCGAGGGCAGGAACGCTGCCTGTACGTGTTCAGCACCGCCGAGTTCGAGGCCATGCACGAGCGCATCCGGCAGGCACCGCTGAGCAATAAGCAGGCCCGTGACTTCCTGCGCATGTTCCTCTCCGGCGCCAGTGCCGAGATGCCCGACAGCCAGAACCGCATCACCCTCCCGGCGCACCTGCGTCAGTACGCCGGGCTGGAGAAGGAGCTGGTCGTCACCGGTGTCGGCGCCCACGCCGAGATCTGGGATGCGTCCGCCTGGAACGCCTATCTGGAAGGCAACGAAGAGTCCTACGCAGATCTGGAGCAGGAGGTGATTCCCGGATTGTTCTGACCACGGCTGTGATGCCTCGCCGCTTTGCCCCGACACACTTCCCCGGTGCCGGGTCGAGCGGAGAGGAATCAGAGCCGGAGGTCACGGGAAGACGATCATGAGCCTCCGCGACATCCATACCCCGGTGCTCCTCGAGCGCTGCATCGACCTGCTCGGCCCCGCGCTGACGCAGGACGGCGCCGTGCTCGTAGACGCCACGCTCGGCATGGGCGGGCACTCCGAGGCGTTCCTGGAGCGCTTCCCGAACATCCGGCTGATCGGCCTGGACCGCGACACGGACGCGCTGCGGATCGCGGGTGAGCGCCTGGCGCCCTTCGCCGATCGGATCACGCTCGTGCACAGCGTGTACGACGAGATCGGCCTGCACGCGCTGGGCGCCTCGGCGATCCTGTTCGACCTGGGCGTCTCCTCGCTGCAGCTCGACGAGGCCGACCGCGGCTTCGCGTACTCCAAGGACGCCCCGCTGGACATGCGGATGGATCAGACCAAGGGTCGCACGGCTGCGACCATCCTCGCCGAGTACAGCGAGGGGCAGCTGCGCCGCATCTTCGAGCGCTACGGCGAGGAGAAGCTCGCCGGTCGCTACGCCCGGTTCATCGTGCAGGCCAGGGCGCAGCATCCGCTCACCCGCTCCGGTGAGCTGGTCGACCTGCTCATCGAAGCCACTCCCGCCGCCGTCCAGCGTGCCGGCCACCCTGCCAAGCGGGTCTTCCAGGCGCTGCGGATCGAGGTCAACTCCGAGCTGAGTGTGCTCGCCGATGCGATCCCCGTCGCGATGGACGCGCTCCAGGTGGGCGGCCGGATCGCGGTGATGGCCTATCAGTCGCTGGAGGACCGCCTGGTCAAGCAGGCCTTCGCCGCGGCATCCGCGTCGACCGCGCCCGCGGGCCTGCCTGTCGAACTCCCCGAACACGCCCCCGCTTCCGCGTGCTCACGAAGGGGGCCGAACTGGCGGGGGACGAGGAGCGCGCTCGGAACCCGCGTGCCATTCCGGTGCGGCTGCGCGCCGCCGAGAAGCTCAGGGAGACGCCATGAGTCTGCTGAACGTGCGCGTCGCACCGCGCACCGAACCCGCACCGAAGCCGCCGCGCCGACTGCGGCCGGTCTCCGCGCCGTCGGGTCTGCGTCGCCCGAAGCTCGCCTATGCCGCCCTCGCCGTCGGGGGAGCGCTGGCCATCGGCGCGGCGCAGATCGGGATCTCGCTCGCCTCCACCCAGGACGCCTTCGTGCTCGCCAAGCTCAACGGCCAGCAGCACGAGCTGACCCTTCAGAAGCAGGCGCTCGGCGACGAGGTGGCCGGCCTGAACTCACCGCAGGCGCTGGCATCGAAGGCCGACAGCATGGGCTTGGTCGTCGTGGGATCCGCGTCCTATCTGCGTCTGAGCGACGGCGCCGTGCTCGGCGCCGGCAGCGGCGCCTCGTGGATCTCGACAGTGGCGCCGAACAGCTCCACCAAGGTCGGAAACGCCCTGCTCGCGCCTCCTCCGGCCCCCAAGGCCGAGCAGATGCCCGCGGATTCGACCGCGCAGCACGAGCCCGACCTGCCCCCCGTCATCAGCGACGGCCTGCCTTCCCCGACCACTCGATAGCCCCAGGATGGAGACCGCCGCATGACGACACGCGCAACCCGCGGGACGCGACGGCGCACGGTCGTCGCCCTCGCAGTGATCCTCACCGTGCTGGCAGCATTCGTCTTCCGCCTGGTCGACATCCAGGTCGTGCACGCCGACGACCATGTCGCCGACTCGATGACCAAGCTGAGCACCTCCACCAGCATCCCCGGAGCCCGCGGCGACATCGTCGACGAGAACGGCACCGTGCTCGCCTCGGATGCGTTCGTCTACGACTCGCAGCTGGATCCCAAGCTGATCGACACCTACGAGAAGGAGACCGATCCGAAGAAGAAGCCCGAGCTGTCGTGGGCCCAGGCCAGTGAGAAAATCGCCGAGATCGTCGGGATGGAGCCGGACGAGGTGCGGGAGCTGGTCTCCTCGGCACTGGAGGCGAATCCGAACAGCCGGTACGCCAAGCTGAAGAACGGTCTCTCCACCGATCAGTACCTCGCGCTGAGGGATCTGCACCTCGCCTACGTCGCCAGCAAGAAGCGCGCCGTGCGGGTGTACCCGAACGGCGCGGTGGCAGGCAACCTCGTCGGGTTCCTGAACGGCGAGGGCGAGCCCCAGTACGGCATAGAGCGGATGGATCAGAAGTGCCTGGCCGCCACCGACGGCTCCAACAGCTACAAGATCGGTCGGGGCGGTGTGCGGATCCCGGGCAGTGAGCGCATCGTGCCCGCCATCGATGGCGGAACCGTGCAGCTGACGATCGACAGCGACCTGAACTGGTACCTGCAGCAGATGATCGCCGAGGAGACGCAGCGGCAGGGAGCGCAGACCGGCAGCGTCACCGTTGTCGAGGTGAAGACCGGCAAGATCCGTGCCGCGGCGGAGTATCCGGCGGTCGACCCGAACAACATCAACACGGTCGATCCCACCTACTGGCGCTCGCACATCTTCTCCGACGCATACGAGCCCGGGTCGACGTTCAAGGCCATCACCGCCGCGACCATCATCGACCAGGGCAAGGCGACCCCCACCTCGCACGTGACGGCACCCGCGCGGGTGACCTTCCCCAACGGCACGACCATCAACGATCCGTTCCCGCACCCGGTGCACGAGTACACGCTCGCGGGCGCCCTGATCGACTCCTCGAACGTGTCCCTCTCGAAGTTCGGCACCATGGTCGACCCCGCCACCCGCGCGGACTACCTGAAGCGCTTCGGCGTCGGAGAGAAGACCGCGGTCGGCTTCCCCGCCGAGCAGAAGGGGCTGATCAAGGATGCCGACAAATGGAACGGCGGCGACGTGTACACCACGACGTTCGGCCAGGCGTTCACCGTCACACCGGCGCAGCTGGCCGGTGCCTACCAGGCACTCGCGAACGACGGGAAGAAGATCGACCTGTCGCTGGTGGAGTCCTGCACCGACGCCGACGGCACGGTACACGAGGCCGCCGCGCCGAAGAGCGAGCAGATCGTCAAGCCCGACACCGCCAAGCAGGTCCAGCGGATGCTGGAGAACGTGGCCGTGCAGGGCGGCAACGCCAAGACCACTGCGGTCCCCGGCTACCGGATCGGCCTGAAGACCGGGTCGGCGCAGAAGTCGAGCGGAAACGGACCCGGCTACAAGAAGGGCGTGTACTTCACCAGCATGGTCGGCATCGCCCCGATCGAGGATCCGCAGTACGTCGTCGTGGTCACGCTCGACGAGCCGACTAAGATGAGGACTTCAGCAGCAGACGCCGTCGCCTTCCAGCAGGCGATGACCCAGGTGCTCAAGACCTATCGCGTCGCGCCCTCCTCGGAGCCGATGGACGCGCTGCTTCCCAAATTCAACTAGCCGGCGTTCCGCCGCGCATGGAGTTGCCACATGATCGCCCTGTCGCTTGCCGAGATCGCCGAGATCCTGAACGGCGAGCTGAGAATGATCGACGCCGATTCGCCCGACACGGTCGTCGACGGCTCGGTCGACACCGACTCCCGTGAGATGACCGCAGGGTCGATCTTCGTGGCCAAGCCGGGGAGACCACCGACGGGCATCGTTTCGTCGGAGCAGCGGTCGACGCCGGCGCCGTGCTGGCGATCGTCGAACGTCCGGTCGAGGTGCCGGTTTCGCAGATCGTCGTGGCGGATGCGGTCGTGGCACTCGCCGATCTCGCTCGTGCGGTCGTCGCGCGGGTGCGGGCGACGGGTGGGCTGCGCATCGTCGGGATCACCGGATCCAACGGCAAGACGACCACCAAGAACCTCCTGGCCCGCATCCTGGAGGACGACGGCGAGACAGTCGCCCCGATCCGCTCCTACAACAACGAAGTCGGCGCGCCGCTGACCATGCTGCGGGTCACCGACCGGACGCGCTACCTGATCAGCGAGTTCGGCGCCGCGGGGCCGGGCAGCATCGCCCAGCTGGCCGGACTTGTCGAACCCGACATCGGGATCGTGCTGATGGTCGGGCTCGCACACGCCAGCGGGTTCGGCGGCATCGAGGCGACCGCCCTGGCGAAGTCTGAGCTGGTACAGGCGACGCGCACGGGCGGCACCGCCGTGCTCAACGTCGACGACCCGCGCGTCTGGGCCATGCGCACGCTCGCCGCCGACCGCGATCAGACAGTGGTCGGCTTCGGACAGGGGCCGGATGCCGTCGTGCGCGCCGAAGAGATCGTCGTGACCGCCGAAGGCACCACCTGCACGATCGTGAGCGGCGAGGAGCGCATCCCGCTGCGCCTGCGGGTTCTCGGCGCCCACCACGTCGGGAACGCGCTGGCCGCCATCGCCGCTGCAGGAGTGCTCGGCATCCCGGCATCCGACGCCGTCGCCCGACTGGAGACCGTCGAGGTCGCCGAACGCTGGCGGATGCAGCCGATGGGCAATGACCGCGTGCGCATCATCAACGACGCCTACAATGCCAGTCCCGACTCCATGGCGGCCGCCCTGCGCACGCTCGCGCAGATCACCGCGCCGGGGAGCGCACCGTCGCCGTGCTGGGGGCGATGACCGAACTCGGCGATGCGGCGGGCGAGGAGCACGACAGGATCGGGCTGCTGGCCGTGCGGCTGAACATCCAGCGCATCGTCGTGGTGGGCGCCGAGGCGCGTCGCCTGTACCTGGCCGTCGTCGGCGAAGGATCCTGGGACAGCGAGGCCGTGCATCTGCCCGACCAGGATGCGGCGTTCGAGTATCTGAAGGGCGAGCTGCGGGAGGGCGATCGGGTGCTGGTGAAGTCATCGAACGCCGTGGGCCTCCGGCACCTCGGCGATCGTCTGGGAGAATGGTTCTCGTGAGGTCCCTGCTTATGGCGACGGCGATATCGCTCGCCTTCTCGCTCTTCCTGACCCCCGTCTTCCTGAAGGGGTTCCGCAGGATCGGCTGGGGGCAGGTCATCCGCACCCCCGAGGACATCGCCAATCCGAACCACGAAGCCAAACGAGGCACACCGACGATGGGCGGTGTCATCTTCATCCTCGGCACGATCGTCGGCTACTTCGCCGGCACGTTCTTCGGCGGCACGACGCCCGCGCTCTCGGCGATGCTGGTGCTCTGGCTCATGGTCGGCTTCGGGATCGTCGGCTTCATCGACGACTACATGAAGGTGCGCAGCCAGCGCAGCCTGGGACTGTCGGGCTGGCGCAAGATCGTCGGACAGCTTGCGGTGCTGATCCCCTTCGGCGTGGTCGCGCTGAACTTCCCGAACTCGCTCGACCAGTACCCGGCCAGCGGCTTCGTCTCCCTCTTCCGCGACATCTCCTGGCTGAACCTGTTCGCCTTCGGTGCGGTGCTCGGCTGGGCGCTGTACCTGATCTGGATCTCGGTGATCGGCGTCGCCACCTCGAACAGCGTGAACCTCACCGACGGACTCGACGGCCTCGCTGCCGGGGCCGGCGTGTTCGTCGTCGGCTCCTACGGACTGATCGCCTTCTGGCAGTTCAAGCAGTCCTGCGTGGGCGAGGGCTGGAACACCGTGGGTTGCTACGAGGTGCGTGAGCCGCTGAACCTGGCGACGGTCGCCGCGGCCTTCGCCGGCGGGCTGATCGGGTTCCTGTGGTGGAACGCGCCCAAGGCGAAGGTCTTCATGGGCGACGTGGGCTCGATGGCGATCGGCGGCGTGGTCACGGCGATGGCGATCCTCACCCGCACCGAGCTGCTGCTGTTCGTGATCGCCGGCATCTTCGTGATCTCGTCGGGCTCGGTCATCCTGCAGCGGCTGTACTTCAAGCTCACGCGCGGTAGGCGGCTGTTCCTGATGAGCCCGTTCCATCACCATCTCGAGATGCGCGGCTGGGCCGAGGTGACCATCGTCGTGCGGCTGTGGATCATCGCGGGCCTGCTGGCGGCATCCGCCGTCGGCCTGTTCTACGTGGACTGGTTCGCCCAGGCTTCGAACGGCTGACCCGTGGGTGCGGATCGTCTTGACACGCTGACCAGCTGGCGCGCCGACTGGAGCGGACTGCGCGTCGCCGTGCTGGGGTTGAGCGTGACCGGCTTCTCGGCCGCCGACACGCTCGCAGAACTCGGCGCCGACGTCCTGGTGCTCTCGGAGGGTGCTGCGGAGGAGTACGCGCGTCTGGTGCCGGTGATCGGCGCACGACTGGAACTCGGCCCGCTCGGCGAGGTCCCCGAGGTGCTGCGCGACTTCGACCCCGAGGTGATCGTCGCCTCACCTGGCTTCGCGCCCGCGCATCCGGTCGTCCGGTGGGCGCAGCGCAGCGGCATCGCGCTCTGGGGCGATGTCGAGCTGGCCTGGCGGGTGCGCGACAAGGTGCTCCGCGACAACGGGACGCCCGCCGAATGGGTGCTCATCACCGGCACCAACGGCAAGACCACCACCACTCAGCTCACCGCCACGCTGCTGAACGCCGGCGGGCTGCGGGCGGCGCCCTGCGGCAACATCGGCGTGCCGGTGCTGGATGCGGTCCGCGATCCGGGCGGTTTCGACGTGCTGGTGGTCGAACTCTCCAGCCATCAGCTCTGGTACATCGGGAAGTCGGCACCGGCCGGGCAGCTCGTGCCGCACGCGTCGACCTGCCTGAACCTGGCCGACGACCATCTCGTCTGGCACGGCAGCGCCGACGCGTACCGTGCGGCCAAGGCAGTCGTGTACCGGAACACGACCGCGGCCTGCGTCTACAACAAGGCCGACCTCGCCACCCTGCGGATGGTGGAGGAGGCGGATGTCATCGAGGGGGCCCGCGCCATCGGCTTCGACCTCGGCACGCCCGGCCCCAGCGATCTGGGGGTCGTCGACGGCATCCTGGTGGATCGGGCCTTCCACGACGATCGGCGGCACAGCGCGCTGGAGGTGACCACCGTCGACGAGCTGCGCGCGGTCGGCCTGGCCGCACCGCACGTCGTGCAGAACATCCTCGCCGCCTCCGCGCTCGCCCGCTCGCTGGGCGTCGCCCCCGCCGCGATCCACGATGCGCTGCAGACCTTCACGATGGATGCGCACCGCATCCAGCTCGTCGCCGAGCATCGCGGGATCCGGTGGGTGGACGATTCCAAGGCGACCAACCCGCACGCCGCCGCCTCGTCGCTGCGAGCGCACCCCGGCGCGATCTGGATCGTCGGCGGCGACCTCAAGGGCGTCGACCTCGATGACCTGGTCGCCGATGCCGGGGCCACGGCAGGCGGCGCGATCGTGATCGGCGTGGATCGTGAGCCCGTTCTGTCGGCATTCCGGCGACACGCGCCGCACGTGCCGGTGCGGGAGGTCGGCACTGGCGACACTGGAGAGGTCATGGACCGCGTGGTGGAAGTCGCGACGGGGATGATCCACGGCGAGGGCACGGTTCTGCTGGCCCCCGCAGCGGCATCCTTCGACCAGTTCACCAGCTACGCGGACCGGGGAGAGCGCTTCGCCCGGGCGGTGCGCGAATGGATCGAGCGGGGGAGCGCAGATGACGCAGACGGCTCACCCGCCGCGCACTGAGGGCCGCCCCCAGAGCAGGGGCTGGCAGCCCGCGTCTCGCTGGGCAGGCTGTTCGTGCCGCCGTCCACGGAGTTCGTCATGATCGCCTCCACGGCGGTGCTGCTGACGATCTTCGGTGTCGTGATGGTGCTCTCCGCCACCAGCGCCAACCCCACAGGCCCTCTGGAAGCCGCGCTGCGGCAGGGGATGTTCGCCGCCATCGGTATCCCGCTGATGTTCCTGATCAGCCGACTGCCGGTGACGTTCTTCGGCAAGATCGCCTGGCCAGCGCTGATCCTGGCGGTGATGTTCCAGTTGCTCGTGTTCGTGCGGGGCGTGGGAATCTCGTCCTACGGCAACAGGAACTGGATCAAGCTCGCCGGCGTGCAGCTGCAGCCCTCCGAGTTCCTCAAGCTCGCACTGGCCATCTGGATCGCCTTCGTGCTGCTGCGCAAGCAGTCCAAGCTCGGCACCTGGCACCAGGTGTTCATCCCCGTCGTGCCGGTATCGGTGTTCGCCATCGGCACCGTCCTCGCCGGCGACGACCTGGGCACCGTGATGGTGCTCGTGCTCGTCGTGCTCGGCTGCCTGTTCTTCTCCGGGGCGAAGCTGCGTCTGTTCATCCTTCCGCTGCTGGGCGGACTGGTGGCGGTGGTGGCGTTCGCGCTGACCAGCGAGAACCGTATGAAGCGCATCCTCGCCGCCTTCAACCCGGCGGCCTGCGATGCCGAGAAGGAGTGCTACCAGGCCGTGCACGGCATGTGGGGCATGGCCAACGGCGGCTTCTTCGGTGTGGGACTGGGGAACTCGCAGGAGAAGTACTGGCTGCCGGCGGCCTCGAACGACTACATCTTCGCCATCGTCGGCGAGGAGCTGGGACTGCTCGGCTGCCTGCTGGTGCTTGCGCTGTTCGCCGTCTTCGCCGTCGGCGCCTTCCACATCATCCGCAAGACCGACGACCCGTTCATCCGCATCGCGGCGGGTGGGATCACGGTCTGGGTCATCGGCCAGGCGCTGATCAACATCGGCGTCGTGGTGCGCATCTTCCCGGTGATGGGCGTCCCGCTGCCGTTCATGTCGCAGGGTGGCACCTCGCTGCTCTCGGTGATGATGGCATGCGGGGTGCTGCTCGCCTTCGCACGCACGATCCCCGCGTCGGCGAAGCCGGTCAAGGGGGCGGCCTCGAAGACCGCCGCGGGCGCTTCCCGCAAGCCTGCCAGGAGCACAGCATCGAAGGGTAAGGTCACGAGGGGCGATGCACGGAGCGAGCGGAGCAAGTCGAAGTGACCACCTACCTTCTGGCCGGCGGGGGCACCGCCGGCCATGTCAATCCGCTGCTCGCCGTCGGAGACGTGCTGCGCGAGCGTGACGGCGACGCCGTTCTCGTGCTCGGCACGAAGGAGGGATTGGAGTCCCGGCTCGTCCCGGCTCGCGGCTATGAGCTGCTGATCGTCGACAAGGTGCCCTTCCCGCGCAGACCGAACCGCGCGGCCCTCGGGTTCCCGCTCCGATTCCGTCGTGCGATCGCGCAGGTGCGCGCACACATCCGCGCTCACGGTGTGGATGTCGTCGTCGGGTTCGGCGGGTACGCATCCGCCCCCGCCTACGTCGCCGCACGGCGCGAGCGGATCCCCTTCGTGGTGCACGAGGCGAACGCGAAGCCGGGTCTGGCCAACGTGCTGGGTGCGCGGAGTGCGGCAGGAGTGGGCGTGGCGTTCGCGGGGACCCCGCTGCGCGGTGGCGAGGTGGTCGGAATGCCGCTGCGCCGGGAGATCGTGGAGCTCGACCGCGCGGCCTTCCGAGCGGAGGCTGCGGCCGAGTTCGACCTGGACGCCGACCGGCCCGTGCTGCTGGTCTTCGGCGGATCGCTCGGTGCCCAGCGGCTCAACGAGGCTCTCGCCGGCTCGTGGCAGGACATCCTCGCCGCCGGCTGGCAGCTTCTGCACGTGACCGGGGAGCGCAGCGACCTGGCGGATCCGCAGGTGACCGGCTACACCCTGCGCCGGTACGTTGACCGGATGGATCTCGCGTTCGCCCTCGCCGATCTCGTCCTCTCGCGCTCGGGATCCGCCACCGTCAGCGAGATCAGCGCCCTCGGACTGCCCGCGCTGTATGTGCCGTACTCCGTCGGCAACGGGGAGCAGCGGCTGAACGCCGCATCCGCTGTCGCCGCCGGCGCCGCCCGGCTGCTGGACGATGCGGGCTTCGACGCCGACGCCGTCCGCACGCAGGTAGTGCCGCTGCTCGGCGACCGGGAGCGCATCGCCGCGATGGCCGAGGCCGCGCAGCGGGTCGGCAGCCGCACGGGCACGGAGGACCTGGTGGCGCTCATCGATCGAGCCCTCGCGGAAAAGTAGACTGGTGCGGACATGATCAGACCCGACCTCACCCTGCCCATCCCCGAGACCATCACCTCCGCGCACTTCATCGGCATCGGTGGCTCCGGGATGAGCGGCCTCGCCCGGATGTTCCTGGATGCCGGCATCCGCGTCTCCGGCTCCGACCGCGCCGACAGCGACAATCTGCGCGCCCTGGCGGCTGCCGGGGCGACCGTGCACGTCGGGCACGACGCCGCCCACTTGGGGGATGCCGACACGGTGGTCCACACCGGGGCGATCTGGCCGGAGAACCCCGAGTTCGTCACCGCCAAGCAGCGCGGACTGCACGTGATCCATCGCTCGCAGGCCCTGTTCTGGCTGATCGGCGGACGCCGCCTGGTGTCGGTCGCGGGAGCGCACGGCAAGACCACCTCCACCGGGATGCTGGTGACGGCGCTGCAGGCGCTGGACGCCGACCCGAGCTTCGTCAACGGCGGCGTGATCGAGCAGCTCGGCCTGTCGAGCGCCTCCGGCGCCGACGAGCTGTTCGTCATCGAAGCCGACGAGTCCGACGGCACGTTCCTGCTGTACGACACCTCCGTCGCGCTGATCACGAACGTCGACCCCGATCACCTGGACTTCTTCAGCTCCGAGGACGCCTTCTACGACGCCTTCGTGCGCTTCGGCGACGAGGCGCGGGAAGCCGTCGTGATCTCCAGTGACGACCCGGGAGCCCAGCGGGTGCGGGCGGGGCTCGGCCACCGTCGCGTGGTGACCTTCGGGCAGGCGGAGGATGCCGATCTGCGCATCGCCGACATCGACACCTCCGGCGCGGCCGCCGCCACCCTGATCAGCGGCGACGAGTCCGTGCGTATGCGGCTCGCGGTGCCCGGCGCGCACAACGCGATCAACGCGGCGGGCGTGGTGGCCGTGCTGATGACGCTGGGACACGGGCTCGCCGAGGCCTCAGCCGCGCTGGAGGGGTTCGCGGGGACCGTGCGCCGCCTGGAGCTGCACGGTGACGCTCGTGGGGTGCGCGTGTACGACGACTACTCCCATCATCCGACCGAGGTGCGGGCCGCACTGGAGGCGATGCGCGGCATCGCGGGGGGCGGACGCGTCATCGCGATCCAGCAGCCGCACACCTATTCGCGCACGCAGCACCTGCACCGCGAGTTCGCCGAGGTGCTCGAGGAGCTCGCCGACCACACCGTGATGCTCGACGTCTACGGTGCCCGCGAGGATCCGGTGCCCGGAGTGACGGGGCGGCTGGTCAGCGACGACTTCTCGGATCAGGCCAGGGTGCATTACGTGCCGGACTGGCAGGAGGCCGCCGACTACACCGCGCAGGTCGCGCGCGCAGGTGATGTCGTGGTCACGCTCGGCTGCGGGAACGTGTACCAGATCATCCCGCAGGTGCTCGATTCCCTCCGGCGCACTCCAGGAGCCTGAGACATGCGTCGCCCGGCACCGCTCCCGGCCTCGGCGGAGGATCCCGACGAGGTCGACGCCCCCGCACGGCGGCCCGGACGGCTCCGCCGCCGTGCGGCGACAGACGTGCGCACCGATGTGGACGAGCCCTCTGTCGTCGAGTCCGCAGCGAACGTCACCGAGGAGATCGAGACGGATGCCGGCGTCGCCGCCATGCAGGATGCGGATGCCGTGCAGGCCGGGTTCGAGCCTGCGGACCCGGACGGCATCGTGCGCAGTGGCGACGTCTGGCGCGCAGCGCGCGCCAGGAGGAAGGCGCTGCGGGCGGAGATCCGCCGCTTCACCCAGCGCTCCCGCCGACGGCGGATCATCTGGTGGTCGTCGATCGGCGCGATCGTCGCACTCGTGCTCGGCAGCGTGATCGCCGCGTACAGCCCGCTCTTCGCGGTCGAGAAGGTCACCGTGGTCGGGGCCGAGAGGGTGGATGCCGCAGCGGTGCAGCAGGCGCTGTCCGGACAGCTCGGCTCGCCGCTGGCCTTGATCGACGCCGGTGCGGTGAAATCCGCGCTGACCGAGTTCCCGATGATCGAGACCTATGCGATCGAGGCGCGACCGCCGCATGAGCTGCTGGTGCGCATCGTCGAGCGCACACCGGTCGGGGTGATCCGCTCCGCCGCCGGATACACCCTCGTGGACGCGGCGGGTGTCGTGCTGGCCACCACACCGCAGAAGCCGGAGGGGCAGCCTGCGCTGTCGATCTCGGGCGGCACGGACTCCGCGGCGTTCCACAGCGTGGGTCTGGTGATCCGCTCCTCCCCGCCGACCTGCGCGCGCAGGTCGTGCAGGTGAAGGCCTCATCGGCCGACGACGTCACCCTCGTCCTCCAGGACGGCAAGAACGTCGTCTGGGGGAGCGAGGAGGACTCCGTGACGAAGGCGATCGTCCTGGTCGCGCTGATCAAGAATGCGCCGGAGTCGCACACCTTCGATGTGTCGGCGCCGACGGCTCCCGTGGTCCGCTGACGCGACTCGAGCAGCGGTGAGCCGTCCGGTGGAGGGCTGAGCGGATGCCGCAGGATGGCGATCGAGACGACACGCCGTGTCGGTGCGCGCGCAGGCCCGGCTTGCGCATACCGTCAATGACGAGAACGCAATACCGGGAAATAGTTTAACCCTCTCGTAGAGGTTTAAGGTTTATCCCTCGTCAGGCTCGAATAACGGAGGCCGGCCATGAGCCAGAACCAGAACTACCTCGCCGTGATCAAGGTCGTCGGCGTCGGCGGTGGCGGCGTCAACGCCGTGAACCGCATGATCGATCTCGGGCTCCGCGGAGTCGAGTTCATCGCCGTGAACACCGACGCGCAGGCGCTGCTGATGAGCGACGCCGACGTCAAGCTCGATGTGGGACGCGAGCTCACCCGCGGCCTGGGTGCCGGAGCCGACCCGGAGGTCGGCCGGCGCGCGGCCGAGGATCATGCCGAGGAGATCGAGCAGGCACTCACCGGCGCCGACATGGTCTTCGTCACTGCGGGCGAGGGCGGCGGCACCGGCACCGGCGGCGCTCCGGTCGTCGCCCGCATCGCCAAGTCGATCGGCGCTCTGACCATCGGCGTGGTCACCAAGCCGTTCTCCTTCGAAGGCCGTCGACGGCAGAGTCAGGCCGAGGCGGGTGTCTCCAAGCTGAAGGAGGAGGTCGACACCCTCATCGTGGTGCCGAACGACCGCCTGCTGGAGATCAGCGACCGCGGCATCTCGATGATCGAGGCCTTCGCCACCGCCGATCAGGTGCTCCTGGCCGGTGTGCAAGGCATCACCGACCTGATCACGACCCCCGGTCTGATCAACCTCGACTTCGCCGACGTCAAGTCGGTCATGCAGGGCGCCGGCTCCGCGCTCATGGGCATCGGCTCGGCGCGGGGAGCCGACCGGGCGATCAAGGCCGCCGAACTGGCCGTCGAGTCGCCGCTGCTGGAGGCGTCGATCGAGGGCGCGCACGGTGTGCTGCTGTCGATCCAGGGCGGATCGAACCTGGGCATCTTCGAGATCCACGACGCGGCCGACCTGGTCAAGGAGGCTGCGCACCCCGAGGCGAACATCATCTTCGGAACCGTCATCGACGACACCCTCGGCGACGAGGTGCGCGTGACCGTGATCGCCGCCGGCTTCGACGGTGGGGAGCCCTCGCCGCGGCTGGAGCCCCTGGACGTGAAGCGTCCCGAGGCGAGCCCGCTGCCCGAGGTCCGCCTCGACCCGAGCAACGACGACGAGAGCGATGAGCCGAAGGCGCCGGCGGCGCCGGCTGTGGCGCCCAGCATCGATCCGGCGTTCACCGACGACAGCGACCTCGACATCCCCGAGTTCCTGCGGTGAGTCCGGCAGTGCGGTTCCCGGCGGCGAATGCGAGTCTCGCCGGGAGCGCACGAGCGCATATGTCGCCGCGACACGCCTGCAGATCGGTCCGGCAATCACCGGACCGCGCCCCGACCGGGGTTAACCTTTCAACCAGACCAGCCCGCACCGTTCGAACCGGAGGACACGATGGGTAACCCGCTGAAGAAGACCATGGTGTATCTCGGCCTCGCCGACGAGGAAGAGGTCTACGAGGACGAGGCCCCTCAGGCCCCCGTCCGCGCATCGCGTGAGCGCGAGCGGGAGCGGGAGGAGCAGGCGCCCGCCCCCGTGACGCCGCTCCGCCGGCCCACTGCCGTGCGCCAGCCGGCGGCGGGTGCGGTCAACGAGATCCTCACCGTGCACCCGAAGCAGTACCGCGACGCTCAGGTGATCGCTGAGAACTTCCGCGACGGAGTCCCCGTGATCATCAATCTGTCTCAGATGAGCGATGCCGATGCGCGTCGTCTGATCGACTTCGCCAGCGGGCTGTCGCTGGGACTGTACGGGCGGATCGAGCGGGTCACCAGCAAGGTGTTCCTGCTCTCGCCCGAGAACATCGCGGTATCCGGCCAGGGCGGCATCGCCCAGGCGGCGCCGGCTTCGTTCGACTCCTGACCTTGGGAGCGATTCTCAGCATTATCGGCGGCATCGCCGAGCTGGTGCTGACGCTGTATATGCTGGTGCTCATCGCCCGGCTGGTGCTGGATTACATACCGCTCTTCAACCGGAACTGGCGTCCCAAGGGCGTGGGCCTGGTCCTCGCCGAGGCCGTCTACACGCTGACGGATCCGCCGATCCGCTTCTTCCGCCGACTGGTCCCGCCGCTGCGGATGGGTACGATCTCGCTGGACTTCGGCTTTGCGCTGACGATGATCGTCGTGCTCATTCTGATGACCATCGCGCGTGCTCTCTGACAGGGCTCTCGTGCGGAGCTCGTCTCGCGCCGCACAGACAGGGGGCTATGCTTGGCTCCCAGATGCGCGCCCCGGGTACGCGTCTGAAGAACACCGCGCCATCTTCAACGACTGGCCGAAAAGAACTCATCGAAAGAGGAGCCACCCATGGCACTTACCCCGGATGACGTCGTCCACAAGGAGTTCCAGCACGTCCGCTTCAAGGACGGCTTCGACCCCGAAGAGGTCGACGACTACCTCGACGAGATCGTCGTTGAATGGCGCAAGACCATCGAGGAGAACAACGAGCTGAAGGCCAAGCTCGCGGCCTTCGAGTCGGGGCAGGGCGCCCAGGCCGAAGCTCCCGCCCCCGCGGCAGCGGCACCGGTCGCGGCAGCACCCGTCGAAGCCGCCCCCGCGCCGGACACTGCGGCATCCGCCACGGGCACCTCTGCAGGCATCATCGAGCTGGCCCAGCGCCTGCACGATGAGCACGTCGCCGAGGGCGAGGCCAAGCGCCGACAGCTCATCGCCGAGGCCGAGACCGAGGTCGCGCGCATCCGCACCGAGGCCGAGGCGAAGCAGCGTGAGGAATCCGCTCGTCTCGAGCGCGAGCGCAACACTCTCGAGGCGCGTATCACGGAGCTTCGCGAGTTCGAGCGCGACTACCGCAGCAAGCTGCGCACCATGATCGAGAGCCAGCTGCGCGATCTCGACCAGCAGTCGTCCACCGACTCCACTCCCGTCTCGGCCATCGGCCTGTAGGTCACCCTTGACAGGACGTCGTCCCCTTCGTCGGTCGGCGGCCGGTGCGATCGTCGCGATCCTCGCGGCGTTCGTGCTGGCCGCCGATCAGTTTGCCAAGCACCTCACCGTCGAGCATCTTCCCGCAGAGAAGGTCGTTCCGGTGCTGGGGGAGTTCCTGCAGCTGTTCTACATCCGCAATTCCGGTGCGGCGTTCTCGATCGGTGCCGGGATGACGTGGATCTTCACGATCGCGCTGGCCGTCGTCGCGGTTGTCATCGTCTGGAAGACCGTGGGCGTGCGCTCGCGGCTATGGGCGGTCGTGCTCGGCTGCCTGCTCGGCGGTGTGCTGGGGAACCTCACGGATCGGCTGTTCCGGGAACCGGGGTTCGGGCGAGGTCATGTCATCGACATGATCTCGATGCCGTGGATGCTCCCGGCGATCTTCAACGTCGCCGACATGTTCATCGTCACCGGCATGATCGCCGTCGCGCTGCTGGTGGTCATCGGGCTGCGCCTGGACGGCACTCGCGAGCGCGATCATGCGGAGCGGGCCGATGCCGCAGCCACGGACGACGCGGCCGAGCGCGAAGCAGCCCCGACCGAGGACAGCGCGATCGGACCGGGCACCACCAGCACGGCCGCAGAGGGCTGAGCATGCAGACTCGCAGTCTGCCCGTTCCCGACGGGCTGGAGGGATCGCGCGTCGACGCTGCGCTGGCGAAGATGCTCGGCTTCTCGCGGACCTTCGCCGCCGACATCGCCGAAGCAGGCGGTGTGAGCCTCGACGGCGTGCCGCTGGGCAAATCCGACCGGCTTCACGCCGGAGGATGGCTCGAGGTGAGCTGGACGCCCAAGGAGGAGCCGCGGATCGTCCCGGTCGCCGTCCCGGAGCTGGGCATCGTGCACGACGACGAGGACATCGTGGTCGTAGACAAGCCCACAGGTGTCGCGGCGCACCCGTCGGTGGGGTGGGAGGGCCCCACGGTGGTGGGAGCACTGGCCGCAGCAGGCTTCCGGATCGCCACCAGCGGTGCACCGGAACGTCAGGGGTGGTGCACAGGCTGGACGTCGGCACCAGCGGCCTGATGGTGGTGGCCAAGACCGAATCCGCATACACGGCACTCAAGCGCGCGTTCAAGGAGCGCACGGTCGAGAAGGTGTATCACGCGGTGGTCCAGGGTCATCCCGACCCGCTGGCCGGCACGATCGACGCGCCGATCGGCCGGCATCCGCACCATCATTGGAAGTTCGCGGTCGTCCCGGACGGCAAGGCATCCGTCACCCATTACGAGACACTCGAGGCGTTCCCGGGCGCCTCACTGCTGGAGATCCACCTCGAGACGGGCCGCACGCACCAGATCCGCGTGCACATGGCCGCTCATCGGCATCCGTGCGTGGGCGACCCGCTCTACGGGGCGGACCCCGTTCTCTCCGCCCGGCTGGGACTGACCCGGCAGTGGCTGCACGCCCACCGGCTGGCGTTCGCGCATCCCGCGACGGGGGAGTGGGTGCGCTTCGAGTCGCCCTATCCGGCTGACTTCGAGCATGCTCTCGACGTGCTCGACCCCGGACGGGCCTCGGACGACTGAGGCCGGGTTCAGCGCCCCGCGCGCCCGCCGTGGAAGTGCGCCGCGTCGTCCTCGGCGAGGGCGAGGGCGATCTTGCGGACATGCTCCCTGTCGACCTCATCCATCTCCGCGAGGTCGTAGAAGCCGACCTCGGTGAGCTCGCCGTCGGCCGGATGAGGCTCGCCCGACACCCAGGTGCAGCGGAACACGATCTCGAGGTAGTCGACCTGGTCGCCGTTGAGGTAGGTGATGCGCGGGAGCTGGTGCACCAGAGCGACCCGGTCGACTGAGACGACCACCCCCGCCTCCTCCATGCACTCCCTGGCAGCGGCGTCGGCCGGCTCCTCGCCGGGTTCCACGATGCCGGCGATCGCCTGCCAAGCGCCGTTGTCCGCGCGCTTGCCGAGCAGCACCTTCTCGTCGCGGAACACGACCGCAGTCGTGCCCACCAGCGGGAGCGGGGCATGGCCGATGCGCTCGCGCAGCGCGAGCACGAAATCAGGGGTCGCCATACGTCGACCATACCTTCGGCGCCCCGCTCGCCTGTCGGATGCCGAAGGTAGGCTCGAATCATGGCCTCCGACTCCTTCGCGCACCTGCATGTCCACAGCGAGTACTCGATGCTGGACGGCGCTGCGAAGATCGCCTCCATGACCCAGGCTGCGGCCGACTACGGGATGCCGGCGATCGCCGTCACCGATCACGGCAACACCTTCGCGGCATTCGAGTTCTACAAGGCGGCGAACGCCGTAGGAGTCAAGCCGATCATCGGCTTGGAGGCATACGTCACGCCGGGCACGCACCGCAGCGACAAGTCGCGGGTCGCGTGGGGATCGCCCGATCAGAAGAGCGACGATGTCTCCGGATCGGGTGCCTACACGCACATGACGCTGTGGAGCGAGAACACCGGCGGCATGCACAATCTGTTCCGGCTCAGCTCGCTCTCCAGCCTGGAGGGGTACTACTTCAAGCCGCGGATGGATCGCGAGCTGCTGCAGAAGTACAGCAAGGGCCTGATCGCGACGACCGGATGCCCCTCGGGCGAGATCCAGACCAGGCTGCGCCTCGGCCAGTACGATGCGGCGCGGGCGGCCGCAGCCGAGTTCCAGGACATCTTCGGCAAGGAGAACTACTTCACCGAGATCATGGATCACGGTCTGTCCATCGAGCGCCGTGTGGTCAGCGACCTGCTGCGGCTGTCGAAGGATCTGGGCATCCCGCTGGTCGCCACCAACGATTCGCACTACACGCACCAGCACGAGGCCGACGCGCACGAGGCGCTGCTGTGCGTGCAGTCCGGGTCGACCATGGACGATCCGAACCGGTTCAAATTCGACGGCGACGGCTACTACATCAAGACCGCCCAGGAGATGCGCCAGCTGTTCCGCGACCACCCCGAGGCGTGCGACAACACGTTGCTGATCGCCGAGCGCTGCCAGGTGGAATTCGACACCTCGGCGAACTACATGCCGCGCTTCCCCGTGCCCGAGGGCGAGACCGAGGACAGCTGGCTGGTCAAGGAGGTCGAGAAGGGGCTGCACTACCGGTATCCGAACGGCATCCCCGACCGTGTGCGCCAGCAAGCCGAGTACGAGCTCGGCATCATCCTGCAGATGGGCTTCCCCGGCTACTTCCTCGTGGTCGCCGACTTCATCAACTGGGCCAAGGACAACGGCATCCGCGTCGGTCCCGGCCGCGGCTCCGGTGCGGGATCGATGGTCGCCTACGCGATGAGGATCACCGACCTCGACCCGCTCGAGCACGGGCTCATCTTCGAGCGCTTCCTCAACCCCGACCGCGTCTCGATGCCCGACTTCGACGTCGACTTCGACGACCGCCGTCGCGGCGAGGTGATCGACTACGTCACCGAGAAGTACGGCGACGACCGCGTCGCGCAGATCGTCACCTACGGCACGATCAAGTCGAAGCAGGCGCTGAAGGATGCCGGACGCGTGCTCGGCTTCCCGTTCAGCATGGGCGACCGGCTGACCAAGGCCATGCCGCCGGCGGTGATGGGCAAGGACATGCCCCTGGACGGCATGTTCGACACGGCGCACCCGCGCTACAAGGAGGCCAGTGAGTTCCGGGCGCTGATCGAGACCGACCCCGAGGCGAAGACAGTCTTCGACCGTGCGCTGGGGCTGGAGGGGCTCAAACGCCAATGGGGCGTGCACGCGGCCGGCGTGATCATGTCGTCGCATCCGCTGCTGGACATCGTGCCGATCATGAAGCGCGAGCAGGACGGCCAGATCGTCACGCAGTTCGACTACCCGTCCTGCGAATCGCTCGGCCTGATCAAGATGGACTTCCTGGGGCTGCGCAACCTCACGATCATCTCCGACGCGCTCGACAACATCCGCACCAACCGCGGCGAGGAGCTCGACCTGGAGCACCTGGGTCTCGATGACCGCGCCGTCTACGATCTGCTCGCACGGGGCGACACGCTCGGGGTGTTCCAGCTCGACAGTCCGCCGCTGCGCTCGCTGATGCGCCTGATGAAGCCCGACAACTTCGGCGACATCTCGGCGCTCATCGCGCTGTACCGGCCGGGTCCGATGGGCGCGAACTCGCACACCAATTACGCCCTGCGCAAGAACGGCCTGCAGGAGATCACGCCGATCCATGCCGAGCTCGAGGAGCCCCTCGCCGAGATCCTGCAGGAGTCCTACGGCCTGATCATCTATCAGGAGCAGGTGATGGCGATCGCACAGAAGGTGGCGGGATTCAGTCTGGGTCAGGCAGACATCCTGCGACGCGCGATGGGCAAGAAGAAGAAGTCCGAGCTGGACAAGCAGTACGAGGGCTTCCACCAGGGCATGATCGACCGCGGGTTCGGCGAGGGCGCGGTGAAGGCGCTGTGGGACATCCTGCTGCCGTTCTCGGATTACGCGTTCAACAAAGCGCACTCCGCCGCCTACGGGCTGGTCTCGTACTGGACCGCATATCTGAAGGCGCATTACCCCGCCGAGTACATGGCGGCGCTGCTGACCAGCGTCGGCGACTCGAAGGACAAGATGGCGGTGTATCTGAACGAGTGCCGTCGGATGGGCATCAAGGTGCTCCCGCCCGACGTATCCGAGTCGATCAACTTCTTCGCGGCCGTCGGCGAGGACATCCGCTTCGGTCTGGGCGCCGTGCGCAATGTCGGCAGCAACGTCGTCGACGGCATCGTGACCTCGCGCGACGACGGGCCGTTCACCTCGTTCCACGACTTCCTGGACCGGGTGCCGCTGCATGTCGCCAACAAGCGGACCGTGGAGTCGCTGATCAAGGCCGGCGCGTTCGACTCGATGGGCGACACCCGTCGTGCGCTGCTGGAGATCCACGAAGACGCCGTCGAGGCAGCCGTGGATCGCAAGCGCAACGAGGCACAGGGCGCCATCGGCTTCGACTTCGACAGCCTCTACGACGGATCCGAGGAGGCACCGCCGGCCAAGGTGCCCGAGCGGCCGGAATGGATCAAGAAGGACAAGCTGGCCTTCGAGCGCGAGATGCTCGGCCTGTACGTCTCCGACCATCCCCTGGCGGGGCTCGAGGTGCCGCTGGCCAAGCACGCATCGATCTCGATCAACGACCTGCTCACGTCGGAGGACCTGCAGGACGGCGATCAGGTGACGGTGGCCGGCCTGGTCACGAGCGTACAGCACCGGGTGGCGAAGGCGAGCGGCAACCCCTACGGCATGATCACCGTCGAGGACTTCAACGGCGAGGTGACCGTCATGTTCATGGGCAAGACGTACACCGAGTACCAGCACACCCTGCAGCAGGACGCCATCCTGGCCGTGCGCGGCCGGGTATCCCGTCGTGACGACGGGTTGAACCTGCACGCGCAGTCGGCGTTCGCCCCCGACATCGGATCGTTCGACGCTGCAGGCCCGCTTTCGCTGCTGGTGGCCGAGCAGCGCGCGACCGAGCGGACGATGCTCGAGCTGGCAGAGGTGCTTCGTCGGCATGCTGGCGACACAGAGGTGCTGCTGCGCGTGCATCGCGGGGGAGCGGCGAAGGTGTTCGAGGTGCCCATGCCGGTCACCGTCTCCGCCGACCTCTTCGGCGACCTGAAGTCACTGCTCGGGCCGATGTGCCTGGGCTGAGCCGATTTCACTGAACGACGCTTCTCTCAGGCTGGCGCACCACTGCTCGGTAGGATCGGGGGCGCGAGAGAACGTGACCGAGACGAGAGGACCCGTTCGATGAGCACCCCCGAACCGACCGGACCCGACTCGACCGACCCCGAGCTCGGCGAGACGGATGACGTGATCTCCCCGGGTGACGCGGCCTCCTTTCCGGATGATGCGATCTACTACGAGGAACAGGTGGAGCCGGAGTATGGCATCCTCGGTTTCACGCTGCGAGAGCTGATCATCGTCGCGGCCTGGGCGGTCGCCTTCGTCGTCTCGTTCTTCTCCGTGTCGCAGCATGCCGGATCGGTGTGGACCGGCGGGATCGATTGGATCCTCCCGATCGGCCTTCCGACGGCCGCGGTCTTCCTGGTGGTGCTGCGTCGCTTCTCCCCGGACGGGATCCGACGGGTCGGATCCCTGGGCATCGACCAGTTCGCCTCAGTGGCCGTCTCCGTCGCCGCCGTGGTCTGGGCACAGCTGCTCTGGCGCCAGATCGCCGTGAGCATCGACACCGGAATGCTTCTGGTCGGGTGGGTGCCGGTCGTCGCCGAGGCCGCGATGCTCGCGCTGGTGGCCGCAACCGTCACCGCACCGCTGATCCCGCGTCTGCGCGATGACTTCCACGGCCGCATGGAGACGCTCGCCCATCGCAATGCGAATCCCGTCCGTCCCGTGATCGCCCGTCCGCGCCGCGAGCGGGCCGCTGCCGGGATCGAAACCGATCCCGCACCCCGGGGCGAACCCCTCGCCGCGACAGCGGCGGATGACGATGCCACCCGCGTGATCGAGTCGATCCCGCTCTCCGGTGCGGTCACCGCCGACGCGACGGATGCTTCCGACGCGACGGATGCTTCTGAGGACGCGGATGTCGCCGAGGCGACGGAAGCCGGACAGGCGACCGACACGAGCGACCGGGCGGCCTCAGCCGGCCCTGAGGCGCCGCTGCGGCGTACGCGCAACGGCCAGGTCCGCGGTCCCGAGCCCGAGCTCGAGCCCCGTGACACGGATCCCGAGTCCGGCGAGCCGGAGTCCCACCAGCCGGAGTCCCACCAGCCGGAGTCCCACCAGCCGGAGCTCAGCACCGACCAGCGCCCCTTCTGGATCCTCGCCCCCACGGAGCGCGAGGTGCTCGATGAGCACGGGCATCCGCTGTTCCGCATCGGACCGGCGGCGTGGGCGCTGGTCATCGAAGACCGTGGCGGGGCATTCGTCGTGCGACATGACGACGGCCGGATCGGCTATCTCCACGACATCACAGACATCACGAAGGGCTGACACAGTGCGTACGATCGATCTCCGCGGCGAGAGCCTCACACCCGTGGGAATGCTCGCATCCGTCCCCCGTGCCGCACAGGCGCGCGCCGAAGCCCTCGCGGCCGCCGAGACGATCGTCGACGACGTGCGCACCGGCGGTGAAGTCGCGCTGCGCGATCAGGCCGAGCGATTCGACCGCGTCACCGGGCACGCCATCCGGGTGCCTGCCGAGCACCTGGCCCAGGCCGCCGCCTCCGTCGATCCGGAGGTGCGTGCGGCACTGGAGAGCGCGATCGACCGCGTGCGCCGTGGATCCGCGGCGCAGGTTCCCGCGCCGCAGACCACCGAGATCGGGCCGGGCGCGCGCATCTCGCAGCGCTGGCAGCCGGTCACCCGTGCCGGGGTGTACATCCCCGGCGGCAAGGCACCGCTGGCGTCGAGCGTCGTGATGAACGTCGTCCCCGCTCAGGTCGCCGGTGTCACCAGCATCGCCCTCGCCTCGCCGCCGCAGGCCGCGCACGACGGCCGCGTGCACCCCACCATCCTCGCGGCAGCGGCGCTGCTGGGCATCGACGAGGTGTATGCGATCGGCGGCGCCGGCGCCATCGGTGCACTGGCCTACGGCGTGCCCGGCATCGGACTGGATCCGGTCGACGTCGTCTCTGGTCCCGGCAACAACTACGTCGCCTCGGCGAAGCGCGTGGTGGCGGGCGTGGTCGGCACCGACTCCGAAGCCGGGGCCACCGAGATCCTCATCGTCGCCGACGAGAGCGCCGATCCCGATCTGGTGGCCGCCGACCTGGTCAGCCAGGCCGAACACGACGAGCAGGCGTCCGCCGTGCTCGTGACGGATTCCGCCGAACTCGCCGAGCGCGTCGCCGAGCGCGTCGCCGAGCGCGCAGCGCAGACCCGGCACGCCGAGCGTGTCGCCGCCGCTCTGTCGGGCCCGCAGTCCGCGATCGTCCTCGTCGACGATCGTGCGATGGCGGAGGCCTTCAGCAACGCCTACGCCCCCGAGCACCTCGAGCTGCACCTGGTGGACGCCTCGGCCGCAGCGGAGAGGTTCACCAGCGCCGGTGCCGTCTTCGTCGGCGACCAGACTCCCGTCAGCCTCGGCGACTACATGGCGGGCAGCAACCACGTGCTGCCGACCGGGGGCCAGGCGCGCTACGCCGCCGGACTCGGCGCCTACACGTTCCTGCGCCCGCAGCAGGTGATCGAATACGACCACGCAGCGCTCGCGAGGGCACGTGCCGGCGTCGTCGCGCTCTCGGATGCCGAAGTGCTGCCGGCCCACGGCGAGGCCGTCGAGGCCCGCTTCGCCGCCCGCTCAGGAAGCGCGGCGGCAGCCGGGTAGGCTGGCAGATCATGCACTGCCCCTTCTGCCGGCATCCGGACTCCCGCGTCATCGACTCGCGCACCAGCGACGACGGTCTGTCGATCCGTCGCAGACGGCAGTGCCCGGAGTGCGGCGGCAGGTTCTCGACCACCGAGACGGCGAGCCTGATGGTGATCAAGCGTTCGGGCGTGCTGGAGTCGTTCAGCCGGGACAAGGTGATCGCCGGAGTCCGCAAGGCATGCCAGGGACGCCCGGTCACCGAGGCGGATCTCGCGGTGCTCGCGCAGCGCGTCGAAGAGGCCGTCCGGCAGACCGGAGTGTCCCAGCTGGACACGAACGAGATCGGCCTGGCTATCCTCGGACCGCTCCGCGACCTCGACGAGGTCGCCTACCTGCGCTTCGCAAGCGTCTACCAGGAGTTCGACTCGCTGGAGGACTTCGAGCGGTCGATCAGAGAACTGCGCGCCGATCACGCGAACGCCGAGGCGACGGCCGGCGACCGGTAGCCTTGCAGTGATGTATTCGCTGCTCTTCCGCCACGTCCTCTCGCGCCTCGATCCGGAGTTCGCGCACCACGCCGCCATGGCCGTGATCCGTGTGCTCGGCGTCCCGCCGTTCTCCTGGCTCGCCCGCACGATCAGCTCCCCGGGGCCCGAGCAGCAGGTGCACGCCCTCGGGCTGACCTTCCCCTCGCCGTTCGGCGTCGCCGCCGGGTTCGACAAGAACGCCGTGGGCGTGCGCGGGCTGGACGCGCTGGGCTTCGGGCACGTCGAGATCGGCACCGTCACCGCGATCCCGCAGGAGGGCAACCCGAAGCCGCGGCTGTTCCGGCTGGTGCCCGACCGCGCTGTCATCAACCGGATGGGCTTCAACAACGCGGGGGCGGACGCCGCCGCCCGCCGGCTGCGCTCCCTGCGCCGCCGCGCGCCGCGCGCGGTGATCGGCGCGAACATCGGCAAGAGCCGCGTGGTCGCCGTGGAAGACGCGGTCGGCGATTACGTGGCGTCCGCCACCGCGCTCGCGCCGCTCGCCGACTACCTGGCCGTCAACGTATCCTCTCCGAACACGCCGGGACTGCGCGGGCTGCAGGCCGTCGAGACCCTCGCGCCGCTGCTGCGCGCCGTGAAGGACGCGGCGGGGGCGACACCGCTGCTGGTCAAGATCGCCCCGGATCTGAGCGACGAGGAGATCACCGCCATCGCGCAGCTGGCGGTCGACGAGGGGCTGGCCGGCATCATCGCGCACAACACCACCATCGCGCGCGACGGTCTGCGCACGGATGCCGCTGTGGTCGAGGCTGCGGGTGCAGGGGCCTCTCGGGAGCGCCGTTGAAGCAGCGCTCGCTCGAGGTGCTCGCGGTGGTCAGGGCAGCGGTACCGGCGGACTTCTGCGTCATCGCCGTCGGCGGCGTCGAGACCGCCGAGGACGTGCAGCGGAGACTGGATGCCGGTGCGACGCTCGTACAGGGCTACACGGCGTTCCTGTATCGGGGCCCGCTGTGGGCGCGCCAGATCAACCGCGGGCTGCGGGGGCGCTGAGACGCGCGGAGATCACGCCGGGTAGGCGCGCCGCTTGACCTGCGGCTTCGGCAGGCGCATGAAGCGCATCTGCAGTGCCCGCATCGCGGCGTACCAGCCGAGACCACGCTCACGGCGCTCGATCCCGAACTTCGCGGCGACCTTGCGCTTGACGCGCATGCTCAGCAGCACCATGTCGCCGATCGCCAGCAGCATGTACCCCCACAGGGCGACCATCGCCCACACCTGGACCTCGGGGATCGGCGTGAGGTTGAGCAGGATCACCAGCAGCATGGCGGCCATCAGCCACTCGGAGATGTGCCAGCCGGCATCCACGTAGTCGCGCACCCAGCGGCGCTGCGGGCCCTTGTCGCGGGCGGGCAGGAACTTGTCCTCGCCGCGTTCCATGCCCAGCCGGGCGCGCTCGCGACGTGCACGCAGATCGGCCTTGGCGGCTGCGCGCGCCTCTTTGGTGTTCGCGACGAGGGGGCGCCGGTTCGCTGCCTCGCGCTCGGCGCGGGTCGGCGTCGGGCGTCCCTTGCCCACAGCGGGCGTCTCGGGGGCGTCGTCTGCGGCGGGGGTGGGCTTGGGCACGTTCGACCTCAGTTCGGAATCGGGTTCCCCTTAAGATTACTCGCATGACCTCGCCCTCATCGCCGGAGCAGCCGGCATCCGATTCCGCCGTCCTCGAGGCGGTCGCTCTCGGTATTCCCAGCGCCCTCTCCGATCTGGGGCATCTCGTGCGCATTCCGGGCATCGCATGGCCGGCCTTCGACCAGACCCAGCTGGAGCGCAGCGCCGAGGCCGTCGCCGAGCTGGCCCGGGGAACCGGTGTGTTCGACGAGGTACGGGTGCTGCGCGCGCACGTCGACGACACCGACGAGCTCGGCCAGCCCGCCGTGCTCGCCACCCGCGCTGCCCGGGGCGGCAAGCCCACGATTCTGCTGTACGCGCATCACGATGTGCAGCCTCCCGGATCCGATGAGCTGTGGGACACGCCGCCGTTCGAGCCGACCGTGCGCGAGGGGAGGCTTTACGGCCGCGGCGCTGCGGACGACAAGGCCGGGATCATGGCGCACATCGCCGCGCTGCGAGCCGTCGCCGAGGTGGTCGGCGACGACCTGGAGCTGGGCGTGGCGCTGTTCATCGAGGGGAGGAGGAGTACGGCTCCCGCTCTTTCGCGCGCTTCCTTCGCGACAACGCCGAGGCGCTGCGGGCGGATGCCATCGTCGTCGCCGACTCCGGCAACCTCGATTCGCACACCCCGGGGCTGACCGTCTCGCTGCGTGGCAATGCGCGCTTCACGCTGCGCATCCGCACCCTGGAGCACGCCTCGCACTCGGGCATGTTCGGCGGGGCGGTGCCCGACGCCATGATGGCCGCCGTCACGCTGCTGGCCACACTGTGGGACACCGATGGATCCGTCGCCGTGGAGGGCATGACGGCGCGGGCGGGGAGACGCCCGCATACACAGAGAAGACACTGCGCGAGGAGACCGGCCTGCTCGCGGGTGCTTCGCCGATCGGGCGGGACGACATCCTCGGCCGGATCTGGAACAAGCCATCCATCACGATCACCGGGATCGACGCCACCAGCGTGGCACAGGCGTCGAACACGCTGCTGCCCGAGGTGAGCGTGGTGGTCAGCGCGCGCGTCGCGCCGGGCCAGGATGCGAAGGACGCCTACGCCGCGATCGAGGCGCATCTGCGGGCGCACGCGCCGTTCGGGGCGGAGCTGACGTTCAGCGACGTCGATCTCGGTGACGGCTTCCTGGTCGACACCGACGGCTGGGCGGTGGAGCTCACCAGGGGGCGATGGCCGACGGCTACGGTGCCGACCCCGCCGATCTCGGCGTCGGCGGGTCGATCCCGTTCATCGCCGACCTGGTGCGCGAATTCCCCGGTGCGCAGATCCTGGTCACCGGCGTCGAGGACCCGCACTCCCGCGCGCACAGCCCGAACGAATCGCTGCACTTGGAGACGTTCCGCAACGCGGTGCGCACCGAGGCGCTGCTGCTGAGCCGCATGAACGCGCGCGCCACGGCATCCTGACCGGCCTTCGGCGCACCCGCGGGAGCAGACCCTCCCGGTGCGCACCGGCGGTAGGATCGGGGTGAGCAGCCGTCCGCGCTGCACGTCTGCAAGGAGTGACATGAGCGACATCGCACTGACCGAAGAGACCACCGCCGCCCACAGCGTCTCGCTGACGGATGCCGCGGCGCAGAAGGTCAAGAGCCTTCTCGAGCAGGAGGGCCGCGACGACCTGCGTCTGCGCGTCGCCGTCCAGCCCGGAGGATGCTCTGGACTGATCTACCAGCTCTACTTCGACGAGCGCTTCCTTGAAGGCGATGAGACCATCGACTTCGACGGGGTCGAGGTCATCGTCGACAACATGAGCGTGCCCTACCTCGAGGGCGCTTCGATCGACTTCAAGGACACCATCGCGGAGCAGGGTTTCACGATCGACAACCCCAACGCCGCGGGCAGCTGCGCATGCGGTGACAGCTTCCACTGATCGTCCTCAACCTGCGTGGTTGGCATGAATAGGGTGTGAGCTTGCCCTAGACTTGATCACGCTCCTGTCCGAGATCTGAAAGGTGCATCGTGCCCTCGAAACGCCGCCTTCGTTGGGCCGCACTCCCCTGGGAGTCGCGGCAGCCGTGGTTCTGGCAGGGTGTTCTGCCACTGAGCTCCACGGCTTCCTCCCCGGCTTCGAGGACGGTGCGCCGGCAGCGACGAACCAGACGGAGAATGTGGCCGGGCTGTGGGTCACCTCCTGGGTGATCCTGCTGATCGTGGGCGTCGTCACCTGGGGGCTGATGGGCTGGGCGGTCGTCATGTACCGCCGCCGCGCTGGGCAGACCGGTCTTCCGGTGCAGCTGCGCTACAACATGCCGATCGAGATCCTCTACACGGTCATCCCGCTGCTGCTCATCATGGGCATGTTCTTCTTCACCGCCCGTGCGCAGGCCGATATCGAGACGCCGTGGGAGAATCCGGACGTCGAGATCACCGCCATCGCCAAGCAGTGGGCCTGGGACTTCCAGTACGACGGCGAGGCCGAGGACAACTCCGACGCCGTCTGGACCATGGGGGTCCAGGCCGATCCCGACGAGAATGGCGACATCGACCGCACGAAGCTGCCGACACTGTACCTGCCGGTCGACAAGAAGGTCACCATCGACCTGCAGTCGCGCGACACCATCCACTCCTTCTGGATCATCGACTTCCTGTACAAGAAGGACATGTACATCGGCAAGGACAACAGCTGGTCGTTCACCCCGACGCGCATCGGCGAGTACGACGGCAAGTGCGCCGAACTCTGCGGCGAATACCACTCGATGATGCTGTTCAACGTCAAGGTGGTCTCTCAGGACGACTACGACGCATACCTCCAGACCCTCCGTGACGAGGGCAACACGGGCGACATCACCGACGCCTACGACCGACTCAGCAATCTTCCGGGCACCGGCGCGAGCACGGGCGAAGAGGAAGGGAAGTAAGGCATGACCACCACAGCTGAACCCAACCTGCTGCAGGGTGTGCGCCCCACGACGATTCCGCCCCGTCAGGCGTCGCTGCTCAGCTCCACCCGCGTGGAGCAGAAGGGCAACATCGTCGTCAAGTGGATCACTTCCACCGATCACAAGACCATCGGGTACATGTACCTGATCACCTCGGTGCTGTTCTTCCTCCTCGGTGGTGTGATGGCGCTGATCATCCGCGCCGAGCTGTTCGCCCCCGGCATGCAGATCGTGCCGACCAAGGAGCAGTACAACCAGCTGTTCACCATGCACGGCACGATCATGCTGCTGATGTTCGCGACGCCGCTGTTCGCCGGATTCGCCAACGCGATCCTGCCGCTGCAGCTGGGTGCTCCCGACGTCGCCTTCCCGCGATTGAACGCCTTCGCCTTCTGGCTGTTCTCCTTCGGGTCGACCATCGCCGTCGCCGGCTTCCTGACCCCGCAGGGCGCGGCGTCCTTCGGATGGTTCGCCTATCAGCCACTCGCGAACGCCACGTTCTCGCCGGGGGCCGGTGGAAACCTGTGGATGCTGGGGCTGGGCCTGTCCGGATTCGGAACCATCCTCGGTGCCGTGAACTTCATCACCACGGTGATCACGATGCGCGCCCCCGGTATGACCATGTGGCGCATGCCGATCTTCTCGTGGAACACCCTGATCACCAGTCTGCTGATCCTGATGGTGTTCCCGGTGCTGGCCGCCGCGATCCTCGCCGCGGCTGCAGACCGCGTACTCGGCGCACACGTCTACGATCCCGCCAACGGCGGTGTGCTGCTCTGGCAGCACCTGTTCTGGTTCTTCGGGCACCCCGAGGTGTACATCATCGCGCTGCCCTTCTTCGGCATCGTCTCCGAGGTGTTCCCGGTGTTCAGCCGCAAGCCGATCTTCGGCTACAAGACGCTGGTCTACGCGACCATCTCGATCGCCGCGCTGTCCGTGGCGGTGTGGGCTCACCACATGTACGCCACCGGCGGCGTGCTGCTGCCGTTCTTCTCGCTCATGACGATGCTCATCGCCATCCCGACCGGTGTGAAGATCTTCAACTGGATCGGAACGATGTGGCGGGGCTCGATCACCTTCGAGACGCCCATGGTGTTCGCCCTCGGCTTCCTCGTCTCGTTCGTGTTCGGCGGGCTCACCGGCGTCATCCTGGCATCGCCGCCGCTGGACTTCCACATCACCGACTCGTACTTCGTGGTGGCGCACTTCCACTACGTGGTCTTCGGCACCGTCGTGTTCGCCATGTTCTCCGGCTTCTACTTCTGGTGGCCGAAGTGGACCGGACGGATGCTGAACGAGCGCCTCGGCTACATCCACTTCTGGATGCTGTTCATCGGCTTCCACATGACCTTCCTCGTGCAGCACTGGCTGGGCGTGGACGGCATGCCGCGTCGCTACGCCGACTATTCGGCCTATGACAACTGGGAATGGGGCAACCAGGTCTCCACGATCGGTGCCGTCATCCTCGGCGCATCCATGCTGCCGTTCTTCCTGAACGTCTGGATCACGGCTCGCAAGGCGCCGAAGGTCACCGTCGACGACCCGTGGGGCTATGGCGCATCTCTCGAGTGGGCGACGTCCTGCCCGCCGCCGCGTCATAACTTCACGTCCATCCCGCGCATCCGCAGTGAGCGCCCTGCATTCGACCTGAACCACCCCGAGGCGGCTGAGCAGCCCGTGCCGGTGGGTGCCGCGACCGGAGAGGCCAAGTAACCCATGCGCACCAATATCGTCGTCTGGTGGGTCCTCGTCGGCTTCTTCGGGATCCTGTCCGCGGTCTACACCGTCTGGAACCTGCTCGATCCGTTCCACGGCTACGTGGAGTGGGTCGGCACGGTCGGACTGCTGTTCATCGCCTTCATGGCCGCGATGATCGCGATCTACCTGCGCAAGACCTACAGCGCACAGGGCGGGGAACTGCCCGAGGACGTGCTGACCGCCGACATCGATGACGGTGACCCGGAGCTCGGCGAGTTCAGCCCGTGGTCGTGGTGGCCGATCGTCCTGGCCGGTTCCGCCTCCGTCTTCATGGTCGGACTTGCCGTCGGGCATTTCCTGCTGCCGATCGGGCTGGCGATCTTCGTGGTTGCGATCGTCGGCTGGGTGTACGAGTACTACCGCGGACATTTCGCCCGCTGACCGAAGCAGAGAAGCACCCCCGTGGCCTCAGACCCGGGGGTGCTTCGTCGTTCATGCTGTGCATCGGCGTCCCGGCGCATACCGAGAGGCCAGCTGTCAGGGCCTCGTGCGGATGCGGGGCACACCGGTGAGCGGATCGATGGGGCGGCGATGCACCCCGTCGTGGTCCTCGACGGGGTAACCCTCGCGCACCCAGTACTCGAAGCCGCCGATCAGCTCGCGCACGGGGTAGCCCAGCTTCGCGAACTCCAGGGCGCCCTTGGCACCGGCGTTGCATCCCGGGCTCCAGCAGTACACGACCACCTCGGAGCCCTCCGGAACCTCCTTCGGGGCCCTCTCTGAGATCTCCCGGTAATGCATGTGCACGGCGCCCGGGATGCGCCCCTGCGCCCACGCCTCATCCGTGCGCACGTCGATCACCACGACCGCCTCACCGGCCTTCTGAGCGGTGTACAGGTCGCTGCCATCGGTCTCGTAGGCGAGCTTGGCGGCGAAGAAGTCCTCACGATCGATCATGCGATCAGGCTACCCCGGGGCAATGAAGAGGGCCCCGTCTGTGACAGACGGGGCCCTCTTCGGGGAGCGGGGAGGGTTACTCTCCGCCCTCCGACTTCTTGCGCGGCTTCTTCTTCGCCGGCTCCTTGGCGATCACCGAACTCGGAGTGTTCGGCGTCTCATCGACCGTGATGTCGGCGGGCTCGATCTGATCCTCCGAGGTCACACCTGCGCGCGCGTGCGCACCCGCGATCTCTTCGGCCTCGATCTCGGCATCGTGCGCGAGGGCGTGCTGCTGGTGAGCATCCGCCGCGTCGATCTGCGCCTGAGTGAGCGGCTGCAGCCGATCCTCGAAGAACCAGCGCGAGAGCGAGGAGCGCAGGTTCTCGTGCCACGGGATGCGGCCCTTCGCGTTCGGCCGGACCACCAGCGGCTGGTAGGTCTCGTAGTCGATGAGCTTCCAGCGGTCGTACACATCGACCGGCTGGTGCACCTCGACGAACTCGCCACCAGGCAGACGCACGATGCGTCCGGACTCGTAGCCGTGCAGCACGATCTCGCGGTCCTTCTTCTGCAGCGCGATGCAGATGCGCTTGGTGATGAAGTACCCGAGCACCGGTCCGACGATCAGCAGCGCCTGGAGCGTGTGGATCACGCCCTCCATGGTCAACATGAAGTGCGTCGCCATGAGGTCGGACGATGCGGCCGCCCACAGCACCGCATAGAAGATCATGCCGGCGACGCCGATGGCCGTGCGCGTCGCTGCGTTGCGCGGGCGGTCGGCGATGTGGTGCTCGCGCTTGTCGCCGGTGACCCAGGCCTCGATGAAGGGGTACAGGGCGACGAGGACGATGAACACACCCAGCACGGCGACCGGGATCAGGATGCCCAGCGACAGGGTGAAGTTGCCTAGCGGAACATCCAGATGCGGGGGAGCGAGGCGCAGCGCGCCGTCGGCGAAGCCGATGTACCAGTCGGGCTGGGTACCCGCCGACACCGGTGACGGGTCGTACGGACCGTAGTTCCACACCGGGTTGATCTGGAAGAAGGTGGCTATCAGCACGATGGTGCCGAAGACGATGAACAGGAAACCGCCCATCTTGGACATGTAGACCGGCATCATCGGGTAGCCCACGACGTTGTCGTTCGAGCGGCCGGGACCGGCGAACTGGGTGTGCTTGTTGATGACCATCAGCATGAGGTGAAGGGCGACGAACGCGATCACCAGCAGCGGCAGCAGCAGGATGTGCAGCGTGTACAGGCGACCGACGATGTCACTGCCGGGGAACTCGCCGCCGAAGATCAGGAACGAGGTCCAGGTGCCGATCAGCGGGATGCCCTTGATCATGCCGTCGATGATGCGCAGGCCGTTGCCGGAGAGCAGGTCGTCCGGAAGCGAGTAGCCGGTGAAGCCCTCGGCCATCGCCAGGATGAACAGCACGAAGCCGATCACCCAGTTCAGCTCGCGCGGCTTGCGGAATGCACCGGTGAAGAACACGCGCAGCATGTGGATGCCGATGCCGGCGACGAAGACCAGCGCCGCCCAGTGGTGGATCTGGCGGACCAGCAGGCCGCCGCGCAGATCGAACGAGATGTGCAGCGTCGACTCCAGCGCCGCCGACATCTCGATGCCCCGCATCGGCTCGTACGCGCCGGTGTAGTGCGTGGGAACCATCGTGGCCTGGAAGAAGAATGTCAGGAACGTGCCCGACAGGAAGACGACGACGAAGCTCCACAGTGCGATCTCGCCGAGCATGAACGACCAGTGATCGGGGAAGATCTTCCGGCCGAGCTCCTTGACGAACCCGGAGAGGCTGGTGCGCTCGTCGATGTAGTTGGCCGTGGCGCCGATGAAGCGGCCGCCGAGCGGCTTGTCCCTCGTGTCAGCGGGCTTGGTGTCCTCGTGAAGAGTTGCGGTGCTCAATGACGCTCCCAGAAGCTCGGGCCGACAGGTTCGTTGAAGTCGTCGGTGGCGATGAGGTAGCCCTCATCGTCGACGGCGATCGGCAGCTGCGGCAGCGGGCGCGCAGCCGGTCCGAAGATGACCTTGGCGTGGTCGGTGACGTCGAACTGCGACTGGTGGCAGGGGCACAGCAGGTGGTGCGTCTGCTGCTCGTAGAGCGCGACAGGGCATCCGACGTGGGTACAGACCTTGGAGTACGCGACGATGCCGTTGTACGACCAGCTCTTGCGCTCCTCGGACTCGATCAGCTGCTCCGGGCGCAGGCGCATCAGCAGAACGATCGCCTTGGCCTTCTCCTCGAGCAGACCGCCCGCGTGGCCGAGTTCGTTCAGCCCTTCGGGGATCACGTGCACAGCCGACCCCAGCGTGACGTCCGCAGCGCGGATCGGCGTGCCCTCGGGGTCGTGGACCAGACGTGTGCCGGCCTTCCACATGGTGTGCTGCAGGAGGGCAACCGGGTCGCCGGCCTGCGGGTTATCCGGAGTGGCGAACGGTGCGAGGCCGCGGAACAGCGTGACGCCCGGGACGATGGAGGCCACGACGGCGGCGATCAGCGAGTTGCGGATCATCGTGCGGCGGCCGAACCCGGACTCCTCGTTCGCGTCGGCGAACGCCTGGACAGCCGCCTCGCGTGTGCTGTCGCGACCGCGCGTCGGGTGACGGTGCTCGATGAACTCCTTGTCGTTCATCAGTGTCTTCGACCAGTGGATCGCGCCGATTCCGATGCTCAGCAGGGCGAGGGCGATGCCCAGGCCGATGAACAGGTTGTTGTAGCGCACATCGATGAGTGAACCCGACTCGATCGGGAACAGCATGTACGCGGCGACCGCCCAGATGCTGCCTGCCAGCGACAGGTAGAAGAGCGTGTAGACGGTGCGAGCCGCGGTCCTCTCGACCTTCGGATCCTTGTCCGTCATCCGCTCACGGTGTGGCGGCACTCCCGGATTCACTGCGGGATCGCTGACTGCGACGCCCAGCCCCGGTGAGGGCTGGTAGGCCCGCTCCAGAGCCTGCGTGTCGTCGTCGTTTGCCATGGTGCTCCTCGTGCGTGGTTCGTCGATGAAAGTGCGTCAGTTGGACTTCGCCGTGATCCACACGGTGAGGGCGACCAGTGCGCCGATGCCGAAGATCCAGATGAACAGGCCCTCGGAGACGGGGCCCAGCGAGCCGAGCGTGAATCCGCCGACCTGGACCTCGTTCTGCTGGAACACCAGGGCGGCGATGATGTCGCGCTTGTCCTCGGTGCTCAGGTTCGTGTCGCCGAACACGGGCATGTTCTGCGGACCGGTGACCATGGCCGCGTAGATGTGCAGCGCGCTCGTCGAGGTCAGCGCCGGGGCGTACTTGCCCTCGGTGAGCGCACCACCGGCGGCGGCGACGTTGTGGCACATCGCACAGTTGATGCGGAACAGCTCCGCACCCTTCGAGATGTTGCGCTCATCGGAGGCGTTCTCAGGATTGGCCTCACCCGAGAGCACCCAGTCCTCCGGGTAGGTCGGGCCGGGGGCGACGGACTGCACGTAGGCGGCCATGGCGCGGATCTGCGCCTCGGTGAACTGCGGCGCCTTCTGCGGAGCCTGCGGCCCCTGCATCTGCAGCGGCATCCGGCCGGTCGCCAGCTGGAACTCGACAGACAGCTCGCCCACGCCGATCAGGCTCGGACCCTCGCTGGTGCCCTGCAGATCCATGCCGTGACAGGTCGCGCAGTTGGCGGTGAACAGCTTCTGCCCGTCGGCGACCGTCAGCTCGGCCGCGGTGCTGGTCTGCGTGTCGGCTGTCGCACCCATCGCTGCCGTCGCGCCGGCGTAGACGCCGCCGGTGAGCAGCAGCCCGGCGCCGATCAGTGCGGCTGCGGCGAAGGGACTGCGGCGGCCGCGCGAACGGTGCTTCTTCTCTCGTGCCATGTCAGAAAAACGCTCCGCTCTCATTTCAGGAAGTAGATGACGAAGAACAGGACGACCCAGACGACGTCGACGAAGTGCCAGTAGTACGACACGACGATCGAGGAGGTCGCCTCCTTGTGACGGAAGTTCTTCACGGCATAGGCGCGTCCGATCACGAGGACGAAGGCGATCAGACCGCCGGTCACGTGCAGGGCGTGGAAGCCGGTGGTGAGGTAGAACGCGGAGGCGTACGAGTCGGCCTGGATCGGCAGCCCCTCGGTGACCAGCTGTGCGTACTCCCACACCTGGCCGCTGACGAAGATCGCGCCGAGGATGAAGGTGAGCCAGAACCACTCGACCATTCCCCAGCCGAACAGGCGGCGGCGGCCGGCTGCGTTCACCTTGCCGCGCGCGACATGGTACGGCTGCAGGTCCTCCGCCGCGAAGACGCCCATCTGGCAGGTGAACGACGACGCCACGAGGATGAGCGTGTTCACGAGCGCATAGGGGACGTTCAGCATCTCGGTGCGGTCGGCCCACAGCTCCGGGGAGGTGCTTCGAAGGGTGAAGTAGATCGCGAAGAGTCCCGCGAAGAACATCACCTCGCTGCCGAGCCACACGATGGTGCCGACAGCGACCGGATTGGGGCGCTTGATGGTTCTTGCCGCCGGGGCATGCGTCGCTGAGGTGGTCACAGACCCATTATGGCCGATTCTGCGCGGTGATTCTTGCACCTCCCTCGCCCGTTTCGCTGTTCCCAGACTTAGGAGGACCTAAGAAATGCCTGCGAATCCGCCTGGGGACAGCGAAGGATGCCGCGCTGCCGTCATGCGGAGACTGCACGCGCCATCGCCGGATTATGATCGCAGTCATGGCTGACTCCCTCACCTGGCCCGATGTGCTGTCCACTCTGCTGGAGAGGCGTGATCTCAGTGTCTGGGAGTCCACCTGGGCGATGCGGCAGGTGATGCAGGGCAAGGCCACTCAGGCGCAGCTGGCCGGCTTCCTGATCGCGCTGCGCGCCAAGGGCGAGACCGTCGACGAGGTCGTCGGCTTCCGAGACGCGATCCTCGAGGCCGCCGTGCCGCTGCCGGTCTCCTCGGATGTGCTCGACATCGTCGGCACCGGCGGAGACCGGGTGGGCACGGTGAACGTGTCGACGACGGCGGCCATCATCATCGGCGCCACAGGGGTCCCCGTCGTCAAGCACGGCAATCGCGCGGCGAGCTCGTCCTCGGGCTCCTCCGATGTGCTCGCCGCCCTCGGGCTGAACATCTCGCTCGATCCCGTGCATGTGGCATCCGTGCTGGAGCGCACCGGCATCACCTTCGCCTGGGCTGCGGCGTTCCACCCCGGTTTCAAACACGCCGGCGCCGTGCGCTCCGAACTCGCCGTCCCGACGGTGTTCAACGTGCTCGGCCCGCTGTGCAACCCGGCGCGCGCGGAGGCCAACGCGGTCGGCGTCGCCAATCCCGACCTCGTGCCGCTGATCACGGGGGTGTTCCGCACTCGCGGTGCCACGGCGCTGGTCTTCCGCGGCGACGATGGACTCGACGAGCTGACCACCACCGGTCACAGCCGCATCTGGGAGGTCGCCAGGGGCGACGTCCACGAGCACGACCTGGATCCCCGCGATCTCGGCATCCCACTGGCCGATCTGTCGGATCTGATCGGCGGCGCCCCCGAGCTCAACGCCCGCATCCTGCGGCGCACGCTGGATGGCGAGAAGGGTGCGGTGCGCGACATCGTGCTGCTCAATGCCGCGGCAGGCATCGTCTCCTACGAGCTCTCCCACGATGCGGCGCTGACCCAGCGGCCCATAGTCGAGCGGCTGGGCGAGGCCTACGAGCGCGCCGCCGCTGCCATCGACGACGGTCGTGCGGCTGCGAAGCTCGATGTCTGGATCCGCGCCACGCAGGACACCGCAGCGGCCTGACCGGCCCGCCTCGATGCCATGGATCCCGTCGACGCTCTGCGGGAGATCGCCGGCCTGCTGGAGCGCGAGCGTGCATCGCGGTACCGGGCCCAGGCATTCCGACGCGCGGCGGCCGTGCTCGACGCGCTGCCGGACGAGGCGCGACGAGACCCCGCGCGCCTGCGCGCGCAGAAGGGCATCGGATCGTCCACCTTCGAGGTGATCCGGCAGGCGCAGCAGGGGACTGTGCCCGACTATCTCAGCGAGCTGCGCGGCGCCGTCGAGCCCGAGCGGGCGTCCGCGCTGCGGGCGCGGCTGCGCGGTGATCTGCACAGTCATACCGAATGGTCCGACGGCACGACGCCGATCGAGGCGATGGCGCAGGCCGCAAGAGCGCTGGGTCACGAGTACCTCGCGATCACCGATCACTCGCCCCGACTGCGCATCGCCCGCGGGCTCTCGCCTGAGCGGCTTCGCGAGCAGGTCCCGCTCGTGCGGGCGCAGTCCGGAGACGGCCTCACGGTGCTCGCCGGAATCGAGGTCGACATCCTCGACGACGGCGAGCTGGATCAGGAGGCGCAGCTGCTCGCGGAGCTCGACATCGTCGTGGCCTCGGTGCACTCCAAGCTCCGCATGGGCGCCGCTTCGATGACACGCCGGATGATCGCGGCGGTGTCCGACCCGCACGTGAACGTTCTCGGACACTGCACGGGAAGGTTGGTGCAGGGCGAGCGCGGCACCCGTCCGGCATCCGAGTTCGACGCACGCGCCGTGTTCGCGGCGTGTGCCGAGAACGGCGTCGCGGTGGAGATCAACTCGCGTCCCGAGCGTCAGGACCCGCCGGACGAGCTCATCGCGATCGCGCTGGGAGAGGGCTGTCTGTTCGCGATCGACTCCGACGCGCACGCGCCGGGGCAGCTGTCGCTGCTGGATCATGGCGCGGCGCGGGCCGAGGCGGCGGGTATCCCCGCGGATCGCATCGTCACGACCTGGGACCTGGCGCAGCTGCGCGCGTGGGCGGGGAGTGATCCCGCGCTCAGCCGACGGATGCCAGCGCGCCGAGCGCCCTGGTCATGGAGGAACCGAGGTTCCAGCGCTCCGCCAGCAGATTCGCCGGATCCGCCTGTGCCGGATCGAGCGCGCGCACCGGCGTTCCGGGCGCGACGATCTCGAGATCGGTCACCACGCGCACGACCGCGGGTGCGACGTCGAGATAGTCGGATGCTGCGGCGAAGCGCGCTGACATGGCGGCGCTGAGCTGTCCGCTCGCGGCCGCCAGGCGGATGCCCTGGAGGTCGCCATGCGCCTGCAGCAGTGCGGCAGCCGACTTCTCGCCCACCCCGCTGACCCCCGGCAGGCCATCGGATGCATCGCCGCGCATCGTGGCGAAATCGGCGTACTGCGATGGCAGCACCCCGTATCGGGTGAGGATCGTGTCGTCGGTGACGGTCTCGAGATTGCTCATCCCGCGGGCCGTGTAGATCACCCGTACGTCTCGCGCGTCGTCGACGAGCTGGAACAGGTCGCGATCGCCGGTGACGATGTCCACCGGCAGCGTCGCGCACGTGGCGAGGGTGCCGATCACGTCGTCAGCCTCGTGTTCTGCGGCGCCGATGATCGGGATGCCGATCACGCCGAGAGCCTCGCGGATCAGCGGGATCTGCTGCTGGAGCGGGTCCGGGACCTCCTCGACATCCGGTGCGCCGGGCACCACCTCGATGACGCGGTGCGCTTTGTAGCTCGGGATGAGGTCGACGCGCCACTGCGGACGCCAGTCGTCGTCCCAGCAGGCGATGATCTGCGTCGGCCGGTAGAGCGTGACGAGCTTCGCCACGATGTCCAGCAATCCGCGCACGGCGTTCACCGAAGAACCGTCCGGCGCCTTCACCCTGTCGGGCACGCCGTAGAAGGCACGGAAATAGAGACTGGCGGTGTCGAGCAGCATCAGACGGTCGGTCACGGCATCAGCCTAGGTGAGGGGGAGCGGGAGCAGCCGGGAATCTGATAATCTGGAGTGTCACTCGTGGCGAGCATCCGCATGCCTGCGTGACATCGAAATCCACAACCAATTCGCCTCGGCTTGATTCTGGCATGCCAGAAGCTGCGGCCCGATTCTCCATTCACAAGGACAACCCACTACATGACTAGCGCAACGACCGCCCCGGCCACCAAGCAGGTCGCGATCAACGACATCGGATCTGCCGAGGACTTCCTGGCCGCGGTCGAGAAGACCCTGAAGTTCTTCAACGACGGCGACATCATCGAGGGGACGATCGTCAAGATCGACCGCGATGAAGTTCTGCTCGACGTCGGCTACAAGACCGAGGGTGTCATCCCCTCGCGTGAGCTCTCCATCAAGCACGACGTCGACCCCAACGAGGTCGTCGCCGTCGGCGACCAGGTCGAGGCACTCGTTCTCCAGAAGGAGGACAAGGAAGGCCGACTGATCCTCTCCAAGAAGCGTGCGCAGTACGAGCGCGCCTGGGGCGACGTCGAGAAGATCAAGGAAGAGGACGGCGTCGTCACCGGCACTGTCATCGAGGTCGTCAAGGGCGGTCTCATCGTCGACATCGGGCTGCGCGGCTTCCTGCCGGCCTCGCTCATCGAGCTGCGTCGCGTCCGCGATCTGACCCCGTACCTCGGTCAGGAGCTCGAGGCGAAGATCCTCGAGCTCGACAAGAACCGCAACAACGTGGTGCTCAGCCGTCGCGCTCTGCTCGAGCAGACGCAGTCCGAGTCGCGCACCTCCTTCCTGAACAACCTGCACAAGGGTCAGGTCCGCAAGGGCATCGTCTCGTCGATCGTCAACTTCGGCGCATTCGTCGACCTGGGTGGCGTGGACGGTCTGGTGCACGTCTCCGAGCTGTCCTGGAAGCACATCGAGCACGCCTCCGAGGTCGTCGAGGTCGGCCAGGAGGTCACCGTCGAGATCCTCGAGGTGGACCTGGATCGCGAGCGCGTCTCCCTGTCGCTGAAGGCGACGCAGGAGGACCCGTGGCAGATCTTCGCCCGCACCCACGCGATCGGCCAGATCGCACCGGGCAAGGTCACCAAGCTCGTTCCGTTCGGTGCATTCGTGCGCGTCGCAGACGGCATCGAGGGTCTCGTGCACATCTCGGAGCTCTCCAGCAAGCACGTCGAGCTGGCCGAGCAGGTCGTGTCGGTGGGTGAAGAGGTCTTCGTCAAGGTCATCGACATCGACCTCGAGCGTCGCCGCATCTCGCTGTCGCTCAAGCAGGCCAACGAGGCCGTCGACCCGCACGGCACCGAGTTCGACCCGGCCCTGTACGGCATGCTCGCCGAGTACGACGAGAACGGCGAGTACAAGTACCCGGAGGGCTTCGACGCCGAGACCGGTGCCTGGAAGGAGGGCTTCGACGCTCAGCGCGAGGCCTGGGAGCAGGAGTACGCCGCCGCTCAGGCGCGCTGGGAGGCTCACAAGGCTGCGGTTGCCAAGGCAGCCGAGGCCGAGGCCGCTGCAGGCGACGACTTCGGTGTTGCCGCTCAGCCGTTCACGGCCGAGTCCAGCAGCGCGGGCACGCTCGCCGATGACGAGGCTCTCGCCGCTCTGCGCGAGAAGCTCTCGGGTGGCAACGCCTGATCAGCGCATAACCAGAACGGGCCGTCGCCCCGCCTCCGGGCGGGTGCGGCGGCCCTTTCCGTATGCAATACCGTCGCCGACGGCCGAGGGGTGCCGGGAATGCGCGTGCCAGGATGGAGGCATGCCCCTCATCGCCCTCACCGGAGGCATCGCCTCGGGAAAGTCGACCATCGCAGCCCGGCTGGCTGAACACGGCGCGGTCGTCGTGGACGCGGATCGGATCGTGCGTGAGGTGCAGGAGCCCGGATCGCCGGTGCTGGCCGAGATCGCGGCCGTCTTCGGTGACGAGCTGATCGCTGCCGATGGCGCTCTGGATCGCGCGGCGCTCGGCGCCATGGTGTTCGGCGACCAGGAGCGGCTCGCGCAGCTGAACGCCATCGTGCACCCGGCCGTGCGGCGAGAGTCCGGCCGTCGCTTCGCGGCGGCATTCGCATCCGATCCCGGCGCCGTCGTCGTCTACGACGTGCCGCTTCTGGTGGAAGCCCGTGTCGACGACCCCTGGGATCTGATCGTGGTTGCCGATGCGCCGGCCGAGGTGCGCGAGCGCCGGCTGATCGAGCTGCGCGGGATGTCGGCGGAGGACGCTCGGGCGCGCATCGCCTCGCAGGTTCCGGATGCCGAGCGTCGGGCGATCGCGGATGTCGTCATCGACACCTCGGGAGACCTCGAGAGCACCAGGACGCAGACGGACGCGCTGTGGGAGCGGATCAGCTCGGGCCGCTGAGCCTCCTTCGCCGCCGGAACCGGGTCGCCGTCGTCAAAAGGTGCGCCCGGGTGGCGCTGACAGCGGCGCGCGCTGCGCGGGATCGAGCGCGTCGTCGCTGTGCCATGAGGATCAGGGCGATGATCAAGCCCACCAGCAGCACGAGCGCCAGGATCGGCACGACGATGGCGGCGACGGCCAGCAGGAACGACGCGCCGTCCTCGGCGGTGCTGAGCGCGGGAGCCGCCAGTCCGCCGGTGACCGCGTTCGCCGCCACTCGGCCGAGTGCCTTGACCACGTGCACGGCGAGGGCGATCGCCACCCCGATCACGACCGGCACCCAGGCGTTGTCGGTGAAGAAGGCCGAGGGATCTTCGACGGCGATCGTCTGCGCGCCGGCCCCGGCGCCGAAGGCGATGCCGCCGGAGGCCGGCCGCAGCACGCTCTGCACGATGTCGTTCACTGAATCCAGCGCGGGGATCTTGTCGGCGACGATCTCCAGCACCAGGAGTGCTCCGATGATCCACAGCGTCACATCGCCGGACAGCCATGACCACCCGGTCGGCAGCTGCACGGCGGGGACGAAGCGGTCCGCCAGACCGAGCAGGAACAGCGGCATCCAGGCGTTGAGGCCGGCGGATGCCGCGAGACTGGAGCCGATCAGGAACTCGATCACGGCTCCACCCTAGACGCAGCGGCGAGCCGATGTCGGCGGCTCGATCTACGCTGGAGGGATGCAACCCACGCGCAGCGTCCGGCCCTTCGAGGTCGTCAGCGAGTACATGCCCGCGGGCGATCAGCCTCAGGCGATCGCGGAGCTCGCCGCGCGTGTCAACGCCGGTGAGACCGATGTCGTGCTGCTGGGTGCGACCGGCACGGGCAAATCGGCGACCACCGCCTGGCTGATCGAGCAGGTGCAGCGGCCGACCCTGGTGATGGCGCACAACAAGACGCTCGCCGCCCAGCTGGCCAACGAGTTCCGCGAGCTGCTGCCGCACAACGCGGTGGAGTACTTCGTCTCGTACTACGACTACTACCAGCCCGAGGCCTACGTCCCTCAGACGGACACCTTCATCGAGAAGGACTCCTCGATCAACGCCGAGGTCGAGCGACTGCGGCACTCCACCACCAACTCGCTGCTCAGCCGGCGCGATGTCGTCGTGGTCAGCACCGTCTCGTGCATCTACGGACTGGGTGCACCCGAGGAGTATCTGCGTGCGATGGTGGCGCTGCAGGTGGGGGAGCGATACGACCGCGACGCCCTGATCCGGCAGTTCATCGCCATGCAGTACAACCGCAACGACGTGGACTTCTCGCGCGGCAACTTCCGGGTGCGCGGCGACACCATCGAGATCATCCCGGTGTACGAGGAGCATGCCATCCGCATCGAGCTCTTCGGCGACGAGATCGAGGCGCTCTACTCCCTGCATCCGCTCACCGGCGAGGTCATCGAGAAGCTGGACGCCGTGCCGATCTTCCCCGCCTCGCACTACGTCGCGGGAACGGATGTCATCCAGCGGGCGATCGGCACCATCGAGGCGGAGCTGGCCGAGCGGCTCGCCGAGCTCGAGCGGCAGGGCAAGCTGCTCGAGGCGCAGCGCCTGCGCATGCGCACGACCTTCGATCTCGAGATGCTGCAGCAGCTCGGGTTCTGCTCGGGCATCGAGAACTACTCGCGGCATCTGGACGGCCGCCAGGCGGGGAGCCACCGCACACTCTGCTGGACTTCTTCCCCGACGACTTCCTGCTCGTGATCGATGAGTCGCACGTCACCGTGCCGCAGATCGGCGCCATGTACGAAGGCGACGCCTCCCGTAAGCGCACACTGGTCGAGCACGGCTTCCGCCTGCCGAGTGCGATGGACAACCGTCCGCTGCGCTGGGACGAGTTCAAGAACCGCATCGGGCAGACCGTGTACCTGTCTGCGACCCCGGGCAAGTACGAGATGGGGATCGCCGACGGGGTGGTCGAGCAGATCATCCGCCCGACTGGGCTGGTCGACCCGCAGATCATCGTCAAGCCGTCCAAGGGTCAGATCGACGACCTGCTCGAGGAGATCCGGCTCCGGGTCGAACGCGACGAGCGCGTGCTGGTGACGACGCTGACCAAGAAGATGGCTGAGGAGCTCACCGACTTCCTCGGCGAGCACGGCGTGCGAGTGCGCTATCTGCACTCCGACGTCGACACGCTGCGCCGTGTCGAGCTGCTCACCGAACTGCGAGCCGGTGTCTACGACGTGCTGGTCGGGATCAACCTGCTGCGCGAGGGACTCGATCTGCCCGAGGTCTCGCTCGTGGCGATCCTGGATGCCGACAAGGAGGGATTCCTGCGTTCCGGAACCTCACTCATCCAGACCATCGGCCGCGCCGCCCGCAACGTGTCGGGTGAAGTGCATATGTACGCCGACAACATGACCGATTCGATGACCAAGGCCATCGAGGAGACAGAGCGACGGCGCGAGAAGCAGATCGCCTACAACACCGAGCACGGCGTCGACCCGCAGCCGCTGCGCAAGCGGATCGCCGACATCACCGAGGTGCTCGCCCGCGAGGCAGCCGACACCGCCGACATGCGAGCGGGGCGGAACAGATCGGGCAAGGGCAAGTCTCCGACGCCCAACCTCCGTCGCACGGGAATCGCCGCCGAGGGGGCCGCGCAGTTGGAAGAGACCATCACAGACCTGTCCGACCAGATGCTCGCGGCGGCGGCGGAGCTGAAGTTCGAGCTCGCCGCCCGGCTGCGCGACGAGGTGCAGGATCTGAAGAAGGAGCTGCGCGCCATGGAGAAGGCCGGGCACGCCTGACCCGTCGACGTCCGGCGGCGGCGGTTATCCACAGGCGATCTGTGACGTGTCCTCCTTGCGCCTAATGTGGAACTCATGACCGTGGACGTTGAACAGCACCCACGGGAGGCGGTGCGTGATGTCGCGAGGCAGCGGTCATGGACGCCGTTCGGCGTGGTTATCGTGCTGTTCCTGATGGCGATCCTCGCAGCGGCGGTCGCCGGGCATCCGAGGATCGCCGCCTCGAGAGAAGACCCCGGACCGCTGCCTCTCCCACAGGTCGAGCCGACGCGTGTCCCCACGACGTCACCGTTATCGCTCGACACCGGTGACGGTGAACTGGCACTCCTGATCATCGGCATCGTGCTGGCAGTCCTGGTGTCCTCGCTGCTCGTGCTGGGGCTGATCCTGCTCGCGCGCAGGCTCGTCCAGGCCTGGCGCGATCGTCCGCTCCGCCGACAGGACGCTGCCGAGACGGATGTCGAGGTGGCAGCGACCGAACTGCCCTCCGACGCGGTGCCGGACGCTCCGACGATCAGGCGGGGGATCTCGGCTGCGCGAACCATGATCGAGCGGCACGAGGCTCCCGGTGACGCGATCATCGCGGCCTGGATCGGTCTGGAGGAGACCGCGGCCGATTCCGGGGCCGGGCGCGGGCGCAGTGAGACGCCGTCCGAGTTCACGCTGCGAATACTGCTGCACAGGCCCGGTATCGACGGGCCCGTGCACTCCTGCTCGCGCTCTACGAGCGAGTGCGCTTCGGCGGCCATGTCGCGAGCGAGCAGGATCGCAAGGAGGCAGCCGAGGCGCTGCGCGCGATCGAGGAGCGCTGGCGATGAGGCGACTGCGTGCGCTGCTGCCGGCCGTGGGAACGGGCGTGCTGATCGGCATCGTGCTGACCGTGCTGCGGCTGCAGGTCGAGTTCGCCTGGGCCTGGGCGCTGCTGGGTGCGGCCATAGTCCTGCTGCTCGGTCTGCACCTTCCCGACGACCCGCGTGCCGACTCCCCGCGTGTCCGGGTGCAGTCCGACTATGTCGGCTCCGATGTCTCCCGGCTCGCCTGGGCCATCAACCTGCGCACCGACACCGTCAACGAAGCGGTGACCCGCCGCCTGCGGGCCACCCTGCGCCGTCGGCTGCTGTGGCAGGGGATCGATGTCGACGACGCTCGCTGTGCCCCCGAGGTGGAGCGGCTGCTGGGCGAAGGCCTGTGGACGCGCTTGAACGGTCGCCGAACGACCATCGCCGATGTGCGCGAGGCACTGGTCGCTGCGGAGCAGCTGGCACCACCCGGCATGGCACCGCCTGAGACCGCTTCACGGAACGCAGACGACTCATCGCAGAGGGAGAGCAGAGCATGAATTTCGAGGACATCGCCGATCTCGGTCACCGCGTCCGGCAGGCGGTGGCGACCGTCGTGGTCGGGATGGACGGCCCTCTGGAGATCGCGCTGGGAACCATTCTGGCCGGCGGGCACGTGCTGTTCGAAGACGTTCCGGGGCTCGGAAAGACTCTGGCGGCGCGCAGTCTGGCATCCGCTCTCGGACTGTCGTTCCGTCGGCTGCAGTGCACACCGGACATGCTGCCCGGCGACGTGACCGGGTCGTACGTGTATGCGCCCGACACCGGCGAGTTCGTCTTCCGTCCCGGACCCATCTTCACCGGCCTGCTGCTGGCCGACGAGATCAACCGCACCACGCCGAAGACGCAGTCGGCCATGCTCGAGGCGATGGCGGAACGGCAGGTGACGGTGGAGGGTAACAGCTTCGCCCTCGAACCGCCGTTCCATGTGATCGCCACGGCGAATCCCATCGAGTACGAGGGCACCTACTCCCTGCCCGAGGCGCAGCTGGATCGCTTCATGGTGCGTCTGTCGGTCGGCTACCTCGACCAGCGCGGCGAGACCGAGATCCTGCTGGGCAGGCTGCGCCGCCAGCAGGAGCAGACCCACGTCGACGCGGTGCTGGCACCGGGACAGCTGCAGGAGCTGCAGCGGGCGGTCGAGCAGATCCATGTCGATCCGGATGTCGCCGCCTACTGCGTGGCGCTCGCGGCGGCTACCCGGTCGGCGCAGCATGTGGCCGTTGGAGCATCTCCGCGCGGGTCGCTGTCGCTGGTACTTCTGGGGCGCGCGCTGGCAGCCTTGGACGGACGGGATTACGTGCGACCCGACGACATCAAGCGCATTGCGGTACCGGTGCTCGCGCATCGCCTGACGCTCACTCCACAGGCCTGGGCGCAGGGCGTCGATCCGGCAGGGGTGGTGCGGAACCTCGTCACATCGGTCGCGGTGCCGCCCAGCGTCGCGGCAGAGCGTGGCTGATCATGACGCCCAGCCCAGGCACGGAGCGGGCGCGGCGCGCTGGCCCGTCTCTGTTCTTCGCCGTGTTCGGCGCGGTCGGTGTTCTCATCGTCGGTGTCGTGCTCTCGCGTCCCGATGTGGTCGCGGTCGGGCTGCCGCTGGCGCTCTGGTCGGCTCATGCGCTCAACTCGCGCGGCGGAGGAGGCGTCGCGGTGCACATCGACAGGGTGGCGGATGCCGCGGACACTCGCCTGAAGGACGAGATCCGGGTGGAGTCGGATGCCGACATGGTCGAGGTCGCCGTCGTCCAGGCCGAGCGCACCGGACGGAGGGTGTTCGTGCCCGGCCGGTTCACGATGCGCGCGAGCAGTCGACCGCTGCACTCGGGCCCGCTGGTCAGCGTCCAGCTGACTGCGCGGACGATCGATGCCGATGCGGCCGAGCTCGGTGCTCCGCAGGCGTCGGCGGCGATCACCAGAACCGTGCAGCCCCCGCCGCACCGACTTCCGCGGATGCCGCTGGCGCCGCGGCTGACGGGTTGCACGGCTCACACGAAGGTGTGCGTCCGGGGCAGGGCGGCGACTTCCGCGACATCCATCCCTTCGCGCCCGGAGACGAGCTGCGCCGGGTGGATTGGAAAGCGACGGCGCGTGCGGCCCGGCGCCCGGGGGAGCTGCTGATCCGCCGCACGAACACCCTCAGCGATGCCTCGGCCGTTCTCGTGATGGACACCGCCGACGACCTCGGGGCGGTCGTCGCCACCTGGGGTCGTACGGACCCCGCCCGCAGCGGCGTGACCTCGCTGGACCATGCGCGCGCCGCCGCGCGGGCGATCGCGACGGCCACGATCGGCCAGGGCGATCGTGTCGCGTTCCACACGCTCGCGCATGGCGGTCGATCCGTGCGCTCGGGCGGCGGACGGCGGCACCTCGCCCGTGTCGTCGCGGAAATCTCGGCGAGCGGCCGCGCCGGAGACGATGCCCGGTTCCGTCGCACTCCGCCCGTACCGCACGGTTCGATCATCTACGTGCTGTCGACGTTCTTCGACGGGGCGGCCGCCGAGATCGCCACTCGCTGGCGCGCCTCCGGCCACAGGGTCGTCGCGGTCGACACCCTTCCCGAGCTCGACCGCGGTCGCCTCAGCGCCGAACGTCGTCTGGCATTGCAGGTGCTGCTCGCCGAACGACAGGACATGATGCATCAGCTGCGCGAGGCGGGCGTCGAGACCCTGCACTGGAGCGCTGACATCGACGCGCAGCTCGGTGCACTGACCCGGGCCGGTCGACGGCCCGGCCTGCAAGGCGGTCGGCGATGAGGCGCGATGAGACGCTCAGGACCGGTGTGGCTGTGCCCGGTGCGCTGCTGTCGGTGATCGCAGCGGGCGTGGCGGCCGGTGCGGGTCTGCTGCTCGGCGCCCCACTGTGGTGGGTCGTCGTGCTCGCTGCTGCAGGGCTTCTGGGCGGCATCGTCCGGATGGCCGGCGGACCGTGGGCAGCCTGCGCGATCCTGATCATCATGCTCATCATCGCCGAGCCCGACGCGTGGCGCACGGCGATCGTGATCTTCACCGTGCATCTGCTGCAGGTGCTCGGCTCGCTGACCTTCGCGATTCCGCTGCGGGCGCACGTCACACTGCGCGCGCTGCGTCCGACAGCGGCCCGCTTCGCGGTGGTGCAGCTGATCGCACAGGCGGGTGGCGCGTTCGCATCCCTGCTGCCTGGTGGGCGGTCGATCCCCGGCGCCGTGATCGTCGCAGCCCTGACCGCGCTGGCGATCGCCTACGCGGGAAGGCGGATGCTGCGGACCCAGCGCACCAGGGCGCTCCCGCCCGAGCAGCCACCGGGGGTACGCTGAGTGCCGGTGTCGGTGGTCACTCTTAGACTTGTCCGGTGCCCATTGTTCCTGTCGCCTCCTCCGGCAAACTCAGTGTCCGCGGTGCCCGCGTGCACAATCTCAAGAACGTCGACATCGACATCCCCCGTGATTCCCTGGTGGTCTTCACCGGGCTGTCGGGGTCCGGCAAGTCGAGCCTCGCCTTCGACACGATCTTCGCGGAGGGGCAGCGCCGCTACGTCGAATCGCTGAGCGCCTACGCGCGTCAGTTCCTGGGCCAGGTGGACCGCCCTGACGTCGACTTCATCGAAGGGCTCAGCCCCGCTGTGTCGATCGATCAGAAGTCGACCAACCGCAACCCGCGCTCCACCGTCGGCACGATCACCGAGATCCATGACTACATGCGCCTGCTCTGGGCGCGCATCGGCATCCCGCACTGCCCGGAATGCGGCGAGCGGATTCAGCGGCAGACCGTGCAGCAGATCGCAGATCAGCTGGTCGAACTGCCCGAACGCACCCGGTATCAGATCGTCGCCCCCGTGGTCACGCAGAAGAAGGGCGAGTTCGTCGACCTGTTCAAGGAACTCGGAGCCAAGGGCTATTCCCGGGCCGTCGTCGACGGCGAGCTGATCCAGCTCGCCGAGCCGCCGAAGCTCAAGAAGAGCTACAAGCACGACATTGCCGTCGTGGTCGACCGGCTGGTGGCATCCGACGACATCCTCGCCCGGGTCACCGACTCCGTCGAGACGGCACTGGGGCTGGCTGGCGGCATCATGCAGGTGAACTTCGTGGACGAGGAGGGCGATGCGGCCTGGCAGTCGTTCTCGGAGAAGCTCGCCTGCCCGAACGGCCATCCGATCACGCTCACCGAGATCGAGCCGCGCACCTTCTCCTTCAACGCACCGTTCGGCGCCTGCCCGGTGTGCTCCGGCCTGGGGACGCGGATGTCGGTGGACGTCGATCTCATGCTCGGCGACGAGAACCTCTCCATCCGCGATGGTGTGATCCTGCCATGGACCACCCAGGGGAAGGGGGTGTTCCAGTACTACGAGCGGCTGCTCGAGGGGCTGGCTCGCGACCTGGACTTCTCACTCGACACGCCATGGAAGAAGCTGCATTCCGATGTACGTGAAGCCGTGCTGCACGGCAACGACTACAAGGTCAGCGTCAAGTGGAAGAACCGCTACGGCCGCGAGATGCGCTACACCTCGGGCTTCGAGGGCGTCGTGCCCTACATCGAGCGGCAGTACATGCAGGCCGAGTCCGACACCCAGCGCAGTCGCTGGGGCGAGTACCTGCGTGAGGTGCCGTGTGCCGCCTGCGGCGGTGCGCGGCTGAAGCCCGAAGTGCTCGCCGTCAAGGTGCACGGGCACTCCATCGCCGAGGTGTCGAGCCTGAGTCTTGCCGATGCCAGCGCGTTCATGCAGACGCTCCAGCTCACCGACCGCGAGGCGAAGATCGCCGCGCAGGTGCTGCGTGAGATCAGGCTGCGCCTGGAGTTCCTGCTGCAGGTGGGGCTGTCCTATCTGAACCTCGGCCGCTCGGCGGGATCGCTGTCGGGAGGAGAAGCGCAGCGCATCCGCCTGGCGACGCAGATCGGCTCCGGACTGACCGGCGTGCTGTACGTGCTCGACGAGCCCTCGATCGGTCTGCATCAGCGCGACAACCGTCGCCTGATCGAGACCCTCATCCGACTGCGCGACCTGGGAAACACGCTCATCGTCGTCGAACACGACGAGGAGACGATTGAAGCGGCGGACTGGATCGTCGACATCGGACCGGGGGCAGGCGTCAACGGGGGAGAGGTCGTGCACTCCGGGCCGTTCTCGGCGCTGCTGGGCGAGTCCGGGTCGATGACGGGTGACTATCTGGCCGGCCGACGGGAGATCCCCACCCCTGCCACGCGGCGTCGCATCGACAGGAAGCGGATGCTGACCGTGGTCGGAGCGCGCGCGAACAACCTCAAGAACGTGACGGCTGAATTCCCGCTCGGCGTCCTCACCGCGGTGACGGGCGTGAGCGGCTCGGGCAAGTCGTCTCTGGTGAACGACATCCTGTACCAGGTGCTGGCGGGTCGTCTCAACGGTGCCCGCACGGTGCCGGGCAAGCACACGCGCGTGACAGGACTCGACAACCTCGACAAGGTGGTCCACGTGGACCAGGCGCCCATCGGGCGCACCCCGCGCTCGAATCCCGCCACCTACACCGGCGTCTTCGATCGCATCCGCACCCTGTTCAGCGAGACACCCGAGGCGAAGGTGCGCGGCTACCGGCCGGGCCGCTTCAGCTTCAACGTCAAGGGCGGGCGCTGCGACGCGTGCTCGGGCGACGGCACGATCAAGATCGAGATGAACTTCCTGCCCGACGTGTACGTCGACTGCGAGGTCTGCCACGGCAAGCGGTACAACCGCGACACCCTCGCCGTGCACTACAAGGGCAAGAACATCGCCGAGGTGCTGGAGATGCCGATCGTCGAGGCCGCGGAGTTCTTCGAGCCCATCCAGGCGATCCACCGCTACATGAAGACACTCGTCGACGTCGGCCTCGGCTACGTGCGGCTCGGTCAGGCGGCCACCACGCTCTCCGGCGGCGAGGCGCAGCGTGTCAAGCTGGCCACCGAGCTGCAGCGCCGCAGCAACGGCCGCAGCGTATACGTGCTCGACGAGCCGACCACCGGTCTGCACTTCGAAGACGTGCGCAAGCTCCTCGAGGTGTTGAACGGTCTGGTGGACAAGGGCAACACGGTCATCGTGATCGAGCACAATCTCGACGTGATCAAGTCGGCGGACTGGGTGATCGACCTGGGCCCCGAGGGCGGATCCGGCGGCGGCGAGGTGCTCGCCACGGGGACGCCCGAGCAGATCGCGGCGGTGGAGGAGAGCCACACCGGCAGCTTCCTGGCCGAGGTCCTGGACGTCCCGTCGAGCGCAGCGACCGGTCGGGCGGCGCGCAAGGCGGGATGATGGCCGACGTCCTGCCGTACAAGCCGCGGACGGGCGAGATCCCCACCGACCCCGGGGTGTACAGATTCCGGGATGCCGAAGGGCGCGTCCTGTACGTCGGCAAGGCGAAGAACCTGCGGCAGCGGCTGTCGAACTACTTCGCACCGCTGCGCACGCTGCACGAGCGCACGCGGCGGATGGTGACCACGGCGGCCTCGGTGGAGTGGACGGTCGTCGCCACCGACGTCGACTCGCTGCAGCTGGAGTACATGTGGATCAAGGAGTTCGATCCGCCGTTCAATGTGCGCTACAAGGACGACAAGTCCTATCCGTTCATGGCGGTCACCCTCGCCGATGAGGCGCCGAGGGTGCTCGTCACGCGGAACCGGAAGATCCCCGGTGCGCGCTACTTCGGGCCCTACCCGAAGGTGTGGGCGGTGCACGAGACCATCGACCTGATGATCAAGGCGTTCCCGATCCGCACCTGCAGCGACGCCAGCTACCGCCGTGCGATGCAGACCGGTCGGCCGTGCTTCCCCGGCCAGATCGGCAAGTGCGGCGGGCCGTGCTCGATGACCTGCACGATCGAGGAGCATCGTGCGCAGGTGCAGGATTTCATCGCCTTCATGGCCGGCGGCGACGAGCGCTTCACCCGTGACCTGACCAGGAGGATGCAGGCGGCATCCGCGGCGATGGACTACGAGTCCGCGGCGATGTACCGCGACAAGCTGTCCGCGATCGAGGCGGTGCTCGGCAAGAGCGCCCTGGTGCTGCCGTCCGATGAGGACGCCGATCTGTTCGGCATCGCGGAGGATGAGCTCTCGGCCGCCGTGCACCACTTCGTGATCCGCGGCGGACGGGTGCGGAGCGTGCGCTCGCTCACGCTCGACAAGGAGCTCGACATCTCCGGGGGCGAGCTGGTCGACCAGGTGCTGCAGCGCGTGTACGGCGATTCCGGCGATATTCCGCGCCGTGTGCTGGTGCCGGTGCTTCCCGACGACGCCCCCGAACTCGAGCAGTGGCTGCGCGGCAGGCGAGGCCGGAAGGTCGAGATCGCGGTGGCGCAGCGCGGGCAGCGGGCGGAGCTCATGCGCACCGCGACGCTCAATGCGCAGCAGGCGCTGCTGCGGCACAAGACCCGGCGCACCAGCGACTATGTGGCACGCACCCAGGCGCTCACCGACCTGCAGGAGGCCCTCGGCATGAGTGAGGCTCCGCTGCGCATCGAGTGCTTCGACATCTCGCACCTGAGCGGTACGAACGTGGTCGCATCGATGGTGGTGTTCGAGGACGGGCTGCCCCGCAAGGATCAGTACCGCTCGTTCAACATCGCCGAGACCACCGACGACACCGACTCGATGTATCAGGTGCTCATGCGGCGGCTGGCTCGTGTCGATCCGGCACGGGAGGACGACGTCGAAGAGGAGGAGGGCGCGCCGACGGCGATGGCGCGCCGGCCGCGCTTCGCGTACCGGCCGCAGCTTCTCATCGTGGACGGCGGACAGCCGCAGGTGCAGGCGGCGGCTCGCGCCCTCCGGGACAGCGGGCGCACTGACATCGCTCTGTGCGGCATAGCGAAACGGCTCGAGGAGATCTGGGTTCCCGACGATGATTTCCCGGTGATCCTGCCGCGCACCAGCGAGGCACTCTACCTCGTGCAGCGTCTGCGCGACGAGGCGCATCGCTTCGCGATCACGCACCAGCGGCGGCGCCGTCGTCGTGACATCAGCACCGTGCTCAGTGAGGTCCCCGGCCTCGGCGACGCGCGCATCAAGGCCCTGCTCAAGCACTTCGGCTCGGTCACCGCGCTGCGCGCGGCCGCACCGGATCAGATCTGCGAGGTCAGTGGGATCGGCCCGGTCCTCGCCGAGAGCATCCACGAGCACCTAGCGGGTCAGCGCAGCGCACCGAGTCGATAGGCTGGTAGCAGCGGAAGGGAGACACGACGATGGCGGCCGCAGATGAGGGCGAATTCCTGATCGTCACGGGAATGTCGGGCGCGGGGCGCACGACGGCCGCGAATGCGCTCGAGGACCTGGGCTGGTACGTCGTCGACAATCTGCCGCCGCAGATTCTGCGTCCGCTGCTGGAGCTCACCGACATGGGCGGGGGCAATCTGCCCAAGGTCGCCGCGGTCGTCGACGTCCGCGGGCGCGGTCTGTTCGACGATTTCCCCGGCGTGGCACGCGCGCTGCGATCCCGTGGTGGGGTGAAGGTGCTCTACCTCGATGCTTCCGATGACGTGCTCGTTCGCCGCTTCGAGGCGGTGCGACGACCGCATCCGCTGCAGGAGGACGGAACGCTGCTGGACGGCATCCGCACCGAGCGCGCACGCCTCGCGCCGATCCGCGAGGCGGCGGATCTGCTCATCGACACATCCGCTCTGAACATCCATCAGTTGGCGATGCAGGTGTCTGAGATGTTCTCTGAGGAGGGCGCGGCGCGCCACCGCCTGACCCTGCTCAGCTTCGGCTTCAAGTACGGCGTGCCCACCGATGTAGACCACGTGGCGGACATGCGCTTCCTGCCCAATCCGTTCTGGAACGAGGAGCTGCGCGACTGCACCGGTCAGGACGCCCAGGTGCGCGATTTCGTGCTGTCGCGGCCGGGTGCCGCGGAGTTCCTCGACGCCTACGTGCAGGTGCTGCGCCCGGTGCTGGCGGGGTACCAGCGCGAGAACAAGAGCCACTCCACGGTCGCCATCGGCTGCACAGGGGCAAGCACCGCTCCGTGGCCGTCGCCGAGGAGCTCGCGCGTCGCCTGGCCGACGAGCCCGGCGTGGCGGTGAACGTCCGTCACCGCGATCTCGGGCGCGAGTAAACGCATCCGTGGGCCAGGAGAGGCATCCTGGCCTTGTAAGCTATTCCCTTGCGTCGCGATCCGACGCCAGGATCGTGAAGGAGTCCCGTGGCACTCACCACCGACGTCAAGGCTGAGCTCGTCAGCTTCCGCAGCGCACCCCCGACAGTGCGTGTCGCAGAGGTGACGACGATTCTTCGCTTCGCCGGTGGGCTGCACTCCATCGCGGGCCGGGTGGCCGTCGAGGCCGAGGTCGATGCCGAGACGCTGGCGCGCCGCGTCAGCCGCGACCTCAGCGAGATCTACGGGGTGCGTCCGGAGATCGCGCAGGTGAAATCCAGCTCCGCGCAGGCGGGGTCGGCCGGCGACGGCGCGCGCTGGGCGGTGCGTGTGATCGGTGCGGGGAGACCCTCGCGCGCCAGACCGGACTCCTGGACGCACGTCGCCGACCGGTGCGCGGTCTGCCCAATCGTCTGACCACCGGATCCCCCGACGAACTCGCGGGCATCTGGCGGGGTGCCTTCCTCGCAGCGGGTTCGCTGACCGAGCCCGGACGCTCGGCGGTGCTCGAGGTGGCCTGCCCCTCCAGCGAGGCGGCGATGGCGCTGGTGGGCGCAGCTCACCGGATCGGCATCGCGGCCAAGGCCCGCGAGGTGCGCGGGCTGCCCCGCGTGGTGGTTCGCGAGGGCGAGGCGATCCGGGCGATCCTGGTCGCCATGGGCGCTCGCCGCACCGCGGCCACCTGGGAAGAGATGCGCCAGCGACGCGAGGTGCGGGCCGGCGTGAACCGCCTGGTCAACTTCGACGACGCCAACCTGCGTCGCTCCGCCCAGGCTGCCGTCGCCGCCTGCGCACGGGTGGAACGCGCCCTCGAGATCCTCGGTGACGATGTGCCCGACCACCTGCGCACCGCCGGTAATCTGCGGCTCGCGCATCGCGATGCCAGCCTCGATGAACTCGGTCATCATGCCGATCCGCCGCTCACCAAGGACGCGGTGGCCGGTCGCATCCGTCGGCTGCTGGCGATGGCGGACAAGCGCGCGCAGCAGGAGGGCATCCCCGGCACCGAGGCCGCCGTGCCCGCAGGCCTGGAGGATTGACCTCGCGCTTCGAGGCGGCAGTGTCGTCATGGCGGGAAGGATCCCGCCGCTGAGCCCGTTGTCGTCAGTAGGATGTGAAACGTCTGCTCTGCAGCGCACACGGCGTCGCAGAGAACGCAAGCGCCGTGGCGCGGCGCGGATTGGATGAAATCGACATGGCGACTTACACGCTTCCCGACCTTCCCTACGACTTCGCGGCCCTCGAACCGCACATCAGCGGCAAGATCATGGAACTCCACCATGACAAGCACCACGCCGCATACGTCGCCGGCGCCAATGCCGCGCTGGATGCCCTCGCCGAGGCACGCGACAGCGGCAACCTCGCGAACGTCAACAAGCTCGAGAAGGATCTGGCGTTCAACCTCGGCGGTCACGTCAACCACTCGATCTTCTGGACCAACCTCTCACCCAACGGTGGCGGACAGCCCGAGGGTGAGCTCAAGGCGGCCATCGACGAGTTCTTCGGCTCCTTCGAGAAGTTCCAGGCGCACTTCACGGCGGCGGCCTCCGGCATCCAGGGCTCCGGCTGGGCCGTGCTGAGCTGGGACCCGATCGGCGCCCGGCTGATCATCCAGCAGCTCTTCGACCAGCACGCCAACACCGCTCAGGGCACGGTTCCGCTGTTCCAGCTCGACATGTGGGAGCACGCCTTCTACCTCGACTACCTGAACGTCAAGGCGGACTACATCAAGGCGGCATGGAACATCGCCAACTGGGAGAACGTCGCCCAGCGCTTTGAAACAGCACGTGAGAAGACCTCCGGTCTGCTGGTACTGTCGTAAAAGATGGGCGTCCTGATGGGCGAAAAGCCCGTCAGGACGCCGTTGTCCGCGCAATCTGCGAATTTTACGCATTTCCTTGATTAAGAACCAGGAGACTTTCGTGTCTGTCAAGATCGGTATCAACGGCTTCGGTCGTATTGGACGAAACTTCCTTCGTGCAGCTCTCGCTCAGAACGCTGACCTCGAGATCGTCGCTGTCAACGACCTCACCGACAATGCCGCTCTCGCGCATCTCCTGAAGTACGACTCCGTCGGTGGACCGCTGAGCGTCGAGGTGTCGCACGAGGGCGATGTCATCACGGTCGGCGGCAAGGCCATCAAGGTGTTCGAGGAGCGCGACCCTGCAGCGCTGCCGTGGGGCGAGCTGGGCGTTGACATCGTCATCGAGTCGACCGGCCGGTTCACCAAGGCTGCGGACGCGGGCAAGCACATCGCCGGCGGCGCCAAGAAGGTCATCATCTCCGCCCCCGGCACGGATGTCGACGGCACCTTCGTCGTCGGTGTGAACGAAGACAGCTACGACGCTGCGAACCACAACATCATCTCGAACGCGTCGTGCACCACGAACTGCCTCGCGCCGCTGGCCAAGGTCTTCAACGACACCTTCGGCATCCAGCGCGGCTTCATGATGACCGCACACGCCTACACGGCCGACCAGAACCTGCAGGACGGCCCGCACGGCGACCTGCGCCGCGCCCGCGCGGCCGCGATCAACATCGTCCCCGCTTCGACCGGCGCAGCCAAGGCCATCGGCCTGGTTCTGCCCGAGCTGAACGGCAAGCTGAGCGGATCCTCGTACCGCGTGCCGGTTCCCACCGGTTCGATCGTCGACCTGACGATCATCTCCGACCGCGACGACCTGACCGTCGACGAGGTCAACGACGCGTACCGTGCGGCAGCCGCCGACGGTCGTCTGCAGGGGATCCTGCAGTACAACGAGGACCCGATCGTGTCGAGCGACATCCAGCTCAACCCGCACTCCTCGATCTTCGACGCCGGCCTGACCAACGTCAGCGGCAACCTCGTGAAGGTCTCGAGCTGGTACGACAACGAGTGGGGCTACTCGAACCGCCTGGTCGACCTGACCGAGTACGTCGCCGAGCGTCTCTGATCTCCATGACGCTGCGCACCCTCGACACGCTGGGGTCGCTTGAAGGCAAGCGCGTCATCGTCCGCTGTGATCTGAACGTCCCGCTCCGGGACGGGGTCATCGCGGACGATGGCCGCGTTCGCGCCTCGCTGCCGACTCTGAACGCACTGATCAACGCCGGCGCGCGGGTGATCGTGTGCTCGCATCTGGGCCGTCCCAACGGCTCTCCCGACCCGCAGTACAGCCTGGAGCCGGTCGCGCAGCGTCTGTCCGAGCTGCTCGGCAAGCCGGTGGCCTTCGCCCGCGACACGGTGGGCGAATCCGCCCAGCATGCGGTCGCCGCGATCGAGGACGGCGGGGTCGTCGTGCTCGAGAACCTGCGGTTCAACGCCGGCGAGACCGCGAAGGACGATGCGGCTCGCAAGTCCTTCGCCGCAGAGCTGGCCGCGCTCGGCGACGCTCTGGTCTCCGACGGGTTCGGAGTCGTGCACCGCAAGCAGGCCAGCGTCTACGAGCTGGCTCAGCTGCTGCCTTCGGCGGCGGGTCTGCTGATCGCGACCGAGCTGGACGTGCTCGACCGGCTGACCGAGAACCCCGAGCGCCCGTACACCGTCGTGCTCGGCGGGTCGAAGGTCAGCGACAAGCTCGGCGTCATCTCCCACCTGCTGCCGCGGGTGGATCGGCTGCTGGTCGGCGGCGGGATGCTGTTCACGTTCCTCGCGGCCGAGGGTCACGCGGTGGCCTCCAGCCTGCTCGAGCAGGATCAGCTCGACACCGTGCGCGGCTACATCGCAGACGCCAGGGAGCGAGGGGTCGAGCTCGTGCTGCCGACCGACGTGGTGGTCGCCTCCGGGTTCTCGGCGGACGCCTCGCATGAGACGGTGGCGGCGGATGCCATCGAGCAGAGTGCGTTCGGTGCATCGGGCATCGGCCTGGACATCGGCCCGGACAGTGCGGCGCGTTTCGCCGAGGCGATCCGCGACTCGAAGACGGTGTTCTGGAACGGCCCGATGGGCGTGTTCGAGTTCCCGGCGTTCGCTTCCGGCACCAAGGCCGTCGCGCAGGCGCTCACCGAGGTGGACGGCCTCGGCGTGGTGGGTGGGGAGACTCCGCCGCTGCAGTGCGCCAGCTGGGATTCTCGGACGATCAGTTCGGGCACATCTCGACCGGCGGCGGTGCCAGCCTCGAGTTCCTCGAGGGTAAGAAGCTACCTGGACTGGAGGTCCTCGGATGGCAGTCTCAATGAATTCGTCTGCTGCGCAGAACAGGCGCACCCCGCTGATCGCGGGGAACTGGAAGATGAACCTCGACCACCTGCAGGCGGTGGCGACCGTGCAGAAGCTGCACTGGACGCTGAAGGACGCCGATCACGACAACGGATCGGTGGAGGTGGCGGTGTTCCCGCCGTTCACCGACATCCGCTCGGTGCAGACGCTGATCGATGCGGACAAGATCCCGTTCGCACTCGGCTCGCAGGATGTCTCGGCGCACGATTCGGGTGCATACACCGGAGAGGTGTCGGGAGCCTTCCTCGCGAAGCTGGGCGTGCGATATGCGATCATCGGGCACTCCGAGCGCCGCGAGTACCACCACGAGAGCGATGAGATCGTGAATGCCAAGGTCAAGGCAGCGCTGAAGCATGGACTGGTGCCGGTGATCTGCGTGGGCGAGACCGCGGCCGACCTGGAGGAGTTCGGCGCCAGCGCCGTTCCCGCCGGTCAGCTCGAGAAGGCACTCGACGGCATCCCGGCATCCGCCGACATCGTCGTCGCCTACGAGCCGGTCTGGGCGATCGGGTCGGGTCAGGCGGCGACGCCGTCGCAGGCGCAAGACGTCTGCGCCGCGCTGCGCGGTGTGATCGGCCGTGTCCTCGATGAGGATGCAGCGGCGCGCACCCGCGTGCTCTACGGCGGATCCGTGAAGTCCGGCAACATCGCCAGCTTCATGCGCGAGCCCGATGTGGATGGCGCTCTGGTGGGCGGTGCGAGCCTCGTCGTGGACGAATTCGCGGCGATCGTGCGCTTCCAGAAGCACGTCGGAGTGTGAGTCGGACGGGGCGCCCCGGCGTCTCGCCCTATAATCGACAGCTAGGCGGGTTGTTTTCGACCCTGGCGAAAGGCTTCATCTGGTGCTGGTTCTCGAGTTCGTGCTGCAGGTCCTGCTGGGAATCAGCAGTGTGCTGCTGACGCTCCTCATCCTTCTCCACAAGGGTCGCGGTGGTGGCCTGTCCGATATGTTCGGCGGTGGCATGTCCGCGACCGTCGGCTCGTCCGGCCTCGCGGAGCGCAACCTCAACCGGTTCACGGTCGTCCTCGCGCTCGTCTGGTTCGTGACCATCGTCGCCCTCGGCCTGATCACGAAGTTCTCGGTGATCTGATGGCCACCGGCGGCAACGCGATCAGAGGAACGCGGGTGGGCTCCGGCCCGATGGGCGAGCAGGATCACGGCTATCACGCCGATCGGATCGCCGTGTCGTACTGGGACGGACTCGGCAACGAGACCGTGCGCTACTTCGCGGCAGGACTCCCAGAAGAGGAGATCCCGGAGACGATCGACCACCCGCACTCGGGGCTTCCGGCGGGGCGCGATCGCCAGAACCCGCCTGCCATGGCGAAAGCCGAACCGTACAAGACGCACCTGGCCTACGTGAAGGAGCGGCGCACCGACGAAGAGGCTCAGCAGCTTCTGGAGGACGCCCTCACCCAGCTGCGGGAGCGGCGCGGGCAGAGCTGAGCAGCCACGATCTGAAAAGGACGCCCCCGGTGGATACCGGGGCGTCCTGCGTTTTCGCGATCTGGTTCTCGCGATCTGGAGGGGCTGACGGGAATCGAACCCGCGTCATTAGTTTGGAAGACTAAGGCTTTACCATTAAGCTACAGCCCCGCACGTGCCCTGCTGAGCAGAGCACCTCGTAAAGCATAGCGGACGGTGAAGGCGTTCCTGTCCGTTAGACTCGATGAGGCCGTTCCCGTGCGCGCGGGTTCAAGCCGGGGCGTAGCTCAGCTTGGTAGAGCGCCCGCTTTGGGAGCGGGAGGTCGCAGGTTCAAATCCTGTCGCCCCGACCACGGCCTCCAGACTTCATGCCCGTGCCATCCGCGCGGAAACCACAAGGAGACACACCAGTATGGCCAACAGCACCGTCGAGAAGCTTTCCCCGACCCGGGTCAAGCTCAGCATCACGGTCACCCCCGAGGACCTCAAGCCCAGCATCGCTCACGCGTACGAGCACATCGCTCAGGACGTGCAGATCCCCGGCTTCCGCAAGGGCAAGGTCCCCGCTCCGATCATCGACCAGCGCATCGGCCGCGGTGCGGTCATCGAGCACGCTGTCAACGAGGGGCTCGACAAGTTCTTCCGTGAGGCCGCGACCGAGCACAACGTGCGCATCGTCGGCCGCCCCTCGGCCGACATCACCCAGTGGCCGAACGAGAAGGACTTCTCCGGTGACCTGCTCGTCGACGTCGAGGTCGACGTGCGTCCTGAGATCGAGGTGCCCTCCTTCGACGACATCACCATCACGGTCGACGCCGTCGAGACCGACGACGCGGCGATCGACGCCGAGCTCGACAGCCTGCGCGCCCGCTTCGGCACGCTGATCCCCGTCGACCGTCCCGCTGCGAAGGGCGACTTCGTCGAGCTCAACCTGATCGCCGCGATCGACGGCAACGAGATCGACCGCGCCGACGGCGTCTCCTACGAGGTGGGCTCCGGCGAGCTGCTGGACGGCATCGATGAGGCCATCGACTCGCTCACCGCCGGTGAAGAGACCACGTTCCGCTCCAAGCTCGTCGGCGGCGACCACGCCGGCGAAGAGGCCGAGGTCACTGTCACCGTCAAGGGCGTCAAGGAGCGCGAGTTGCCCGAGGCCGACGACGACTTCGCCCAGATGGCCTCCGAGTTCGACACCATCGCCGAGCTGCGCGACAGCCTCGCCGAGCGCGTCGGCCAGCAGGGCGTCTTCACGCAGGGTGCCGCGGCTCGCGACCAGCTCATCGAGACCCTGCTCGAGAAGGTCGAGATCCCGGTGCCCGCGCAGCTCATCGAAGACGAGGTGCACAACCACCTCGAGAACGAGAACCGTCTGGACGACGACGTGCACCGTGCCGAGGTGGCCGAGGCCAGCGAGAAGCAGTTCCGCACGCAGGTGCTGCTGGACACCATCGCCGAGGGTGCTGACGTGCAGGTCTCCCAGGAGGAGCTGAGCCAGTACATCGTCCAGTCCGCCGCGCAGTACGGCATGGCTCCGCAGGAGTTCGTCGAGGCGCTGCAGGGCGCCGGCCAGTTGCCGTCCCTGGTCGGCGAGATCGCCCGCAACAAGGCCCTCGCCTCGGTGCTCGGCAAGGTCAAGGTCGTCGACAGCAAGGGCAAGGCCGTCGACCTCTCCGAGTTCATCGGCGACGTCGACGACGAGCAGGCGGATGCCGAAGAGGCTCCCGCCGAAGAGAAGCCGGCCGCCAAGAAGAAGGCCGCAGCGAAGGCTGAGAAGGCCGACGACTCCGAGGCGGAGAAGAAGCCGGCTGCCAAGAAGGCTCCCGCCAAGAAGGCTCCGGCGAAGAAGGCCGAGTGATCGCAGATCATTCTGAGAAGGCGGATGCTGCGGCATCCGCCTTCTTCTTCTCCGCGCCCGGCGCGTTGATATGCCGACGGCGAACACGGGAGAAGCGGCCCTGGGCCGCCGGTAGATTCGAATCACCGAAACACGGGAACAGGAGAGCTGACATGGCTGAACCTCTGATGGCGACGAGCGTCTTCGACAGACTGCTGAAGGATCGCATCATCTGGCTGGGCTCCGAGGTGCGAGACGAGAACGCGAACGAGATCTGCGCGAAGATCCTGCTTCTCGCCGCCGAGGACGCCGAGAAGGACATCTACCTCTACATCAACTCGCCCGGCGGTTCGATCACGGCGGGCATGGCCATCTACGACACCATGCAGTTCGTGCCCAACGACATCGTCACGGTCGGCATCGGCATGGCTGCCTCGATGGGCCAGCTGCTGCTGACCAGCGGCACCAAGGGCAAGCGCTACATCACCCCCAACGCTCGCGTGCTGCTTCACCAGCCGCATGGCGGCTTCGGCGGCACGGCCAGCGACATCCAGACGCAGGCACAGCTGATCCTCTCCATGAAGCGCCGTCTGGCGGAGATCACCGCCGAGCAGACCGGCAAGAGCGTCGAGCAGATCAACGAGGACGGCGACCGCGACCGCTGGTTCACCGCCGACGAGGCCCTCGAGTACGGATTCGTCGACCACATCCGCGAGCACGCCACTGACGTGCACGGCGGTGGCGGAACCGGCGCGGACAACTAAGGCAGGACGACACATATGTACACACCCACTTTCCGTGCCGCCGGCAACCTCCCCTCCAGCCGCTATGTGCTGCCGCAGTTCGAGGAGCGCACCGCCTACGGCTTCAAGCGTCAGGACCCGTACAACAAGCTGTTCGAGGATCGCGTGATCTTCCTCGGCGTGCAGGTCGACGATGCATCCGCCGACGACGTCATGGCTCAGCTGCTGGTTCTGGAGAGCCAGGACTCCGAGCGCGACATCACCATGTACATCAACTCGCCCGGTGGCTCGTTCACCGCGATGACGGCCATCTACGACACCATGCAGTACGTGGCGCCGCAGATCCAGACCGTCGTGCTCGGCCAGGCGGCGTCCGCCGCATCCGTACTGCTCGCGGGCGGGGCTCCGGGCAAGCGACTGGCGCTCCCGAACGCCCGCGTGCTCATGCACCAGCCGGCCATGGGCGAGGCCGGTCAGGGCCAGGCCTCCGACATCGAGATCCAGGCGAACGAGATCATGCGCATGCGCACCTGGCTCGAAGAGACCATGGCCAAGCACACCGGTCAGCCCGTGGAGAAGGTCAACCGCGACATCGACCGCGACAACATCCTCTCGGCCGAGCAGGCCAAGGAGTACGGCATCGTCGACCAGGTGCTCACCTCGCGTAAGCGCGCCTGAGTCCACGCGTGCCACGAGCGGCCCGGATCCGTCCGGGCCGCTCTTTCGCGTCCGGATGCCGACGAATGCGCGCCACGCCGGCACTGCCGCGCTCATATGAGCAATTGAGTGCGCGAGCGTGCGTCTGCTTCTAGGCTGGAGCAGTGAGGAGGATGCCGTGGACGACGAACTGCTGATGGTACGTGTCGCCGAGCTCTCCTACGACGAGAACAAGACGCAGGACGAGATCGGCGCACTCCTGGGCATCTCTCGCTGGAAGGTCGGCAGGCTGCTCACCCAGGCGCGTGAGCTCGGCATCGTCCGGATCGAGATCGTGCACCCGCGTGCGCGGAGGCTGGGGCTGGAGCGGACGCTCGTGGAGCGTTTCGGACTGACAGATGCCGTCGTCGTTCCCGCGCCCGATGATCCCGCTGCCGTGCTGGAGCGTGTCGCCCGCGCCGCAGCCGACATGCTGACGGCCCTCCGTCCGGTGCCGCGCATCCTCGCGGTCAGCTGGGGGCGCACCCTCACCGCCCTCGCCGAGGCGCTGCCCGACGGCTGGGCGCACGGCATCACCGTCGTGCAGGCCAATGGTGGAGTGAGCCTGAACCGCCGCTCGGGAGGTGCAGCATCCGTCGCCGTCACCATCGCCCAGCGCGGCGCCGGGCAGGCCGTGCTGCTGCCGAGCCCGGCCATCCTCGAGCGGGTGGAGACGAAGCAGGCCATCGAGGCCGACCGCACCGTCGCGGCGATCCTCGAGCAGGCAGCGCACGCCGACACCTTCCTGTTCACCGCAGGCCCGTGCGACCCGGCATCCGCTCATGTCGAGAACGGGTATCTCACGGCATCCGACATCGCCGAGCTCGCCCGGCGCGGAGCGGTCGGCGATCTGCTCGGCCGCTACATCGACGCCGACGGCAACATCGTCGACCCGCAGCTCGACGCCCGCACGGTCGGGGTCGGGCTCGACCGGGTGCGCTCCGCATCCCGTGCCGTCTTCGTCACCGCGGGTGACGCCAAGCACGACATCGCGCGTACAGTCGTCAGCAACGGGCTGTGCAGCGTACTGGTGACCGACGAATCCACTGCACGTGCACTCTTGGAGGAGAAGTGACGATCACAGAGCTCGAACGATCGGACGGCCGCCGCTCGGCGGTCGATGTACTGGGCGGTGAGCCCGACGATGCGACACTGCGCCGCTTCCTGCACGGCCTGCCCGGCGTGGACGCCGTGGGCCTGGAGCAGCGTGCGGCGGGTCTGGGCACCCGCTCGATCAAGACGACCTCGAAGGCGTGGGCGCTCGACAAGATCATCTCGCTGATCGACCTGACCACGCTCGAAGGCGCCGACACCGCCGGCAAGGTGCGCTCGCTGGTCGCGAAGGCGAAGACACCGGATGCCGCCGATCCGGCCACACCGCGGCCGGCGGCGGTCTGCGTGTACGGCGACATGGTCGCTCACGCGATCGAGGCGCTCGGGGCGCTGCACGGCGACCCCGACGACAGCCGGATCTCTGTGGCCGCGGTGGCGACGGCGTTCCCGTCCGGACGTGCATCGATCGAGGTCAAGCTCGCCGACACCGCGGATGCCGTGGCGGCCGGCGCCGACGAGATCGACATGGTGATCGACCGCGGGGCGTTCCTGGAGGGGCGCTACGGGCTGGTGTTCGACCAGATCGCCCGCGTGAAGCAGGCCTGCCGCCGCGAGGACGGTTCGTACGCCTCGCTGAAGGTCATCATGGAGACCGGGGAGCTGAACACCTACGACAACATCAAGCGCGCCTCGTGGCTGTCGATCCTCGCCGGCGGCGACTTCATCAAGACCTCCACGGGAAAGGTATCGCCGGCCGCGACCCTGCCGACGACACTGCTCATGCTGCAGACCGTGCGCGACTGGCATCGGGCGACGGGGGAGAGGATCGGTGTGAAGCCCGCCGGCGGCATCCGCTCCTCGAAGGACGCCATCAAGTACCTCGTCACGGTCGCCGAGACCGCAGGCGAGCAGTGGTTGCAGCCGCATCTGTTCCGCTTCGGCGCATCGAGTCTGCTCAATGACGTGCTGCTGCAGCGCCAGAAGATCACCACCGGCCACTACTCCGGTGCCGACTACGTGACCATCGACTGAGGAGCCTCATATGTCATTCCTGGAATACGCTCCCGCGCCCGAATCCAAGGCGATCCTGAACCTGAAGGACAGCTACGGTCTGTTCATCGACGGCGAGTTCGTCGACGGCTCCGGACCTTCCTTCCACACCATCTCTCCCGCAGACGAGAGCCGCATCGCAGAGATCTCCTCAGCATCCGATGAGGACGTCGACCGCGCCGTCGCCGCAGCGCGCCGGGCGTACGACAAGGTCTGGTCGAAGATGAGCGGCCGCGACCGCGGCAAGTACCTGTTCCGCATCGCCCGGCTGGTGCAGGAGCGGGCGCGAGAGCTGGCGGTGGCCGAGAGCCTGGACAATGGCAAGCCGATCAAGGAGAGCCGCGACGTGGACGTGCCGCTCGTGGCCGCCTGGTTCTTCTACTACGCCGGCTGGGCCGACAAGCTCGACTACGCCGGCCTCGGCGCAGACCCGCGCTCGCTGGGTGTCGCCGGTCAGATCATCCCGTGGAACTTCCCGCTGCTCATGCTCGCCTGGAAGCTCGCACCGGCGCTGGCCGCAGGCAACACCGTGGTGCTCAAGCCGGCCGAGACCACGCCGCTGACGGCGCTGATCTTCGCCGAGATCCTGCAGCAGGCCGATCTGCCCGCTGGTGTGGTGAACATCATCACCGGTGCTGGTGCTCCAGGCGCGACTCTGGTGCGCCACCCCGACGTCGACAAGGTGGCCTTCACCGGGTCGACCGGTGTGGGCCGCGACATCGCGAAGGCGATCGCGGGCACCGATAAGCGCGTCACCCTCGAGCTGGGCGGCAAGGCCGCGAATATCGTCTTCGACGATGCGCCGATCGACCAGGCCGTGGAGGGCATCGTCAACGGCATCTTCTTCAATCAGGGCCACGTGTGCTGCGCAGGCAGTCGCCTGCTGGTGCAGGAGTCGATCCATGACGAGGTCGTCGACCGGCTCAAGACCCGACTGTCGACACTGCGCCTGGGTGATCCGCTGGACAAGAACACCGACATCGGCGCCATCAACTCGGCCGCGCAGCTGGCACGGATCCGCGAACTCAGCGACATCGGCGAGGCCGAGGAGCCGAACGATGGACCGCCGACTGCGCGATCCCGGAGAAGGGGTTCTGGTTCGCCCCGACGATCTTCACCGGCGTCGAGGCCTCGAGTCGCATCGCGCGCGACGAGGTGTTCGGTCCGGTGCTGTCGGTGCTGACCTTCCGCACCCCCGCCGAGGCGATCGCCAAGGCCAACAACACGCCCTACGGGCTGTCGGCCGGCATCTGGAGCGACAAGGGGTCTCGAATCCTCGCCGTCGCCGACAAGTTGCGTGCGGGCGTGGTGTGGGCGAACACGTTCAACCGCTTCGACCCCTCCAGCCCGTTCGGCGGCTACAAGGAATCCGGGTACGGGCGCGAGGGCGGCCGGCACGGGCTGACCGCCTACCTCGCACCCCGACCGGTCGCCGCGCCCATCGCGGCGCGCGCACGCAGCAAGGAGATCAGCAAGTGAGCAGGCGACTGACCGTTCCCAAGACCTACAAGCTCGCCATCGGCGGCGCCTTCCCGCGCAGCGAGTCCGGCCGCACCTACCAGGTGCTCTCCGCCAAGGGCGCATTTCTTGCGAACGCTGCGAAGGCCTCACGGAAGGATGCCAGGGATGCCGTCGTCGCCGCTCGCTCGGCGGTGAAGGGCTGGTCGGGGGCGACTGCGTACAACCGTGGGCAGGTGCTGTACCGCGTCGCGGAGATCCTGGAGGGGCGTCGCGCCCAGTTCGTCGACGAGATCGTCGACCAGGAGGGCGTGTCCGCTGCTGTCGCGGGTGCCCAGGTGGACGCGGCGATCGACCTGTGGGTCTGGTACGCCGGCTGGTGCGACAAATACGCGCAGGTCGGCGGCAACGCCAACCCTGTGGCGGGGCCGTACTTCAACATCTCGGTGCCCGAGCCGACCGGGGTCGTGGCGATCGTCGCCCCGCAGGATTCCGCGCTGCTGGGCCTGGTGTCGGCGATCGCGCCGGCACTGGTGACCGGCAACACCGTCGTCGTGGTCGCCAGCGAGCAGCATCCGCTCTCGGCGATCAGCCTGGCCGAGGTGCTCGCCACCAGCGACGTGCCCGGCGGCGTGGTGAACATGCTCACCGGGTCACCGGCCGAGATCGCACCCTGGTTGGCCTCGCACGCCGACGTGAACGCCCTGGATCTGGCCGGTGCGGGTGACCTGGACTGGGTGGAGCTGGAGATCGCTGCAGCCGACACCCTCAAGCGGGTGCTGCGTCCCGGCGTCGTCGAGCAGAGCCTGGACCGGATCACCGCGTTCACCGAGACGAAGACCGTGTGGCACACCAAGTCGATGGTGTGATGGCTGATCCGTCGTCGCCCCTGTCTGGCTGCGCCGCCCCTGCTCATCCACGTGAATGGGCAGGGGCGGCGACGACCAGTAGGGGCGGAGTGCCGGGTTCCCCGCAGCGGAGATCCGCGCCCCGTGCTCGTGCGCGCCAATACGCCACGGTGTCGGTGCTGGCGGTTAGGCTCGAATGACGGCATCAGGAATCCGCCTGGCTGCCGGCTTCGAGGAGGACGCGCATGGCACGCATCGGTGAGAGCGCCGACCTGTTCAAATGCTCTTTCTGCGGCAAGAGCCAGAAGCAGGTGCAGCAGCTGATCGCCGGCCCCGGCGTGTACATCTGCGACGAATGCGTCGAGCTGTGCAACGAGATCATCGAAGAGCGGATGGCCGAGGCCGGCGGCGGGCCGGTCGCAGACTTCGAGCTGCCCAAGCCGCGCGAGATCTTCTCCTTTCTCGAGGAGTACGTCGTCGGGCAGGAACCCGCCAAGCGCTCGCTCGCCGTGGCCGTCTACAACCACTACAAGCGCGTGCGCGCCCGCGGCACACTGCAGACCGCCGAGCAGCGCGCCGAAGAGGTCGAGGTCGCCAAGAGCAACATCCTCATGCTCGGGCCGACCGGCTGCGGCAAGACCTACCTCGCCCAGACGCTCGCCAAGCGGCTGAACGTGCCCTTCGCCGTGGCCGATGCGACCGCGCTCACCGAAGCCGGCTATGTCGGCGAGGATGTCGAGAACATCCTGCTCAAGCTGCTGCAGGCCGCCGACTACGACGTCAAGCGCGCCGAGACCGGCATCATCTACATCGACGAGATCGACAAGATCGCCCGCAAGGCCGAGAACCCCTCGATCACCCGCGACGTGTCGGGCGAGGGCGTGCAGCAGGCGCTGCTGAAGATCCTCGAGGGCACGGTGGCATCCGTGCCGCCGCAGGGCGGGCGCAAGCATCCGCACCAGGAGTTCCTGCAGATCGACACGACGAATGTGCTGTTCATCGTCGCCGGGGCCTTCGCCGGCCTGGAGGACATCATCTCGGCGCGGGTCGGCAAGCACGGGGTCGGCTTCGGGGCTCCGCTGCACGACAAGGGCAAAGACCTCGATCTGTTCGGCGAGGTGCTGCCCGAGGACCTGCACAAGTTCGGCCTGATCCCCGAGTTCATCGGCCGCCTTCCCGTCGTCACCTCGGTGTCGCCGCTGGATCAGGAGGCGCTGATCGAGATTCTCACCGGACCGCGCAACGCCCTGGTCAAGCAGTATCAGCGCATGTTCGAAATCGACGGCGTGCAGCTCGAGTTCGATGAGGACGCGCTGCGCTCCATCGCCGACCTGGCCGTGCTGCGCAAGACCGGCGCACGGGGACTGCGCGCCATCCTGGAGGACGTGCTCGGCCCGATCATGTTCGAGATCCCCTCGGCCGAAGACGTGACCAAAGTCGTCGTGACCAAGGCATCCGTCGAGGACGGCGCCCCGCCCACGGTGGTGCTCGCCCGCAAGCGCAAGAGCGCCTGAACGGAGTGACACCGCTTCGGAAATCTGCACAGCTTCGGATGAATCTGACGGATTTCTCCGAGAACGTGCATTTCTCCGGTGATCTCCCGGGGAGTCTCCTGGTCGCCCTCAGCCATCGAGCCCGCGGCGCTTCAGCAGCGGGGCGAGTTCGGCATCCCGGCCGCGGAAGTCGCGATATGCCTCCAGCGGATCCTTCGATCCTCCGACGCCCAGCAGACGCTGTCGGAAACGGTCACCGTTGGCGCGGGTGAGGCCACCGTTCTCCCGGAACCATTCGACGGTGTCGGCGTCGAGCACCTCGCTCCAGATGTACGAGTAGTACCCGGCGCTGTACCCACCCGAGAACACGTGTGCGAAGTACGTCGACGAGTAGCGCGTGGGTACGACCGGGTTCAGCAGACCGATGTCGGCCAGAGCGGATGCCTCGAACGCGGCGACGTCGTCAATGTCCTCGCCTGCGCCGATGCCGTGCCAGGCCTGGTCCAGCCAGGCGGCCGCGAGGTACTCGCTGGTGGCATGCCCCTGGTCGAACGATTCGGCGGCTCGCAGACGCTCTACGACCTCGGGGTTCAGTGGCTCACCGGTGTCGATGTGCCGGGCGTAGTTCTCCAGCACCTCGCTCCACAGGATCCACATCTCGTTGACCTGGCTGGGGAACTCCACGAAATCACGGAACACGTTGGTGCCCGAGAAATGCGGGTACGTCACCCGCGCGAAAAGGCCATGCAGTGCGTGCCCGAACTCATGGAACAGGGTCGTCACCTCATCGAGCGTGAGCAGCGTGGGCTGCCCGTCGCCGGGCTGCGACACGTTGAGGTTGTTGACGACGACAGGCAGCGTGCCGCGCAGCGCGGACTGGCTGACGATCGGATTCATCCAGGCCCCGCCGCGCTTGGAGTCCCGTGTGTACAGATCCAGCACATACAGGCCCACCTCGGATCCATCGGCGTCGTGCACCTCGAACACCCGGGCGCCGGGATGGTACGCCACCAGATCCTCGCGCTCGGTGAACTCCACCCCGTACAGCCGCTCGGCGGCGAAGAACACGCCGTCGCGCAGCACCCGCTCGGCCTCGAACCACGGACGCAACGCCGCCGTGTCGATGCCGTACCGCGCCTGCCGCACCTTCTCGGTGTAGAACGCCCAGTCGTGGGCCTGAAGGGCGAACGGCTCCGGCTCGGAGGAGTCGATGATCTCCTGCAGTGCCACACGTTCGCGTTCGGCGTTGCGTGCGGCGGGTGCGGCGAGATCGCGCAGCATCCGCTCCACGGCATCCGGGCTGCCCGCCGTTTCATCGGCGGTGACGTAGGCGGCGTGCGAGGGGTGGCCCAGCAGAGCCGCCCGCTCGGCGCGCAGCCGCACGATCTCGGTCAGCACGGCTCGGTTGTCGTTGTCGTTTCCGCGGGATGCCCGGGACAGCGACGCTGCCAGGATCCGCCGACGGCTCTCGCGCACGGTGAGCGAGGCGAGGTAGGGATGGCCGCTGAACAGCGGCAGGCCGACCAGGAACCGGCCTGCCTCACCCCGGTCTGCCGCAGCTCGAGCGGCGGCGCTCAGCTCGCCCTCGGTCAGACCATCCAGTTCGGCGGCATCGTCGAACAGCACAGCCAATTCGTTGGTGTCGTTCAGCAGGTTCTTCTCGAACGCTGTGCTCAGCGTCGACAGGCGTGTGTTGAGCGCGGTGAGCCGCACCTTGGCCTCGTCGTCAAGGGCGGCTCCGGCGTGGGTCATCTCCCGAAAGTGACGTTCGACGAGGTACCGCTGCTCGTCATCCAGCCCCAGTTCGTCGAGCTGCGCATGCACCTGCGACACCCGCCAGTACAGCTGAGCATCCAATCGGATGGCGTCCTCGTGGGCCGCCATGAGCGGAGAGAGCTCTTCCTCGATGGCCTGGATCTCGGGGGTCGCGTCCGCCGAGCTGACGGTGTAGAACGTGTGCGCGACCCGATCGAGCAGTTCGCCGCTGCGCTCCAGCGCCACGAGGGTGTTCTCGAAGGTCGGCATCGAACGTACGACGGTGATCGCACGCACCTCCGCCAGCTGCGTGGCGAAGGCCTGCCGGAACGCAGGCAGATAGTGTTCGGGCCGGATGGCGGCGAAGTCGGGCAGCCCGTACGGGAGTGGCGAGGGGAGAGCAGTGGGTTCGTGGCCTCGGTCATCCCTCGAGCCTAGGGGCCGATCGGGCGGCTGTCGGGCAGCCGTTCAGGCGTGCCAGTACCGGCGTCGGATCCGTATCCAGTCGTTGCCCGGCAGGTGGGGATACAGCAGCGACGCGGCCAGGCAGTACTTGCTGGGCCCCCGCCCGTTTGACGAAAAGGGTTACATATCAGTCCTCGAACGGGCGGGCGAGAACCTCGCCGGATGCCGTGAGCAGCACCTCCCACCCGGCATCCAGCTCGGCCAGCGGCCGGCCTTCCAGCCAGGTGAGCGTCCAGTGCCCCGACAGGCCGCGTCCCTCGACCTCGGCGATCGCAGGACGCAGCGCCTCGGGCACGGAGGCCGGTGGCTGCGTTCCCGTCGCCCAGCGCGTTCCGAGCTGCATCATGCCTCCGGTGCCAGTTCGATCGCGGTGACGGCGAGCTCATCGGCCTCCGCGAAGTTCAGCTCGGCGATGCGGCCGACCGCCCGCAGATCGCCGGCCGCGGCGCGCAGCGCCTCGATCTGGGCTGCGGGTGCGGCGATCGTCGCTGTCGCCACCGGGGTCTTCTGCGAGGCCTTCGCCTCGGTCTTCGCCCGGCGGATGCCGATCAGCGCGGCACTGGCTGCGGTGAGCACCGCGGCGTCTCCCTCGATTCCGGCGGGCTCCGGCCATGACGAGGTGTGGATCGAGCCCTCTTCGAACCACGACCACGCCTCCTCGGTGGCGAACGACACGATCGGGGCGAGCAATCGCAGCAGGGTCGACAGCGCCAGCCGCAGGGCGAGCGCCGCGGATGGCTGCCCGACGTCGGTCTGGTCGTAGGCGCGCTCCTTGACGAGTTCGAGGTAGTCGTCGCAGAACGTCCAGAAGAACGCCTCCGTCACCTCCAGCGCCTTGGCCTGGTCGTAGCCCTCGTACGCCGCGGTGGCCTCGCGCACGACCTGGTCGAGCGTGGTCAGCATCGAGGCGTCCAGGGCGTGCGTGATCTGCGCGCCCTCGGGCACGGGGAACGACAGCACGAACTTCGCGGCGTTCAGGACCTTGATCGCCAGGCGGCGCCCGATCTTCACCTGGGTGGGGTTCTGCGGGTCGAACGCGGCGTCCATGCCCAGGCGGCTGGAGGCCGACCAGTAGCGCACCGCATCCGATCCGTGCTTGTCGAGGATGTCGGCGGGGGTGACCACGTTGCCCTTGGACTTGGACATCTTCTTGCGGTCGGGGTCGACGATGAAGCCGGAGATCGCGGCGTTGCTCCAGGGGGCGCGCTGATCCTCCAGAGTGGAGCGCAGCATGGTCGAGAACAGCCAGGTGCGGATGATGTCCTGGCCCTGCGGGCGCAGATCGAACGGCGCCACCAGGTTCCACAGCTCTTCGTCGCGCTGCCAGCCCCCGGCCAGCTGCGGGGTGAGCGATGAGGTCGCCCAGGTGTCGAAGATGTCCTGCTCGGCGACGAAACCGCCGGGCACGCCGCGCTGATCCTCGGTGTAGCCGGCCGGCACGTCACTGGTCGGATCGATGGGAAGCTGGTCGTGTGCGGGGGTGAGCACGCGGTCGTAGTCGCGCTCGCCGTTCTCGTCGAGGGCGTACCAGATCGGGATCGGCACGCCGAAGAAGCGCTGACGCGAGACCAGCCAGTCGCCGGTGAGGCCGCCCACCCAGTTCTCGTAGCGCACCCGCATGAAGTCGGGATGCCAGGCCATCTTCTTCCCGTTCTCGAGCAGCTGGTCCCGCAGCTGCTCGTCGCGGGCGCCGTTGCGGATGTACCACTGCCGAGTGGAGACGATCTCCAGCGGGCGGTCGCCCTTCTCGAAGAATTTCACCGCGTGGCTGAAGGGCTTGCCCACCTCGATGAGGTCGCCGGACTCGCCCAGCAGCTCCACGATCGCCTTGCGCGCGCTGAACACGGTCTTGCCGGCCAGCTGCGCGTAGGCGGCCCTCCCGGCATCCGTCACGATCGCCTCGGGGGCCTCTGCGAGCACACGGCCGTCCTTGCCGAGGATCGTGCGGTTGGGTAGATCCAGCTCACGCCACCAGACGATGTCGGTCACATCGCCGAAGGTGCAGATCATCGCGATGCCGGAGCCCTTGTCGGGCTGTGCGAGGTGGTGCGCGAGCACGGGCACCTCGACGTCGAAGATCGGGGTGCGCACCGTGGAGCCGAAGTATGGCTGGTAGCGCTCGTCGTCGGGGTGCGCGACCAGGGCCACGCACGCGGCGAGCAGCTCGGGACGGGTGGTTTCGATCTGGATGTCACCCGAGCCGTCGCTGCGGTGGAACGCGAGCCGGTGGTACGCGGCCTGCTGCTCGCGATCCTCCAGCTCGGCCTGCGCGATCGCGGAACGGAAGTCGATGTCCCACAGCGTCGGTGCCAGCGACTGGTAGGCCTCGCCTCGCTCCAGCCCGCGCAGGAAGGCGAGCTGGCTCTGCCGGATCGTGTCGTCGGAGATGGTGCGGTAGGTCTGCGTCCAGTCCACGCTCAGGCCCAGCTGGCGGAACAGCGCCTCGAACTGCTTCTCGTCCTCGATGGTCAGCTTCTCGCACAGCTCGATGAAGTTGCGCCGGCTGATCGGCAGCTGATCGGCGGCACGGGACGACTTGTTGTCGCCGCCCTCGAACGGCGGCGTGAAGTCGGGGTCGTAGGGGAGCGAGGGGTCGCAGCGCACACCGTAGTAGTTCTGCACCCGACGCTCGGTGGGCAGACCGTTGTCGTCCCAGCCCATCGGGTAGAACACGTGCTTGCCGCGCATGCGCTCGAAGCGGGCTTTGATGTCGGTGTGCGTGTACGAGAACACGTGGCCGATGTGCAGGCTGCCGGAGGCCGTCGGCGGGGGCGTGTCGATCGAGTAGACACTCCCACGACCGGATGCCGCGGCGCCGGCGCGATCGAACAGGAAGGTGCCCTGCTCGCTCCAGCGCTCACCCCACTTCGCCTCGAGACCTTCGAGCACGGGCTTGTCGGGGATCTGGTTCGGGTCGGACGCAGCCATGAAGGTCTCCTTGAGCGATGTGTGCGGCACTGTGTGAGCGTGCCTGAGTGTGGGGTGTGCAGCGAGTCTACCGGGCTTCGAAGAATGCCGGGGTGAGCAGGTCGGCCTGGCGGTAGGTCAGGGCGGCGCCAGGCGCGTCGGGCGCGGAGACCAGGGCTGGGCGGAGGTCGCATCGCGCCATGCGATCGACTCCAAGTGCGGGCGTTGACACTTTACGAGTGCTCGCAGAACGGCTATATTGCTAGCATGCAATCAAGTGAGCCGAGGGTGCAGTTCAACGTCTACCTGCCACCGGACGTCATCCGGTCGGTCAAGCACCGCGCGATCGACGAGGAGTCCAGCCTGTCGGCGCTCGTCGAGCGCGCGCTGCGGCGGTACCTGGAGGAAACGGAATCATGACCACGGTGCAGCAGATCGTCTATGCTCGGCATCCCGAGCGCTGGCATGCGCTCGCCGTAGCCCTGGGACTCGTCTCACCCCACCCGCCGGAGCCAGGCTGGGCGGAGTTCGACGGCGGTGGCATCCTTGCGATCCATCGGGAGAACGATGACCACAGTGACGGTACGGTCGACCTGCATCTGCTTGTCGACGATCTGGATGCCGCGGAGGCGGCGCTCGACGACCGGGATGTCACCCGCACCGTGATGGAGGGCGTTGGAGAGATGCTTCTCGTGCGAGCAGCGTCCGGCATCGAGATCAGTGTCTCCGAGGGGACTCGCACTACTTCCGGGCAGGTGGCGGTGCAGCCGATCTGGTTCCAAGAGGACGTGGTGGAGGCCCGCAGCATTCTCGAGGCGGTGGGTTTGCGCGCCGACATCGTGGCCGACCGCGGCGGGTGGGTGGAACTGCGCGGAGGAGGCGGCGGATCGGTAGGGGTGCATGGGGCATCCGAGCCCTCGATCGGGCTGGGGTTCCTCGCACACGGTGATCTCGACGCTCTCGCAATGCAGCTCACGGATGCTGGCTTCGAGGCATCCGTCGTGGATGAGGCGTACGCACGCACGGTCCGCGTCGCCGACCCCGAGGTGTGGATAAACGGCATCCAGGCTGACCTGTACGGCTACCATCGCGAGGCGTGACCGGCCGCGGATGGAAAGGGCTGGTTCACCTGCTCGGGAACCCGCGGTTTCCATCTCTCGGGTGAACGGGCGCCGCCCGAAGGCAGCGCGCGGCAGGGTCGCGGACTGACGTAGAATGGCCGGACAAGCACTGATCCGGCCATCACCGGGGAGCTCTCGGAAGAACGCAGGCGACTGCAAGTAGAACCGAGCGGGGCAGGCCCGTCATCGCCGCAGTGAGAGTGGCTTCGCGAGAAGCACGCAGGGTGGTACCACGGTCCGCGCGAGAGCACGGGTCGTCCCGGCAAGCAGCATCCACCCACGACACTGCGAGCACACATGACCTACCCCCGCACCTCAGGCACCGCATTCGGACCCGCCGCCGTCAACCCGAGCCCTCGATTCCCCGAGATCGAGACCGAGGTGCTCGAGTTCTGGAGGAACGACGACACGTTCCGGGCCTCCATCGCGCAGCGCGAGGGCGCCGACGAGTGGGTCTTCTACGACGGACCTCCGTTCGCCAACGGCCTGCCCCACTACGGGCACCTGCTCACCGGCTACGCGAAGGACGTCTTCCCGCGCTTCCAGACCATGCTCGGCAAGAAGGTGGATCGCGTCTTCGGCTGGGACACGCACGGCCTGCCCGCCGAACTCGAGGCGATGAAGCAGCTCGGCATCACCGAGAAGAGCGAGATCGAGGCCATGGGCATCGACGTCTTCAACGCGAAGGCGCGCGACTCGGTGCTCACCTACACGCACGAGTGGCAGGACTACGTCACCCGCCAGGCGCGCTGGGTCGACTTCGAACGCGGATACAAGACGCTCGACCTCGGCTACATGGAGAGCGTGCTCTGGGCGTTCAAGACGCTCTACGACAAGAACCTCGCCTACGAGGGCTACCGTGTGCTGCCGTACTGCTGGCGCGATGAGACCCCGCTGTCGGCGCACGAGCTGCGCATGGACGACGACGTCTACCAGGACCGTCAGGACCCGTCCGTTACCGTCACGTTCCCGCTGACCGGCGCGAAGGCCGAGTCGCTGGGGCTGACCGCCGTGCGCGCCCTCGCCTGGACCACCACGCCGTGGACGCTGCCCACCAACCTCGCCCTGGTCGTCGGCCCCGACATCGAGTACGTCGTGCTGCCTGCGGGCCCCAACGGCGCCGCAGACGTCGTCGCAGGCGACGATGTCGCCGAGAGCGCCGCACACCGCTACCTGATCGCCCGCGACCTGCTCGCCGGCTACGCCAAGGAGCTCGGCTACGAGTCCGGCGATGACGCGCTCGCCGCAGTGGAGGCCACCCATTCCGGCGCTGCGCTCGAGGACATCACCTACGACCGGCTGTTCGACTACTACGCGGATGCCGAGACCTGGGGCACCGAGAAGGCCTGGCGCATCCTCGTCGACGACTACGTCACCACCACCGACGGTACGGGCATCGTGCACCAGGCGCCCGCCTTCGGTGAGGACGACCAGCGCGTCAGCAATGCCGCCGGCATCCCCACGATCCTCTCGCTCGACGACGGCGGGCGCTTCCTGCCGCAGGTGACGGATGTCGCCGGAGAGCTGTGGATGGATGCGAACACGCCGCTGATCCGCCTGCTGCGGGCGGCAGGACGGATGCTGCGCGAGCAGAGCTACGTGCACTCGTACCCGCACTGTTGGCGGTGCCGGAACCCTCTGATCTACAAGGCGGTCTCCAGCTGGTTCATCCGGGTCACCGACATCAAGGATCGGATGCTTGCGAACAACGAGCAGATCACCTGGGTGCCCGAGAACGTCAAGCACGGCCAGTTCGGCAAGTGGCTGGAGGGGGCGCGCGATTGGTCGATCAGCCGCAACCGCTACTGGGGCTCGCCGATCCCGATCTGGAAGAGCGACGACCCCGAGCACCCGCGGGTGGACGCCTACGGATCGCTCGCGGAGCTGGAGCGCGACTTCGGCACGCTGCCGCGCAACGAGAAGGGCGAGGTCGACCTGCACCGGCCGTACATCGACGACCTCACCCGGCCGAACCCCGACGATCCGACGGGCAAGAGCACCATGCGGCGCATCGAGGACGTGTTCGACGTGTGGTTCGACTCCGGATCGATGCCGTACGCGCAGGTGCACTACCCGTTCGAGAACCAGGAGTGGTTCGACTCGCACGCGCCGGCGGACTTCATCGTCGAGTACATCGGGCAGACCCGCGGCTGGTTCTACGTGATGCACGTGCTCTCCACCGCGCTGTTCGACCGACCCGCGTTCACCGGCGTCAGCTGCCACGGCATCGTGCTCGGCAGCGACGGGTACAAGATGTCGAAATCGCTGCGCAACTATCCAGACGTCAGCGAGGTGCTCGACCGCGACGGCTCGGACGCCATGCGGTGGTTCCTGATGTCCAGCTCGGTGCTGCGCGGCGGAAACCTCGCGGTCACCGAGGAGGGCATCCGCGCCGGCGTGCGGGAGTTCCTGCTGCCGCTGTGGAACTCCTGGTACTTCTTCGCGACCTACGCGAATGCGTCCGGCGCCGACGGGTATCAGGCCACTTGGCGTACCGACTCCACGGATGTGCTCGACCGCTACATCCTGGCCCGGCTCGGCGACCTCGTCCGCGATGTGCGCGCAGACCTGGAAGGGCTCGACTCCACCACGGCATCCGCCCGCCTGCGCGACTTCGCCGAGGTGCTGACCAACTGGTACATCCGCCGCTCCCGCGACCGGTTCTGGACCGGCGCGACCGACGACCCCACCAGCCGCGAGGCCTTCGACACGCTGTACACGGTACTGGAGACCCTCACCCGGGTGGCGGCACCGCTGGTGCCGCTGGTCAGCGAGCGCGTCTGGCAGGGGCTCACCGGCGGTCGCAGTGTGCACCTGACCGACTGGCCGGATGCCGAGGCCTTCCCCGCAGCGGACGATGTGCGCGACGCCATGGATGCGGTGCGCGAGCTCTCCAGCGTCGGCAACGCGCTGCGCAAGAAGGAGAAGCTGCGCGTGCGCCTGCCGCTTGCGCGCCTGACAGTGGTCTCGCCGCTGGCCGGACAGCTGGCGCAGTTCGAGGACATCCTGCGTGAGGAGCTGAACGTCAAGACGGTGGAGCTCGTGCCGCTCAGCGACGACACCGCGGCGGAGTACGGCATCAGCCACCGGCTCAGCGTCAACGCGCGGGCAGCCGGGCCGCGCCTGGGCAAGGACGTGCAGCGGGTGATCGCCGCAGCCAAGGCCGGTCAGTGGAGGGAGTGGAAGGGCGCCGTCGTCGCCGGCGGCGTGGAGCTCCAGCCCGGCGAGTACGACCTCGTGCTCGAGACCACCGGGCGTCCGGCAGGCGAGGCGCTCGCCGTCGTCCCGACCGGCGGCTTCGTGCTGCTGGACACGGCCACCACGCCCGAGCTGGAGGCCGAGGGACTCGCCCGCGACGTGATCCGCGCTGTGCAGGACACCCGCAAGAAGGCCGGCTTCGATGTGAGCGACCGCATCCGCCTGCAGCTGCGCTTCGAGGATGCGGCAGACGCGGATGCCGTCTCCTCGGCGTTCGCGCTGGCCGAGGTCGCCGAGGAGACGCTCGCCGTGGAGCACCGGCTGCTTCGCACCGGCGAAGCGCTCGAGCCGAGCGAGTTCACCGCAGAGGTGGGCAAGGGCACCTACGCGAACCGCGGCGCCTTCACAGTCGCCGTCGCCAGGATCGGAGCAGAGCTGTGAGCGACGCCCAGCGCGCAGACGCCGTCTACGAGAAGCTGCTGGAGCGAGCGGGGGAGCGCTGGGTGCAGCCCCGCAAGGAGCGCACCGCCCGCATCCTGACCCTGCTGGACGACCCGCAGCGCACCTACCGCGTGGTGCACATCACCGGCACCAACGGCAAGACGTCCACGGCGCGGATGATCGAGAGCCTGCTGCGTGCGCATGGGCTGCGCACAGGGCTGTTCACCAGCCCGCACCTGAAGCGCTTCACCGAGCGCATCATGATCGACGGTGAGCCCGTCGCCGATGCGGCCGTCGCCGATGCCTGGGACGAGATCGAGCCTTTCGTCGGGATCGTGGACGCCGAGCTGGAGGCATCCGGCGATGCGTCGCTGACCTTCTTCGAGCTGCTCACCGTGCTGGCCTTCGTCGCCGCCGCCGACGCTCCGGTCGACGTGCTCGTGCTGGAGGTCGGGATGGGCGGCTCGTGGGACTCCACGAACACCGCAGACGGCGACGTGGCGGTGTTCGCCCCCATCGACATGGATCACGCCGACAGACTGGGTGCCACGATCGAGGCGATCGCCGAGGTCAAGTCGGGCATCATCAAGGACGGCGCCGCCGTCGTGTCGGCCGAGCAGAAGCCGGAGGTCGCCGAGGTCCTGCGGAAGACGGCCGCCGAGAAGGGCGCGACCATCGCGTTCGAAGGCGTGGAGTTCGGACTGTCGGAGCAGAAGCTCGCCGTGGGCGGCCAGATGATCAGCGTGCGCGGGCTCGCCGCAGAGTACGCCGACGAGTATCTGCCGCTGTACGGCGCGCACCAGGGTCACAATGCGGCCCTCGCCGTCGCGGCAGTGGAGTCGCTGATCGGCGGTGCCGAGCGCCGCATCGCCGGCGATATCCTCACTGAGGGACTGCAGAACGCCACCTCGCCCGGTCGTCTGCGCTGGTCGGCGTCGCGCCGACCGTGGTGGTCGATGCCGCGCACAACCCGCATGGAGCACAGGCTCTCGCCCGCGCTCTGGATGACAGCTTCGACTTCGACGAATGGGGTCTGGTGCTGGGCGTCTTCGCCGACAAGGATGCCGACGGCATCGTCGACCGGCTGCTGCCGGCGGTCACCGAGGTGTTCGCCACGTCCCCCGACTCGGTGCGGGCGGCGGATGCCGATGCGATCGCAGACCTGGTCGAGGCCCGCGGCAGACGCGCCAGCGTGCACCCGACCCTGGCCGACGCGGTCGATGCCGCCCGGGAGTGGGCGGCGGGCTCCGACCGCCGGGCCGTCGTGATCGCCGGATCCATCGTGCTCGCCGGAGAGGCGCTGCTGCTCTCGGAGGACGAGGACTGGAAGAGCGGATGGAGCAGATGAGCGCCGCACGCACACGAACCCCACGGCCCCGGCGACCCCGCACCCTGGTGCAGAAGCTCGGTGCCGTGGTGCTGGGCTTCGAGGCGATCGTCGTCTTCCTCGCCGGGCTCACCGTCTACGGATTGAAGGTGCTGCCCGCCGGCATCCCCGACTGGTGGGGCATCGTCGGGGGAGCGGCGCTGGGGCTTGCGATGATCGTGCTCGCAGGTGCGATCGCGCGGCCCGGTGCCATCGCGGTCGGTTGGGTGCTGCAGGTCATCGTGCTGGCGTCCGCGGTCCTCGTCCCCGCCATTGCGCTGGTCGCACTGGTTTTCGGTGGCATGTGGGGATATGCGACGATCGTGGGGGCCCGCGTGGATCGCCGGGGTGCGACGACGATGCTCGATGACGCTCCGCCACCGGCCGCCACCCAAGACCCCCATCAGCCTCACACAGAGAGCGAATGACATGGCCACTGAAGAAACCCTCGTCCTCGTCAAGCCCGACGGCGTCGCCCGCGGACTGACCGGCACCATCCTCGGTCGCATCGAGGCGAAGGGCTACGCCCTCGTCGACATCCGCCTGGTCGAGCCCGACCGCGATGTGCTCGCCGCGCACTACGCCGAGCACGAGGGCAAGCCCTTCTACGAGCCGCTGATCGAGTTCATGATGTCCGGTCCCTCCGTCGCCATCCGCCTCGCGGGCGACCGTGTGATCGAAGGCTTCCGCTCGCTGGCCGGCACCACCGACCCGACGACTGCGGCTCCCGGCACGATCCGCGGCGACTTCGGGCGCGACTGGGGCCTGAAAGTGCAGCAGAACCTCGTGCACGGCTCGGACAGTCCCGAGTCCGCCGCGCGCGAGCTCAGCATCTGGTTCGGCTGAGCCCGGAAACCGCGAGAGGGACGCCCACCGGGCGTCCCTCTCATCGTCTCTCGAGTGTGTTCAGGCGAGCATCCGCCCGACCTCGCCGAGCAGGTCGATGCCGGCGATCTGCGCGAGCACGACGATGATCGCGAACGCGACGATGGATGCCAGCGGCGTCCACGCCATGAGGCGGCCGAAGGCCTGCTGCACGGACCTCTTCTTCGAGAACGTCCCGTTGCGGCCGAGTTCGACGACGGTGGTGAGGAACGTCGGGATCACGACGAGGTAGGTCAGCCCGCACCAGGGGCAGAGTGTGTGCAGCGCGAAGAAGCTCTGCCCGATCAGCCAGGCGATGAAGACGAACGCGAAGGCGATGCCCAGGCCGAACAGCGCCCAGAACCAGCGCGGGAATCGCACGCCCGCGAGCACGGCGACTCCCATCACGAGCACGGCCATCCAGCCGGTCACGCCGATGAGCGGATTCGGGAAGCCGAACACCGCACCCTGCCAGGAGTCGAGGTTCTTCGTGCACTGCACGAAGATGCTCACATTGCAGCTCAGTACAGCGTCGGGATTCTCCAGGCTGATGAACTTGTCCATCGTGAGCTGGAAGGCGGCCCACCAGCCGGCGAGGCTCGCCACGATGAGCCAGATGCCGTAGCCGATGTGCCGGGTTCGCTGCGCGGTCATATCGGGATTATCCCAGCGCCGGCTATGCGGTTCGGGTGAGTCCGACCCGCGCGTCGTGCACTCGATGCCACCTCTCGGCGCTCGGGATGCGATAATGACTGAAGATGCCTTCGCGAGAAGTCTCGATCGCATCGATAAGACTTCGGGGCCGAATGCCCCACGTGATCTGGCCACTGAGCAGATCGCATGCCGATTGAGTTCGCGGTCGCTGTATAACCGCACGAGTTTCCGCGGCGCACGCAGTGCCCGCGCAGGGAGTAAGCCAGAGATGGCCGCTGAGAATGATGACAAGACCACCCCTACCTTCGACACGACGCCGGCACAGCCGGTAGTCGAGGCGCCTCCGGCGGAGGAGAACCTCACCGAGACGCCCGGCTCGGACACGCCGGAGACGCCCGACTCGGGCACGCCGGCGGAGCCGCTGAAGCCTGCTGAGCCGGCGGAGTCCGCTGAGCCGACGGCGGCTGCCGCTGCGGAGAAGCCTGCCGAGCAGGCAAAGCCCGCCGAACCGGAGAAGCCCGCCGAACCGGAGCCCATCACCGCGGTGAGCCTGGGTCTGCTGCCGGAGGTGTTCGTCTCGAAGCCCTCCACGCAGCTGCACTTCTACGCACCGGAGATCGTGCCGCTTCCCGCGGCGTCGAACGACGACGAGGGCGAGGAGCGCGGCTCCGGCTCCTCTCGTCGCGGCGGCCGCCGCCGGCGCGGATCCGATGGCGATGACGGTCACGACGAGCCCCGGCAGCGCCAGCGGCAGGTGGAGTACATCACCGAGCCGAAGGCCATCAAGGGGTCGACGCGCCTGGAGGCCAAGAAGCAGCGGCGTCGGGACGGTCGGGATGCCGGACGTCGGCGCCCCGTCGTCACCGAGGCCGAGTTCCTCGCACGTCGTGAGGCCGTCGATCGCACGATGGTCGTGCGCGCCAAGAACGGCCGCACCCAGATCGGAGTACTCGAGGACAACGTCCTCGTCGAGCACTATGTCGCGCGCAGTCAGGACGCCTCGCTGATCGGCAACGTCTACCTGGGGCGCGTGCAGAACGTGCTGCCGAGCATGGAAGCCGCCTTCGTCGACATCGGACGCGGCCGCAACGCCGTGCTGTACTCCGGTGAGGTCGACTGGGCGGCTGTCGAGACCGGCAACCAGCCGCGGCGCATCGAGCTCGCTCTCAAGCCCGGCGACCGCGTGCTCGTCCAGGTCACCAAGGATCCGGTGGGGCACAAGGGCGCCCGGCTCACCAGTCAGATCTCGCTTCCCGGCCGCTACCTGGTGTATGTGCCGGGCGGTTCGATGAACGGCATCTCCCGCAAACTCCCCGACAACGAGCGCGCGCGACTGAAGCGCATCCTCAAGGAGGTACTGCCGGAGTCCTCCGGCGTGATCGTCCGCACCGCGGCCGAGGGCGCCACGGAGGAGCAGCTGACCCGCGACGTGCAGCGGCTCACCGCACAGTGGGAGCACATCCAGAAGCTTGTGCAGAATCAGCAGGCTCCGGCGCTGCTGCACGCCGAACCCGACCTGCTGGTCAAGATCGTCCGCGACGTCTTCAACGAGGACTTCACGCGCATGACCATCCAGGGCGACGACGCGCACGAGACCATCGCCGCCTACCTCTCCAGCGTCGCGCCCGACCTGCTCGAGCGCGTGGAGACCTACACCGACGAGGTCGACCCCTTCGACGCCTACCGCATCACCGAGCAGATCGAGAAGGCACTCGATCGCAAGGTGTGGCTGCCCTCGGGCGGCTCGCTCGTGATCGACCGCACCGAGGCGATGACCGTCGTCGACGTCAACACCGGAAAGTTCGTCGGCTCGGGCGGCAACCTCGAGGAGACGGTGACCAAGAACAACCTCGAGGCGGCCGAGGAGATCGTCCGACAGCTGCGACTGCGCGACATCGGCGGCATCATCGTGGTCGACTTCATCGACATGGTGCTCGAGTCCAACCGCGACCTCGTGCTGCGCCGACTCATCGAATGCCTGAGCCGCGACCGCACCAAGCATCAGGTCGCCGAGGTCACCTCCTCGGTCTCGTTCAGATGACCCGCAAGAAGCTGGGTCTCGGCCTGCTGGAGACCTTCAGCGAGCCCTGTGAGGTCTGCGCGGGCCGCGGCGTGGTCGTGCATCATGACCCCGTCGTCAAGCACCGCGGCGGCCCCTCGGGCGGACAGGGACGGCGCTCGCGCGGTTCATCGTCCTCGCAGTCGGGCCAGCAGGCGTCCGCGGCCGCCCAGAACGCCGCTCAGGGCACGACGCACAGCATCACCGAAGGTGCCAAGTCCGCACTGGCGGCGATCGCGGCATCCACCATCCTCCCGGTGAACGGCGACGCGCCCGCCGTCGTGGCGGAGGGTGACCAGCCGACGGCCGGACCTGAGCGTGCCGCCGAACCCGAGCGCACGGCCGACGCCGAACGCCCCAAGAAAGGGCGCAAGAAGCGCGGTGAGCGCAAGGGGCCGAAGAGCGAGGCCGAGCAGCTGCTCGACTCCGTGCTCGACGCGCTTCCGGAACCGAAGGCGCCCGGTCAGGGGCGCAATCGGCGCCGGGTGACCACGGCCATGCTCACACCGACCTCGTCCGACTCAGTGTCGGTCCCGGCGACGGATCCGCAGGCCTGACGCGATCAGACGACGGGTGAGCTCCTTGCCGCCGACCCGCTTCGCACCGGCGGCGAGGAGTCTGGGCACCGCGTCTGCCGGAACATCGTAATGATCGAGGTCGAACGCACGCGCCGGTACACCCTGCGCGGCGGCGAACGCATGCAGCTCGTCGAGATCCGCGTCGCTGATCAGATGCGCCCAGAGCCGTCCATGCGCCGGCCAGATCGGGTCGTCGACGAGAACGGTCATGACGCGATCCTAGGCCTGTGACGCGTGAGGGCGGCGACTTTGCGGCATCGCCCCCATTCCGGTAAAGTAGTCCTTTGGTGCGAGACCCCTGTCTGCTCTCCCGGCGACAGGAGAAGTCTTGCGTCCGCACCCTTCGCGAAGGCGTCGTACGCAAGCAGTAGTCTTCCCGTGAGATTCCCGGAGCAGTCCGCTCCCCAACGAAACAGGTATGAAGTGGTTTACGCAGTAGTGCGCGCCGGTGGCCGGCAGGAGAAGGTCGAGGTCGGAACGATCGTTCAGCTCGACCGTGTTCAGGCTTCCCAGGGTGAGAAGATCGAGCTGCCTGCCGTGCTTCTCGTCGACGGCACCACGGTGACCACCGACGCGGACAAGCTGGCGAAGGTCAAGGTCACGGCTGAGGTCATCGGCAACCTGCGCGGTCCGAAGATCGTCATCCAGAAGTACAAGAACAAGACCGGCTACAAGAAGCGCCAGGGCCACCGTCAGGACCTCACGCGCGTCAAGATCACCGGCATCAAGTAAGCACGGAAGGCTCAGGACATGGCACATAAGAAGGGCGCGAGCTCGACCCGCAACGGTCGCGACTCCAACGCACAGCGACTCGGCGTCAAGCGCTTCGGCGGCCAGGCCGTCAACGCAGGCGAGATCCTCGTCCGCCAGCGCGGCACGCACTTCCACCCCGGCACCGGCGTCGGCCGTGGCGGCGATGACACGCTGTTCGCCCTCGAGGCGGGTGCGGTCGAGTTCGGCACGAAGGGCGGCCGCAAGGTCGTCAACATCGTCGCTGCAGCGCAGTAAGCACAGCAGACTCTTTGGAACGGGGTGGGCTTCGGCTCGCCCCGTTCCTGCGTATCAGGCACATCCGCACGCTCCCGCCCCACTGAGGAGGAACACGACATGGTCACCTTCGTCGACACCGTCACGCTGCACCTTCGTGCGGGCAAGGGCGGCAACGGCTGCGTCTCGGTGCGCCGGGAGAAGTTCAAGCCGCTCGGCGGGCCCGACGGCGGCAACGGCGGCGACGGCGGCGACATCGTGCTGGTCGGCGACGCGCAGGTGACCACGCTGCTGTCCTACCACCACTCTCCGCACCGCAGCAGCGGCAACGGCGGGTTCGGCATGGGCGACCACCGCTCCGGCTATGCCGGTGAGACCCTCGAGCTGCCTGTTCCGCTGGGTACGGTCGTGAAGTCGGTGGACGGCGAGGTGCTGCACGACATGGTCACGCCGGGGGAGCGCTATGTCGTCGCCGAGGGTGGCCGAGGCGGACTCGGCAATGCTGCGCTGGCCTCCCCGAAGCGCAAGGCACCGGGCTTCGCGCTGCTGGGCACGCCCGGCGACGAGGGATCCGTCGTCCTAGAGCTGAAGACCGTCGCCGATGTCGCGCTGGTCGGCTATCCCTCTGCAGGCAAGTCGAGCCTCATCGCCGCGATGTCGGCCGCGCGGCCGAAGATCGCCGATTATCCTTTCACCACGCTGCATCCGAACCTCGGCGTCGTGCAGGCCGGTGACAGCCGCTACACCGTCGCGGATGTGCCGGGCCTCATCGAGGGCGCCAGCGAGGGCAAGGGCCTCGGACTGGAGTTCCTGCGTCACGTCGAGCGCTGCAGCGCGCTGCTGCACGTGCTGGACTGCGCCACTCTCGAGTCCGGACGCGACCCGCTCTCGGATCTCGATGTGATCCTCGCCGAACTCGCGGCGTATGAGGTTCCAGAGGGCCAGATCCCGCTGCTGGAGCGTCCTCAGCTGGTCGCGCTGAACAAGATCGACGTGCCCGAGGCACGTGACCTGGCCGAGCTGGTACGTGCCGACATCGAGGCGCGCGGCTTCCGGGTGTTCGAGATCTCGACGGTCTCCCGCGAGGGCCTTCGTCAGCTCAGCTTCGCTCTGGCCGAGCTGGTCGACGCGCATCGCGCGGCGACCGTGGTCGAGACGCCGCCGGAGCGCATCGTGATCCGACCTCCCGGTGCGCGCAAGGACTTCACGATCCGGGTCGAGGGCGGAACCTACGGCAACGTCTACCGGGTGCTCGGCGACAAGCCGGTTCGCTGGGTGCAGCAGACCGACTTCCAGAACGAGGAGGCCGTCGGATACCTGGGCGACCGCCTGGAGAAGCTCGGCATCGAGGACGCGCTGCTCAAGGCCGGCGCGGTCGCGGGCTCCACCGTCGTCATCGGCGACGGTGCCGACGGCGTCGTGTTCGACTGGGAACCCGCAATCGCATCCACGGCCGAGCTGATGGGCTCCCCGCGCGGCACCGATATCCGCATCGGCGGAAGCAGCCGTCGCACCACGAGCGAGCGACGCGAGAAGTACTACGCCCGGATGGATGCCAAAGCGGCGGCCCGTGCCGAGCTGGAGGAGCAGCGTCTTGCCTCGCGCGAGGGCGAGGAATGAGCGCATTAACCCGCGCGGAGCTGGCGTCGGCTGCGCGCATCGTCGTCAAGGTCGGATCGTCCTCGATCAGCGGTGAGGCGTCCTGGCGCATACCGATGATCGTGCAGGCGCTGTCGGCGGCGCACCGCCGCGGCACCGAGGTGATCCTGGTCTCCTCCGGGGCGATCGCCACCGGCATCCCCGTGCTCGACCTCGAGTCGCGGCCCACCGATCTCGCGACCCAGCAGGCGACCGCGGCGGTCGGTCAGAACCTGCTGGTGTTCCGCTATCAGGAGGCACTGCGTCCCTTCCGCATCGTGGCAGGGCAGGTGCTGCTGACCACAGGTGATCTGGAGAACCCCACGTCACGCAGCAACGCGCGTCGTGCGATGGATCGGATGCTGGCGCTCGGTGTGCTGCCCATCGTGAACGAGAACGACACGGTCGCCACCCAGGAGATCCGCTTCGGCGACAACGACCGGCTGGCGGCTCTGGTCGCCCAGCTGCTGCACGCCGATGCGCTGGTGCTGCTCAGCGATGTGGACTCGCTGTACACCAAGCCCCCGACCGACCCGGATGCCGAGCCCATCGATGTGGTCCAGGCCGATGCCGATCTGGCCGGCCTGGAGTTCGGCGCGGCCGTGGTCAACAGCGTGGGCACCGGGGGAGCGGCGACGAAGGTGTCCGCTGCGCGGATGGCCGCCGGCTCCGGCATCGGTGTGCTGGTCACCAGCGCCGACCTGGTGGGCAGGGCACTCGAAGGTGCCCCGATCGGAACCTGGTTCGAGCCGTCGGCCACTGGCTGATCACAGCAGGTCACACGCATCCCGAGGGGCGGGGCGCCGATACACTGACGGCATGAGCACCACCACCGTCGTCGACCCCGCAGCAGAGACCGCGCAGCATCGGCTGGCCCGCGCGAAGGAGGCCTCGAGGTCGATCGCCCGCCTCAACAGCGGCGAGAAGGAGCGTGCCCTGGAGGCCATCGCCGGTGCCATCGAATCGAACGCCGCGGACATCGTCGCCGCGAACCGCGTCGACATCGCACGGGGACGCGAGGCGGGGATCGGAGATGCGCTCATCGACCGGCTGCGCCTGGACGACAAGCGCGTCGCAGCTCTGGCATCCGCTGTGCGCGACGTCGCTGCCCTGCCCGACCCCATCGGGCAGGTGCTGGGAGGACACCGGATGCCGAACGGCGTCGCCCTCGAGCAGGTGCGCGTGCCCTTCGGTGTGGTCGGCGCCATCTACGAGGCCCGTCCGAACGTCACCGTCGACATCGCCGCGCTCGCGCTGCGCGCGGGCAATGCGGTGGTGCTGCGCGGCGGCAGCGCGGCACGCGAGTCGAACACCATTCTGGTCGAGGTCATGCGCGGGGCGCTGGGCGGCGTGGGGGTCGACCCCGAGGCCATTCAGACCGTCGATGACTTCGGGCGCGAGGGCGCCAGAGCGCTGATGCAGGGGCGCGGCTTCATCGACGTGCTCGTTCCCCGTGGCAGTGCCGCACTGATCGAGACCGTGGTGACAGAATCCACCGTGCCGGTGATCGAAACCGGGGCCGGCGTCGTGCACATCGTGCTGGACGAATCCGCCCCGGTGGAGTGGGCGCGCGACATCGTGGTGAACGCGAAGGTGCAGCGACCCAGCGTCTGCAATGCCGTCGAGACAGTGCTGGTACTGCGGCAGGCCGCACCGCTGCTGGTTCCCGTGGTGGCCAATGCGTTGCAGAGCGAGGGCGTGGCGATCCACGGAGACGATGTCGTCGCCGGGCTGGTCTCGAACGTCATCCCCGCCACAGACGAGGATTGGGCGACCGAGCACCTCAGCCTGGACATCTCGATGAAGGTGGTCGACACCCTGGATGACGCGCTCGCGCACATCCGCAGGTACAGCACTGGCCACACCGAATCGATCATCACGAACGACTCACGCAATGCCGAGCGCTTTCTGGCCGAGGTCGATTCGGCGGTCGTCATGGCGAACGCGTCGACCCGGTTCACCGATGGAGCGGAGTTCGGCTTCGGAGCCGAAGTGGGCATCTCCACGCAGAAGCTGCACACCCGCGGGCCGATGGGTGTTTCCGAGCTGACCAGCACCAAATGGCTGGCCAGGGGTGCCGGTCAGACCCGCGGTTGAGGACTAGAATGGTGAAGCGTTCGCCCGATCGCCCAGAAACGGAGCCAGCATGAACCTCGTCGCTCAGATCGCGATGGCCGCCGCCGAGACCGAACACCACGGCAATGTGGCAGCGGAGACCGTGATCTACGGCCTGATCGCGGTCGGGATCTTCGCGCTGATGGGTCTTGTGACCCTGTCGTACCGCAACGTCGCCAACCGTCACGCCGCAAAGGCCGAGGCCTTCGCCGAGAAGCACGGCGAGGACGGCCACGGCCACTAGGCGTTCATGCGGGAATCCACAGCTCGAGCACCACGTGTCGGCGTGATGGGCGGTACTTTCGACCCCATTCATCACGGTCACCTGGTGGCGGCGAGTGAAGTGGCGCACTCCTTCGGCCTGGACGAGGTGGTGTTCGTTCCCACCGGTGAGCCGTGGCAGAAGCAGCACGTCTCGCCCAGTGAGCACCGCTATCTGATGACCGTGATCGCCACGGCGTCCAACCCCGATTTCACGACGAGCCGAGTCGACATCGACCGCGACGGGCCGACCTACACGATCGACACGCTGCGCGACCTGAAGCGCGAGCGTCCCGACGCAGAGCTGTTCTTCATCACGGGTGCGGATGCCGTGGCGCAGATTCTCAGTTGGAGGGACCATGATGAACTGTGGGATCTCGCCCATTTCGTCGCGGTCTCCCGACCCGGCCATGTGCTCAGCACCGACGGACTGCCCACGGCGAATGTGAGCCAGCTGGAGGTTCCGGCGCTGAGTATCTCGTCGACCGCATGTCGCGAGCGGGTCTCCGACGGGCAGCCCGTCTGGTATCTGGTGCCGGACGGCGTCGTCCAGTACATCGCAAAGCATCATCTGTATCGGAGCAAGGCATGAGCACATCCGAAGAGAACGGTCACACACAGCTCACGCGCAAGCAGCTGCGTGAGATCCGTCTGACCGGTTCAACGCCGGTCATCACCGAGGAGGAGGCGGCCGCGGCATCCGTGCAGCAGCCGACCACGGTGCTGCCGCGCGCCGCTGAACCGGTGCAGATCGCGCCCGCCTCGGCTGTCGAGGAGCCGTCTGCCGGTGCGCCGCTCACTCGTCGACAGATGCGCGCCCTGGAGAAGGCGCGCGAAGAGGCGTCCGCTGGAGGATCCGCCGCAGGCGCTGCTGAACCTCGCGCCGCGGAGCCTGCTCCCGTGGAAGAAGTTCACGTCGAAGATGCTCCCGTGGAACAGGCTCACGTCGAAGACCCTCCCGTGGAAGAGGTCTCCGTTGGAGATGACGCGGTCGAAGACGGGACGGGCGAAGAGGACACCGTCGAAGACGCTCCCGTCGAAGGCGGTTCCGCGGAGCCTGCGGCCGCCGAGGAGCTGGTCTCCGGTGTTCCTGAGTTCGACCCGAAACCAGCATCCGCCCCGCGTTTCGAGGCGACGGAGTCGCTCACCCCGGATGCCGAGACCGAGACGGGCGAGCGCCCGATGGTCGGTGCAGCGTTCGGACTCGGCATCAGAACCGATCACAAGAGTCCGTCATCGAGCGCGCTGTTCGACGAGCTGCTCGAGGGAGACACCTCGACATCGCAGCATGGCGCCTCCACCGCACTGATCTTCACGCCGTCGCCCGGAGCCGGCTCGCTGTCGGGCCCGATCGCATCGACAGGTGAGATGCTGGTCACCGGCACCTATGCGCTGCCGGACGGGCTCGGCTCGCAGGGGCACGCGCGCGGAGCGGCCGATGGCAGGGAGATCGATTCTGTGCTTCTCGACGGCGAGCTCGCCCCGTCGTCGTCGCCCACGCCGATCGCCGCGAGCTCTGCGATCAGCACATCACGGCCCGCGGGCGAGGTCATCCGCCCACCCGCACCCGATAAGGGCAACAAACTCATGCTCACCCTGGCGGTCGTCGCCGGCGGCCTGGCCATCGTGCTGGCCACCACGCTCGTCATCGCCTTCACCACAGGAGTCTTCGGCTGATGCAGTCCCCCGAGAACGCGACCGAGATGCTTCAGATCGCTGCAGACGCGGCGGACTCGAAGGGCGGCGAGGATCTGATCGCCCTGAACGTCTCCGGCCCGCTGCCGCTGGTCGACATCTTCCTGCTCGTCACAGGAAACAGCGAGCGCAACGTCGCAGCCATCGCCGATGAGATCGAGGACAAGCTGCTCGAGGCCGGCCACAAGCGGGTGCGCAGGGAAGGCCGCGCCGAATCGCGCTGGGTGCTGCTGGACTTCGGCGACCTGATCGTGCACGTCTTCCACGCCGCGGAGCGCGTCTTCTACGGTCTGGAGAGGCTCTGGAAAGACTGCCCGGTGGTTCCGATCGAACTCACGGAGCGTGTGGCGGGCGAGTAGCCCCGTCCCCGTCGTCATCGCCGCCCGTGGCGAGCCGGTCGGCTTCGGCGCTGTCGATCAGATCGGGATCGGCATCGGGGTCGAGTACCCGCTCTCCGTTCACCTCCCGGGTCGCGGGATCGGTCGATGCCTCGGCATCGGGGTCCTCGGGAAGATAGTTGGGAGTCGGGTTGGACATGGCTCGTTCCTCTCGCATCGGATGCCTGGACGGTATCCGCCTGACCGGGTGTGGGCGAGCGGGTTGACGTGTTGCTGAGAAGCGGCTAGCCCAGCCGTCGTGCATGACGGCATCGTCATGCACGCCACCGACTCGCACGGGCTCCACTGGGCGGTTCCGCAGGGCAGATCGAGTCCACGAGAAGGGCAAGGGGAGGGGGCCTTACGACACTCCCGGCGTCCCGCCGCGATTGGCGATGTCCCGAAAGTCCGTAGTATGCTTTACAGGTTGCCGCGGCCCCGGTCCGGCAGCAGATGGGCCTGTGGCGCAGCTGGTAGCGCACCTGCATGGCATGCAGGGGGTCAGGGGTTCGAGTCCCCTCAGGTCCACTGAGTAATCACCCGATCAGGGCTGATTTCTCGCCTAACTGGATGAGTTGAGACCTCCAGCGGAACCATACCGAGTCCCACCCTTGGGGCTCGCGGATTCGCGGAGGTCTTTCTCATGTTCAACGACGACATCACCCCTGAGGCAGTCGACGCCTTGGTTGCCGACCTGTCGGCAATGCTTGAGGTCGAATCGATCCGTCCGGAGCGGATGCCAGCGGCACGGATGACAGTGAGCGGCACCGTTCGCAGCGTCAAGGTTCAGGCCGTCCCCGGCTTCGTCTGCGTCGACAGCGGCAAGCAGGGCACGTGCTACGCGTTCGAGGTAGGCGACTTCCTCGCGTCGCTCCGACAGATCGCGGCTGGCGAGGAAGTGGTTCGCGTGCCGGAGTTCGACGGCGGGCGCGTCATGCACATCGACAGGCACGGCGAGCGGCTCAGCGTCATCATGTCCAGCACCTGGTTCTCGGTCGATGCTGGTGAGTTCATCCGGTGTGCAGCGCGTGCCGGTCTCGGCGTTGCGGCATGACTGCGAGGAAGACGGGGCTTACCCGTCGCAATCCTTCCGAGTTCGGCACTGTCGAGGTACGCGGCGAGCGCTTCAGGGCGCTCTATCGCGTGAAGGGGAAGACGTTCCGTGCGCCGAAGACCTTCGACACCCGACCGGCCGCGCGCGCGTGGCTTGCCGATCAAGAGAAGTCACTGCGCGGCGGAACCTGGATCGATCCGCGACTCGGCGCAGAAACCGTCGGCGGATACGCAGAGGATTGGCTGACCTCCAGAACGGATCTCGCCCCGCGAACCATCGAGTTCTACCGGGGCGCACTGGATCGCTACATCATCCCCAAGCTGGGCAGTGTCGCGCTGTCTGCGCTCACTCCGGCGAAGGTGAACGCGTGGCGTGCGGAGTGTCTCAGAGACGCAGCACAGCGGCACGCCGAGCCTGAGCCGTCGAAAGAGAACCCGGCCCGAGCGTGGGCAATCACCAACGGCGTCCAGATCGCCGCTACCGGGCGCATTCCTCGGTCGGTGCGCGAGGCATGGGAAGCGGCAGGGTCACCCCTGCCCGACGCTGAGACACGCGCAAACCGTGGCGATGGGTCCGCGGCTGTCGCCGCCGCATACAGGGCGCTGAAGACGATCCTGGCGACGGCAGAGCGAGACGACATCATCGCAAAGAATCCCTGCCGACTCCGCAATGCAAGCGCCACGCCGGTCAAGGATCGGTCGCCAGCGACACCGGAGCAAGTGCGGATGCTCGCCGATGCTATGCCAGAGCGTTACGCGGCGGCGGTAACTTTGGCGGCATGGTCGGGTCTTCGATCAGGAGAGCTTCGCGCACTGGCACGTCGACACATCGACCTTGAAGAGGGGACTGTGCGCGTCGAGCGGGCAGTGGTCGAAGTCGGCGGCAATGCCGCGACGTTCGGGCCGACGAAAACGGCAGGGTCTCGCCGGACTGTGGCGCTCCCCGCGTTTGTGGTCGACGAACTCCGTGTTCATCTCGAGCACCACGTCGACCAGAATGCGGACGCACTGGTGTTCGGCACCGCGACAGGGGCGATTCTGACGCGCCATTGGCTCGGAGACATGTTCCGGCGAGTGCGGCAGACAGTGGGGCTCCCTGCGCTGCGCTGGCATGATCTGAGGCATACCGGGGCGTCGCTGGCCTACTCGGTCGGCGCATCGGTGCCCGATGTGCAGAAACGGCTCGGCCACACGACGATGCGCGCGGCGTCAATCTATGCCCACAGCTACGAAGAGACCGACAAGAAGATCGCAAATCGGCTGAGTGCTGTATTCGGTTCGGTGTGATCCCAACACCGGATTTACACATGCCCGTCAGAATCTTGGCGATGAAGTACAGGGGCCGCATTGTCGGGAAAGCCCCAGGATTATCGAGCGCTTTCACCGCTATCCTGCAAGTGCCCCCGGCAGCTAGCCGAAAGCCATCGTCGGGGAAGCACGTGAATCAGGTACTTGTAAAGGCATCCCGTCTCATCACAGGGGTACGGCAGGAACTCGGACCGTCCCACTCCCCTGGAGCCGCAGACACAGCACGACTCTGTCTGGAGGGCTCCCATGCCTCAAATATCCGACCTTCGAACATTCACCGTCAAGGAAACCGCCGCACAACTCGGTTTGTCGGTGCAATCCACCTACCGCGCGATCTACAACGCCGGTCTGCCCGTCATCCGAATCGGCTCCGCGGTTCGCGTACGTGAGCGCGATTTGCTCGAGTGGCTGGACTCGCGGACGGAGGTCGCCGCGTGAGCAACCTCGTCCATCTCGCCGCTTCCGACATCCGCAACGGGCAAGCAGGGTCCCGCCGAGTGAAGACCGCCCTGGCAGAAGCCGGAATCAATCTCAGATGCTCCTATATCTGTCAAGCCGCGATTTGGAGAGGTGGTCGGGATTCGCGGATGGGGCGCATCGCGGCCCAGATTTCGCGGGCGAGGAGTCGTTTCAGACACCGGATGATCTCAGACTTCGTCTTTCCTTCGGTGATCCGGCGGGCGACGTAAGCCTTGGTGGGTTCGTGGTGCTGCATGCGAACGATGACGACACGGTAGAGCGCGGCGTTCGCTTGCCGGTGACCGCCCCGATTGAGCCGGTGTCGGGTGGTCATCCCCGACGATGCGGGGATCGGGGCGACACCGCAGAGCCTGGCGAACGCGGCCTCCGAACGGATCCGTTCCGGATTGTCGCCGGCGACGATCAGCATCTCGGCCGCGGTGTCAGGACCGACCGCAAAGGCTTTCGCGAGGTCGGGAGCGATCTGCGCGGTCAGCTCTGCCAGGAGCTTCTCATGCCCGGAGATCTCGGCATCCAGTACTTCCCACCGACGAGCGATCGACCGCAACGTGTGCTTGGTCGACGCGATGATCGTGGTCACCTGGCCCGGACGAAGCGCCGCGCAACGGTGAATGAGCGCCATCTTCGATAGCGGCTGCAGCTCCTGACGCAGATCATCAGGGGCATTCACGATGACCTGCTTGAGGCTGATCATCGCGGATGTTCGCGCCTTGACGGCGATGTCCTTGGCGACCTTGATCTGACGGATCATCTCCACGGTTCCGTCAGCTGACTTCGGGATGGCCGTGGCCAGGCCCGCGAGAACTGCCCTGGCTGCATTCTCGGCATCGATCGTGTCGGACTTGCCTCGCAACCGCCGGTCGCGACGGTCCGTTCTCATCACCTCCAGCGTCCCGATTCCACGACGGCGCACTGCGCCGGCCAGGCCTGCGCCATAGGAACCGGTGCCTTCGATACCGAACGTGAGCTTCCCACCGAACGACTCGCCCCAGTCGATCAGCTGACCGTATCCACCGGAATCCGCCGCGAAAGACCGGCGATCCAGGACCGCGCCGAGCTCATCGATCGCGACGGCGACGTGGACGTGTTTGTGAGTGTCGACGCCGACAACGACTCGACGGTGAGGGGGACATGCTGCATGCTCATAGTGCTCGCTCCAACCAGATCAGGACAGGGTGAGTGACACTGGCCGGTCGGGTGGACGGGACTGTGATGGGACTGTTGCGATCAGGCTCCTATGAGGTCACGCCCGCCCGGCCAGCACCACGAAGGTGATGCGCCTCCTGACGGACGACAGATCAACAGCAAGGACACCCAGACTTCGAGGTCAGTCGTCAGCAAGAGTCAGGCCGCCAGGAGGTACTCGACACTCTCACAGTCGTAGCTGTCGCCGACGGTTCCGATCGAGGGCGTGGCGCCGATCTCTGCGAGGCGTTCACCGTAGCGAATCGACGTGAATTGAGAGCCCGCGTCGCTGTGACACCGCAGATCCTCGTGATGGGCGCCGCGGGACCAGCGGGCCATCTCGATCGCGTCGAGGACCATCTCGGTGCGCATGTGCGGCGCGACCCGCCACCCCACGATCATGCGGGAGAACGCGTCGACGATGAAGCACACATACGCGACGCCGGCCCAGGTCGGCACGAATGTCAGATCCGTGACCCAGAGCCGATTCGGCGCGGTCGCGGTGAACTCCCGTTTCACGAGGTCCGGGTGCCGCGCCGACGAAGGATCCGGCCTGGTCGTCTTGATCCGCTTCGACCGCCTCGCGCCTTCGATCCCCGCGATCCGCATCAACCTGGCGGTCTGGTCCCGGCCGATCGTGATCCCCGCACGTCGGGCGGCTTTCCAGAGTTTGCGGACCCCGTAAACGCGATAGTTGGCTTCCCAGATCTCGACCAGCTGCGGCACCAACTCCTCGTCCCGCAGGGCACGAGCCGAGGGGGCGCGGATCTTGGCGGCGTAGTAGCTGCTCGGAGCCACCTGCAACAGTCTGCAGATGAGCTCGACTCCGAGGCGACGGCAGTCCACGACGTCGTCTTTGTTCGCGTCGATGAACGCGACTACTTCCGGTAGTGGCGGTCGAGCTCCGCCCCGAAGAAAGACGCGGCTCGCTTGAGCACCTCGTTGGCCCGGCGAAGCTCCCGATTCTCTTGCTCGAGCTCTCGCACCCGCTGCGCCTCGGCGCTGCTCACGCCGGGGGCGACACCGTCATCGACGTCGGCCTGCCTCACCCACGTCCGCACGGACTCGACCCCGTAGCCGAGTTGCGTCGCGACGCGCTGCACGGTCCCTTGCGTGACGCCGAGCTCAGCGCGCAGCGTTCTCACCATCCGCACTGCGGCGGCCTTCTCCTCGCTCGAGTAGCGACGCGTTGTCGGCTTCCCATTCGCCAGTTCTTTGGGCATAACTCCATCCTCGTTTCCAAGGTCAGGAGTCTCCATCAGACCCAGGGCGCTTCATTGCCCGAGTGCGAAGTGATTGAACTTCCAATGTCCGATGGTGGTGAAGATTCGGTCAGCTCGTTCGCCGCTACGGTGCCTGACGCCCAACGCCACGCTGCTACCAAGCCGTCGGTCATCTGGAGGGAACTCATCGGTGACCTCGTCCAACAGTCGGCCGACGGTATGGATGGTGCGATTGACGAGCTCCGTGAGGGGACGACTTGCTGGCTCGGGTCTGCCATCGCCTACTGAGCGGGCCGCATTCGCCGTGCGCGCCGCCCTCGGGATCCTCGATTCGTCCACCCGAACTCTCTCCTTTCACGGCTCCTATGCGCGCGCGGTGTTGAAGGGCTCGCCGGCGGATTTGCTCGTCCTGCCGTGAACGGGATGGCTGAAATGATCGCTCATGGCAAATTGTGGCAAGCGGCGCCAACCGGAGGTTAGCTGAAGTTTGCCCTACTCCCGACTGATATCGAAGCCCCTTGGCAAGTGCGGCGCGACGCGCCGATAAGCCCACAAACTGAGCACCGGCGGCGGACGAGCGCGCTTGACGAGCGTGGCGTGTGGCCTCGCAAGACTGGTGTCACCGGGTACGCAACCCGCCGGGTTGCGCGCCCTCGCCTCGATCCAAATGCGAGCCGGCGCCAGCTGGCGCCGCAGAGATCGCAGCGCTCATCGGAATGCCAGAGGCCGTTGACACCGCGGGCCTCGTCATCACCGGCGAGGGGGCGTATGACGGGCAGTCAGCGGCGGGGAAGGTGCCATCGTTCGTCGAGAACCTGGCAACGCGAGCTGGAGTTCCCACGGTCCCCATCGCGGGCCGAATCGACTGCGTAGCGGACACATCAGTCTTCAACGCCGCCGTCTCGCTCAGCGTACTTGCTGGGAGCGGCGCGGCTTCGCTCGCCGATCCCACGCGGTGGCTTCGTGATGCGGGCAGAGCAGCCTCTCCTCACGGTGATGCTCAGCCGCAGCGGGCAGGCTCCACCTGTCAAGCAAAGTGCAAGCGGGAGTAAAGTCCGCCGCGGGCGACGAGCTCGTCGTGTGGCCCCGATTCCTCGACACGGCCGTCGGCGATGACCACGATACGATCAGCTCGACGCACCGTGGACATGCGATGCGCGACCACCAGCGTGGTCCGTCCCCGCCGAGCGCGGTCGAGTGCGTCGGTGACGCGCGCCTCCGATTCGGCGTCGAGGGCGCTGGTCGCCTCGTCGAGGATCAGTATCCGCGGATCGCGGAGAAGTGCGCGCGCAATGGCAAGGCGTTGTCGCTGGCCCCCGACAGCCCGGACCCTCGTTCGCCGACCAGCGCGTCGAGGCCGGCCTCGTGAGGCTTGAGGAGGTCGAGAGCGTGTGCTTCGCTAAGGGCCGCAATCACGTCGACATCCGTTATCCCGACGGCTCCGTAGGCGACGTTATCGCGGATCGTGCCCGCCAGGAGCACGGTTTCCTGCGGCACGATCGAGATGAAGCGTCGCATCGAGCGAAGATCCACCTTGGCGATGTCGACTCCGTCGATCAGCACACGTCCGTTCTCCGGGCGGACGAAGCCCAGGATGGTGTTGAGGATGGTCGACTTCCCCGAACCGGAGGGTCCGACGAAGGCCACGGTCTCTCCCGCCGCGATCTGGAGATCGATGCCGTTCAATGCGCGAGGCCCGTCGTCATACCGCACGATGACACCCTCGAGCGCGATGTCTCCGCGGAGGGCTTCCACCACGTGTTTGCCCGCGTTGTCCTCGATGTCGAGTTCCTCCGCGACATCCGCGATCGATCTCAGCGCGTCGAGGCCGCGCGTGAGGATCGGGGCGGCGTTCATCAGCATGACGATCGAGTTGGTCAGCATGCCGAAGTACGTGCTGAGCAGCACGACCTGACCGGGCGTGATGGAGAGCACGCCGCTGATGGCCAGAGACGCCGATCCGATCAGGCACATCAGCCCCAGCGCCTGGTAGGAGATCCACGACAACGCGCCGAAGCGTCCGTTGAGCACGTCGAGGTCGCGCCCCGCACGCCGCACCGAGTCGGCACGTTCGGCGACGCGCGCGATGGCGACGTCTTCGAGACCGTGCCCGCGGGTGATCGGCAGCAGGGCGGCCATCTCCGACACCTGCGCCGACAGGCGCTCGACCTCGTGCCGGAATGCCTCGTTGCGGGCCGAAGCGCGGCGCCGGATGTAGACGATGAGGGCTGCGGCGATCGGGATCGTCACGGCGAACACCGCGACGAAGGCCGGCACGTTCAGGGCAGTTATCACGATCGCGCCCACCAGGGTCGCGAGCGCGGAGATGATCGTCGGGAACAGCTGCGCGAGCATGAGCTCGATGTTCTCGACGTCGCGCACGATCTTGGTCTGCACGACCGACGCGCTCTGACGATTGTGGAAGCCGATCGAGAGGCGCTGCAGTCGCGCGGCGAGTCCCGTGCGCACGGTGTAGGCGAGCGTGCGTGTGGCGGTGCTCGTAAGGCGCACGACGACCATCTGGAAGGGGTAGTTCAGCGCTATGAGCGTCGCCGCGAGCGCCCCCACAGCCACACCCGCTCGAGCGGACCGCCGAGCACCACGATGTCGATGATCGCGGCGGTCACCGGTGGAAGCACCCACACCGGGCTGTCCTTCACAACGAAGGCGAGCACCGCGCCGAGCATGCCGGCGCGATGCGGTCGCAGAAGGCGGAACAGCGACCGCAGCGGCTGAGCGCGCCGCACGCTCACGGTCAGCTGCTCCTCCGGGGTGCCCGGCTGGCCCCGCGAGATGGCGTCGTCAGCCACTGACCGCGATGTGTGCCGAGAACGGATGCCGCGGGCTCAGCGACGCGAGCGCCTGCGCACCGTCGACGCCTTCACCGCGCGACGGCTCCCAGGTGGCGGCCACGCCGGAGCGGACGAGTTCGCTCGCGAACGTCGACCTCAGCAGCGACGAGCGGAAGACACCCCCGACGGTGCACACGCGCGCCCCGGGGTCGCCCTCGGCTCCGACGCGGCGGAGGCCCGTCACGACGCTGCGTGCCAGTTCGGCGGCGGCACGCTCGACGATCGAGACGGCTACCTCGTCACCGGCCTCGGCGTGCTGGCCGGCGAGGCGAGAGAACGACGCCACGCGGCGCACCCAGTCACGTTCCGCCTGCAGCGAGATGTACGCGTCGGGAAGCGCGGGCCAGACGTCCTCGACAGCCGTCGTCATCGACGTCGCGGGTCCACGACCGTCATAGGCCCGCATCACCGCAGTGAGCACCTCGCGTCCGATCCAGAATCCGCTCCCGGCATCGCCCATCGTGTGCCCCCACCCGTCGACGCGCGCGACATCGTGCCGACCCACCGCGAGGGTCACCACGCCCGTGCCGCTGGCCACGACGGCGCCGCGGGAATCGCCGAGGGCTCCGAGGAATGCCGTCGTGGAGTCGTGCGCGAGCAGCACACGGTGCAACGAGGTGTCATCGAGCAGCCGGACGAGCGCGCCGGCATCCGCTTCTTTCTCGGTGAGGCCGGACACTCCCGCGCTGAGCACCTCGGCGCGGATACCCGACAGAGTGAGAGCCGCGCGCGCGACATCGGCCAGCTGAGGCAGCAACGGCTCGCTCGTGCGGATGCCCGGCAGGTTCTCCTCGAAGACCGCGTCGCCCTCACTCACCCGGACCTTCATGCTGGTCTGGCCGGCGTCGACGGCCAGGACCGCGGTCATCGGCTTCCCGCCGTCGACATCGCCCGGTAGCGCTCGCGCAGCCACTGCCCCGCCGGCTTGCCGTATGGACAGTAGTCATCGTTCCCCGGCGCCTCGTCGAGGAGTACAGCTCGGCGGGCCAGTCCCAGAGCATGAGGCCGCCCACCCACGGCCGCGCGGCGACGGCATCGAACATGACGCGGTAGTAGTCGAGCTGCTCCTGACCGGAAGGGCTCCCCGGCAGGGCCCAGTCGTTGGGCAGCTGCGCCGAGCCGGTCCGCGACGGGCATCCGGCCTCCATGAAGAAGAAGGGCTTGCCCGCGGCGGCGATCACCGGCTCGATGCGGTCGAGCTGCGTCTCCCACTCGTCGATCGGGTAGTAGCCGCTCGACGAGATCACATCGACGGCATCCCACCACGACACGTGGTCTTCCTGATACTTGTCGCAGTTGTATGTGATGAGACCCGAGTACACCTCGCGCACGGCGGAGATCAGACGGCGCCAGTGCGCCTCCTGTCCGTCTGCGCGCACCATCTCGCACCCGACGCACAACATCGCGCAACCCTCGGCCTCCGCCACGCGCGCGGCGTCGAGAATGAACGCGGAGTACGAGGCGAACCAGTCGCTCCAGCTGGGCTCCCGCGGCACGTCCCAGTCGAAGAAGCCGATGTGCGCGCGCCACGTGCCGTCGTGGACGTTCACGACCGGTTTCAGACACACCTTCATGCCGAGCGCGTGGGCCTCACGGATCGCCCACACGATCTCGTCGTCGGTCACGGTGGGCTGCAGGTCGCGGTCGATCGTCGTGGAGAAGGTGCGTTCCTGCTCAGCGGCAAAAGCGATCGCGGTCCAGGTGACGGCGTGGTCGGCCATGGCGCGCAGGGACGCCGCGGCGGCCGGTGTCGCCCACGTGCCTCGCACGCCGACCCAGCCCCACGTCATGCCGCAGATCGGCTCGTCGAGGGCGCTCATGCCGACACCAGCTGGTTCGCAGTGCGCAGCACGCGGGGGTCGCGGAGGTCGTCGGCACCGAGCGATGCACCGTCGTGGCGCACGCGGATCACCACGCTCTCGCCGGGGAGGAGGGTGTGCAGCGCACTGTCGGCCTGGGCGTCGGGTGACACCTTGTCGACGAGGAGCGTCACGTCGCGTGCGAAGGCCCGCGCAGTGACGGTCACCTCGGTCCCTCCCGGTGCCGGCTGCGATACCACCTCGAGATCCTGCGCGGGCAGCGCGCTGTCCCGCGGCTCGGCGAAGTACCACGTCGCGCGGGCGTCATCGGCATCCGCTACGAGCACCTCCGACCCGGCGTCGCCGACATCGACGAGCGTGGACGGCAGGACGATCCGCGTCGTGCTGCGCGCCGGGACCGTGAACGGGATCTCGCTGCGCTGCAGTTCGGTGCCGTCGAACCGCACGCGACGCGCCCGAAGCACGCCCACCCACTCATCGTCGGTGTCGTTCCCGATCGCGGCAGTCGGCTCGCCCACGGGGCCGAGTGGCTGCACAGTCACCACGCGGGGGCGAAAGCCGCGGCCAGAGCGTGGAAGAGCGGCTTGACGCGCTCGTCGCCGTCGATCGCGGCCCACGAGGTGACCGGCCAGCAGTCGTTGAGCTGCCACACCACCGCACCGCTGTTGCGCGGTGCGAGCGCGCGGAACCATTCGAGCGCGAAGCGCACGGCGTGGGCCTGGTTCAGCTGCATCGCCCAGTGCCAGGTCTCCATGTCCTCCGGTACACGGAAGTGCGAGACGAGGCCGGTGGTGAGCTTCACATTGCCCTCCATCGCCTTCTGATGGACGATCATCCCGGGCGACTCCGGGGTGAGCGGGTCATCGTCGAGCCAGCGGGTGAGCGTGGTCCATGTTGGGGGCGCCTGCCAGCCGAACTCTGCGACGAAGCGGGGTCGGTGATCGCGATAGGTCAGGTAGTCCTGTCGGTTCCACTGCTCCCACAGGTGCATCGTCCCGTGCTCTTCGGCATTGGGGTGGTGGCCCGTCTGGTGCCCGCCGTCGGCGCCGGTCGTGAACGGACCTTCCCAGCCTCCGCCGGGGGAGAACGGGCTTCCCGGCGAGTACGGGACGTGCGGGGCGAGCTCTGCGACCACACGGGGGAGGAGGTCGTAGTAGTAGAACGCGCCCCACGTCTTGCCGTCGAGGCGCTCCTTCCATACCCAGTCCTCGAAGCCCCACAGGTTCTCGTTGTTGCCGGTGAGCAGCACGAGCGACGGGTGTGACGCAAGTCGGGTCACGTTCTCGCGCGCCTCTGCCTCCACCTCCGACCGCAGCGGCTCCTCTTCCGGATATGCCGCGCACGCGAACAGGAAGTCCTGCCACACCAGGAGCCCGAGCTCGTCGCAGAGGTCGTAGAAGTCGTCGGACTCGTAGAGGCCGCCACCCCACACTCGGATCAGATTGAGGTTGGCGTCGAGCGCTTGGTGGAGTCTGCGCTCCAGTCGGGCGCGGTCGACTCGCACGGGGAGCGCGTCGTCGGGTATCCAGTTGACACCCTTCACATAGACGGGCTGACCATTAACGACCAGAGTGAACGGCGTGCCCGCGTCGTCCGGCTCGACGTCCCAGTACACGTCGCGGAAGCCGACGCGGCGTGTCGTGCGGTCCAGGTTGCCGGCAGCGTCGTCCAGCGCCACGACCAGGTCGTAGCGGGGCTGCGCGCCATAGCCGACCGGCCACCACCGCTCGACCCGTCCGAGATCGAGGTGGACGCCGAGACGGTCGCCATCGACTGCGGCGACAGCCATGGACGCATCGTCGGCGTCCACCTCAGGCTCGCCCATGGAGAGTCGGACGAGCAGTTCGGAGGTGTCGCATCCGGGGGCGCGTTCGATGAGTCCCTCGACGTGCACCGCACCGCCGGGACCGTGTGCATCGGGGGTCGCCGTGACCCGCACCTCGTGGAGCCGAGCTGTCGACCAGGACTCGAGCCTCACGCCTTTCCACAATCCCGAGGTGAAGGTCGCTACGCCCCAGTCCCAGCCGAAGTTGCACGCCGACTTGCGGATGGCCTCGTACGGCAGCGGGTACGGTCGGGGGCGTGCCCCGAGCGCGAGGCTCTGCGCATTGGCATACGGCACGGGCGCGCGAAAGCGGACCTCCAGGCTGTTATCGCCATCGCGGAGGGCCTGACCGACGTCGAATCGGTACGACCGATGCTGGTTCGCAACGGTACCCAGCACCGTTCCGTTGAGCACGATCTCCGCGACGGTGTCGATCCCCTCGAAGACGAGGTCGTGGCGCTGCTCGCCGTCGGGCGACCAGGCGAAGCGGGTGCGGTACGTCCAGTCGACCCGGCCGATCCAGGCGACGAGAGCTTCGTTCTCGCCGCGGTAGGGGTCGGGGATCAGTCCCTGTGCGAGCAGATCGACGTGCACGGTGCCCGGCACCGTCGCCTCGACCTGGATGCCGGCGAGGTGCGGGGGACGGGGCCTGCGGCGGCGTGGAAAGTCCAGCCGTCGTGGAGGGCGAGGGAGATCACTTGACTGCTCCAGAGGTCATTCCGCGGTAGATGAACCGCTGCAGGAGAACGAACGCGACGAGGGTGGGGATGATGACGAGGATGGTGCCGGCGGCGATGATCTCCCAGTGAGCCCCGAACGGTCCCTTGAATCGGAACAGCGAGGTGGAGATCGTGCCCTCCGACGGCCAGTAGAGGAACGGGAGGTAGAACTCGTTGTAGATCGCGATGCCCTTGATGATCACGACGGTGGCGATGGCAGGCCGCAGCAGCGGCAGGATGATCCGCCAGTAGATGGTCCAGCGGTTCGCCCCATCGATCATCGCCGCCTCGTCGAGTGACGTCGGGATCGACTGCATGAACTGGATGAAGATGTAGATCGAGATGATGTCGGTGCCGAGGAACAGCAGGATCAGCGCCGCCATCGAGTTATAGAGGCCCAATCCGTTGATGATCTGGAACGTCGCGACCTGACTGGTCACTCCCGGGACGAGGGTGGCCACCAGGAACAGGCCGACGACGAGGGTGCGACCACGGAACTGGAAGCGGTCGATCGCATAGGCCGCCATCGTTCCGATGAGGATCGTCCCCGCCAACGAGATGACGAGGATGATGGACGTGTTGATGAACCCTTCGACCATCCCGCCCTTCTCGAACGCCTCGATGTAGTTGTCGAAGTTGAACCAGCTCGCCGGCAGATCGAAGGGGCCGGACTGGCCGAACTCCACCGAGGACTTGAAGCTGGCGATGAAGAGCACGCTCAGCGGGATGACGGCGACGACCACGCCGAGAAGGAGGGAGCCGTACTTCGTGGTGCCGGCGGCAGCGCGGCCGAGGCGGATGCGAGCATCGGTCTTGGCGCGCCCCGGAGTGCCGCGATGTGCAGTGGTGGTCATGTCAGGTCGACCTTCTCGTCGGGGAAGACTTTGCGCTGGACCCAGGTGACAACGAGCACGATCACCAGCAGCACCACCGCCATGGCGGATGCGAGTCCCACCTGCCGGAATGTGAAGGCGGTCTGCAGCGTCTGAATCACGAAGGTGGAGGTGCCGTTGGCGCCGCCGGTCATGATGAACGGGATCTCGAAGACGGATAGGCTGCCCGAGATCGCGAGGATGAAGCTGAGCCCGATGATGCGGCGGATCCCGGGGAAGGTGAGCGCCCAGAACTGCTGCCACTTGCTGGCGCCGTCGATCTCTGCCGCCTCGTAGAGTTCGCTCGGGATCGACTGGATCGCTCCGAGGAAGAGCACGAAGTTGAGCCCGGTGTAACGCCATACGCTCGTCGCGGCCAAGGAGTAGTTGGCGATGTCGGGGTCGCCCAGCCACAGCGGGGTCTCAGCCACTCCGAACCAGCCCAGGACCGTGTCGAGTGTTCCTCCTGGCTGGAACAGGTAGAGGAAGACGAACCCGATCGCCACCCCGTTGATGAGGTAGGGGAAGAACAGCACGCCGCGGAAGAAGTTCGAGAACCACGTGCGCGTGGAGAGCAGCGCCGCGAAGTAGAGGGCGATCGCCATCTGCACGAATGCTCCGGCGAAGTAGTAGATGCTGACGAAGAAGACGCCGAAGATCTGCGGGTTGGTGAACACCTGCACGTAGTTGTCGGCGCCCACGAAGTCATCGACCGGGCCGATGCCGCGCCACTCATGGAAGCTGTACCAGATCATGTTGGCGGCGGGCAGGTAGGTGAGCAGGAGCAGGAGGCCGACTGCGGCGAGGAGGAAGAGGTACGGGGTCGACCTGCGAAGAAGGCCGCGGCTTGCGGGAGCGCCGGACCCGGCGCCGAGGACGCGACGAGGGCGGCGCCGGCCCGACGTCGAAGGGACCGCAGGGGAGGCCTGAGCCAGCGGCGCGTCGGTCAGGGGGTGGTCATTTCATACTCCTTGGCTGATTCTGGGCCGGGGCGGGTGCCCCGGCCCAGAAGGCATGCGATCCGATCAGCCGACCTGGGTGATCGTGTCGGCCCAGCGCTTGTTGAGCTCGTCGAAGTACGACTGCTTGTCGCCGTCGGCCGCGCCGCGAGCGATGTCGATGAGCTTCTGGCGGTAGATGTTCGCCCAGATGTCGATCTGCGACTTCTCGGCGATCGTGTTGAACAGCGCTTCCTTGCCAGCGGGTGCGGCGTTGAGCTCGATCAGCTCCACACCGTTGTCGCTCAGACCGGAGAGGTTGTCGGGAAGGTCCTTGCTCAGCAGCGCCGAAACCATCCCCTGCGTGTCGGTGAAGCCCGAGTCCTCGATCAGAAAGTCGATCCACGCCCGTGCGGCCGCCTTGACGTTCGAGTTCACGTTGATGCCGAGGTTGTAGTCGCCTCCCACGACGGCGTATTGCGTGCCGTCCGCGCCCGTGGCGGGGAAGGTCATGTAGCCGACCGTGGACGGGTCGACTCCGTTGTCGTCGGCGGCCGCCTGGAGCTGGGAGATGGCCCAGGATCCGAGGGCCATGGTGGCGATCTTGCCGGTGGCGAAGTCGACCTTCGACTGCTCCCAGTTCGTGGTCAGCGGGTCGGTTTCCGTCAGGCCGGCGGCGACGGTTTCGTAGATCAGCGAGTCGATGGCGTAGATGTCGTTGCCTTCAGTCCACGGCGCGGCGTTCTCCGCCATCGTGTTCACCGCGTCGGCATCGCCGGTTACAGCACCGAGATTGCCGGACCACTGACTGAGCGGCCAGCCGTCCTTGTAGTTGGTGTACATCGGAATGGCGTCCGTCTTGTCCTTGATCGCGGTGAGCGCCGTGAGCCATTCGGACTCGGTCCGGGGAGCGTGGTGACGCCCGCCTCTTCGAAGACCTTGGTGTTGTAGACGATCCCGTTTGCGTTGCCGCCGAGCGCGAGGCCGTACTGGGTGCCGTCGAAGCTCTTCGGCGCCAGGAAGCGGTAGTCGGCCTCGAAGTCCGAGGTCTTGCCCAACGGCTCGAAGTAATCCGCGAACTGATCGGGCAGGACACTGTTCGGGATACCGAGCACGTCGCCGTAGTTCTTGGTGCTCAGACGCGTGGTGAGCTCACCCTCGTAGTCGGTGATGCCCTCAAACTTCACGCTGGCGTCGGGGTACTTGGCGGTGAACTCTTTCGCGTATTCATCGAATGTCCCGTCCTGGACGAGGTCGGTGCGCCACGTGACGAAGGTGACTTCGCCGGACACGGCCTCGGAGTCGCCGCTGGGTGTGGGGCTCGTTCCGCCGGCGCAGCCGGCGAGCGCAACGCCGGTAAGCGCGAGCATCGCGATCCCGGTGAGTGCCTTCTTTGACATCGGGTCCTTCTCTCTGTGTGTGTTCGCCCTTGAACGGTCGCCGCCGCGTCGCGGGATGGGATTGCACGGCTCACGCTAAGCCGTGCGTGAAGGAATCGCAAGCACAAATGTCAACGATGTCTTTCGCTGTCCGAACCGACATTGATTGAACAAAAAAACGATCTACCTGGGATTATTCGACCACCTGTGCTGCTTAGGGGTTGCGAGATGTCTGCGAAATGTCTATCGTCGGTCATCGGCAGAATGGAGCACTATGGCTATCCAATCGAGAGCGACCGTCGAGGATGTCGCCCGACTGGCTGGCGTGAGCGCGAAGACGGTTTCGAGGGTGTTTGCTCAGCGGGAGCTGGTCGCGGCGGAAACCGTCGAGCGGGTGCTCGCAGCAGCGAAGCGGCTCCGATTCCGACCAAACACTCTCGCCAGAGGTCTGCGCCGCGGTGGCGGCACGAACGTCGTCGGCTTCATCATGGGAGAGCTGAGCAACCCGTTCTACTACAAGGTCGCCTCCGGAATCGAGAAGGAACTGGCGGCCCACGGCTACAGCCTGGTCGTCGCCACTACGGATGACACCGCCGAGGGCGAGGAACGGGTCGCGGACACCCTCCTCGCGCAACGGATCGGCGCACTGCTTCTGATCCCTGTCGGCGATGATCAGTCGTATCTGGAAGGGGAGCGACAGCTGGGCACCCCGGTCATCACCATCGACCGCCCCGCTCGAAACCTCGCGGCAGACGCAGTCGTCCTCGACAACCGATCGATAGTGAGGGAAGCGACGTCGCGACTGTTGGCCCGCGGCCACACGAGGATCGCATACGCGTGCAACCCGGCCTCGGTGTACACCCAGGACGAGCGCCTCGGCGGCTACCGCGAAGCCATGCACGCGGCGGGGATCGCCAACACCGAGCCCTGGGAGGTGCGCCGCGACGATTTGGACCTCCCGGCGGCTGAACTCATCCACGAGCTCATGGCCCGACGCGAACCCCCGACAGCGATCATCGCGGGAAACAACCGGATGACGGTTGGGGTTCTGCGAGCTCTGGCCGGCACTGCTCGGGCAGACCGAACAGCTCTGGTGGGGTTCGACGACTTCGACACCGCGGACGTGTTGGGCGTCACGGTGATCTCGTACCAGCCAGAAGAACTGGGCCGACGTGCGGCACAGCTGGCGCTCGCGCGCATGGCCGATCCGGGCGGGTTCATCCGTCAGGAGACGCTACCCACGTGGATCGTCGAGCGGGGAAGTGGCGAGCGCCCGCCCGCCGATCTCGAAACCGCTTAGGTGCGCGCGCGCTCGCCGATGAACCGCGTCTGGGCCGTCCACTGGAAGGACTGACCGCCTTCGTGCTGATTGAAGTGGTAGACCTCGATGGCCTTGTCCGTTCCCCCGTACCGGTTGAAGGCTGCGAACACCGTCGACGGGGGGCAGATCGGGTCGAGTAGCCCCACGGAGAACAGCGCCGGCGCCGTTGCCCTCGCCGCGTGGTTCACGCCGTCGAAGTAGGAGAGCACGTCGAAGACCCGATCCTCCGCGCCCCGGTACACCGAGAGGTAGCGTGCGACCTCCTGGTAAGGGTCTGTATCCGTCATACCGACCGCGCGCTCGAAGTGACAGAGGAAGGGCACATCGGGCATCGCAGCAATCACGTTGGTCGACAGACCCGCGGCGGCGATCGCGATGCCCCCACCCTGGCTGCCACCGACTACCCCTACCCTGCGGGCGTCCACCTGAGGCATCGCCCGCACCGCATCGACTGCCAAGGCGGCGTCTGTGTAGACGCGCCGGTAGTAGTACGTCGAGGGGTCTTCGATCCCACGGGTCATGAACCCCGGTGCTGCCGGGCCTGTCGGATGGGGATCCGGGGTATCGCCGCCGGAGCCCCACGTCGATCCCTGGCCCCGGGTGTCCATGAGGAAGTGGGCGTAACCGGCAGATGCCCAGCCGATCCGCTCGACCGGGATGCCGCGCCCGCCGTTGTAGCCGTTGAACTCGACGACGGCGGCGAGAGGGCCCTCTGTCGCGCGAGGTACCGTCAGCCAGCCCTTGACATCGTCTCCGCCGTACCCGGAGAACGTGACATCGAAGACGTCAAGAGTCGTGAACGGCGTATCGACCTCGACGAGTCGAGGCGCATGCGCTACGGCCCGAGATTCCGACAGCGTCGAGGACCAGAAGTCGTCGAAGTCGCGCGGCTCACGTACTTGCGGCGCGTAGTTCTGAAGCTCGGGCAAGGATAGGTCGAAGCGGGGCATCGGAGTTCCTTCTCGAATTGATCAAGACTACCCTATTCAGTCAGCCGTCCATGCAGAGGCCGCCGGGCGTGCGCCCTGCGCAGCGGGCCAACTGCATCACGTTGGGCTTATGAGTTGAGAACGGGGAAGGTCGCTACCCGTCCTGGATGGCTCGGTCGCGCCTCTCGAACCCATCGATGGAGGAGGCTTGGCTGCTCACCTCACTGCTCGGAGCCACGAGGATGCCGTGATCCTCGAGTTGCGCGGCGAGTGGAACGACGACCAGACGCCTATTCACCCAGACGAGGCAGCGGGTTGCTAACCCCGTCTCGCTACTGTCTGTGGCGCGGCCACGAGCGCCGCTTCGCCGCGAGCGCCGCTTCGCGGCAAGCCGTGATCACACAGCGAGCTTCGGCGAGGGGTCCACGCGGCCTCGGATGAAGAACAGCGCGATGAGGCCGACCAGGATCACCGCCCAGTTGCCGAGGTTCGCGAACGTTCCGAGGCTCGCGTCGGCGGGGTACTGGACCTGGAGGAAGATGCTGGGGTCGGTGCTCGCGTGCAGCAGGATCGGGGCGATGATCGTCCCGGTCACACGCATCGCGAGGTACATGCAGACCCCGAACGCGAAGGTGTAGACCAGCTGGACGCCGGTGGCGAGCAGCGACTGCCCCGTCAGCAGGTTGCCCGAATGGAGAAGCGCGAAGAGCGCCGATGAGACCACCGCCACCACCAGCTCTCCGGAGCCGGCCTTGCGGAGCAGGTTCACTACGAAGCCGCGCGTGAGCACTTCCTCGGCGAACCCGATGAAGAGGCCGGCGAGGAGCCAGGTGGCAACGACGTCGCCTCCTGCCGCGGTAGCCGAGACCCCTTCGAGATCACAGACGAGGAGTGGCGCCGATTCTTCGAAGTCAACGTTCTCGCAAGCGTTCGATTGATGCGCGAGTACCTCCCAGGGATGATGCGCCGCGGGTACCGACGGGTCGTTTCGATCGCTAGCGACTCGGCCGTGGTGAATCCTGCGGAGATGATCCACTATGGGATGAGCAAGACGGCGCTTTTGGCGGCTTCTCGGTTCTCTTGGTGTGAAGCATCGCTCGAGCCATGTCGTCGAGACTCCGGACTGCGTTAGCCGAAGTGCGGTCGACCATAGTGTCGAGGTTGCTCCGGGTCTCTACTCCTCCCACCCTTTGCGCAGCTCCTCCAAGTACGTGGGTGAGTACTCGTCGGAGCAGCCCTGCCAGGCGCGCGACAGCCTCCCGATGGGATCGGCTGGCTTCGGCTTCGGACGCCCTCGCGATGGCGGTACGGATCGCGCGCAGGCTTGGGGTTTCGAGTTTGAGGGTGTGCGTGTCCAGGAACGCCAGGTTCCCGTGCTGACCGTCGCGGCCCATGCTGACAACGCGCCGGCCGTCGTCGAGGCTTCCGTGATCGGGAGTGTGCATGTGTCCGTGCAGGAGCAGGACGGGGCGAACGGCGTTCAAGACGCGGCTGATCCGTTTGCGTGAAGCGCCCTGGGTCTGATGGAGACTCGCGCTATTTGATTCCGACCAGCAGGTTGCGGTCGCCGTTGACAGCATAGAACGCGTTCTCGAACTCGGCGGGTGGGACGTCGCCGAGGTAGCCGTGGAGGCGCTGCGTGTTGTGCCAGTGCACCCAGCCGAGGGTCGCGAGCTCGAGATCTTCGATGGTCTTCCACGGCTCGGGGCGTGCGGGGCCTCGGACGAGTTCGGCCTTGTAGTAGCCGTTCACCGTCTCGGCCAGGGCGTTGATGCTCCTATATCTGTCAAGCCGCGATTTGGAGAGGTGGTCGGGATTCGCGGATGGGGCGCATCGCGGCCCAGATTTCGCGGGCGAGGAGTCGTTTCAGACACCGGATGATCTCAGACTTCGTCTTTCCTTCGGTGATCCGGCGGGCGACGTAAGCCTTGGTGGGTTCGTGGTGCTGCATGCGAACGATGACGACACGGTAGAGCGCGGCGTTCGCTTGCCGGTGACCGCCCCGATTGAGCCGGTGTCGGGTGGTCATCCCCGACGATGCGGGGATCGGGGCGACACCGCAGAGCCTGGCGAACGCGGCCTCCGAACGGATCCGTTCCGGATTGTCGCCGGCGACGATCAGCATCTCGGCCGCGGTGTCAGGACCGACCGCAAAGGCTTTCGCGAGGTCGGGAGCGATCTGCGCGGTCAGCTCTGCCAGGAGCTTCTCATGCCCGGAGATCTCGGCATCCAGTACTTCCCACCGACGAGCGATCGACCGCAACGTGTGCTTGGTCGACGCGATGATCGTGGTCACCTGGCCCGGACGAAGCGCCGCGCAACGGTGAATGAGCGCCATCTTCGATAGCGGCTGCAGCTCCTGACGCAGATCATCAGGGGCATTCACGATGACCTGCTTGAGGCTGATCATCGCGGATGTTCGCGCCTTGACGGCGATGTCCTTGGCGACCTTGATCTGACGGATCATCTCCACGGTTCCGTCAGCTGACTTCGGGATGGCCGTGGCCAGGCCCGCGAGAACTGCCCTGGCTGCATTCTCGGCATCGATCGTGTCGGACTTGCCTCGCAACCGCCGGTCGCGACGGTCCGTTCTCATCACCTCCAGCGTCCCGATTCCACGACGGCGCACTGCGCCGGCCAGGCCTGCGCCATAGGAACCGGTGCCTTCGATACCGAACGTGAGCTTCCCACCGAACGACTCGCCCCAGTCGATCAGCTGACCGTATCCACCGGAATCCGCCGCGAAAGACCGGCGATCCAGGACCGCGCCGAGCTCATCGATCGCGACGGCGACGTGGACGTGTTTGTGAGTGTCGACGCCGACAACGACTCGACGGTGAGGGGGACATGCTGCATGCTCATAGTGCTCGCTCCAACCAGATCAGGACAGGGTGAGTGACACTGGCCGGTCGGGTGGACGGGACTGTGATGGGACTGTTGCGATCAGGCTCCTATGAGGTCACGCCCGCCCGGCCAGCACCACGAAGGTGATGCGCCTCCTGACGGACGACAGATCAACAGCAAGGACACCCAGACTTCGAGGTCAGTCGTCAGCAAGAGTCAGGCCGCCAGGAGGTACTCGACACTCTCACAGTCGTAGCTGTCGCCGACGGTTCCGATCGAGGGCGTGGCGCCGATCTCTGCGAGGCGTTCACCGTAGCGAATCGACGTGAATTGAGAGCCCGCGTCGCTGTGACACCGCAGATCCTCGTGATGGGCGCCGCGGGACCAGCGGGCCATCTCGATCGCGTCGAGGACCATCTCGGTGCGCATGTGCGGCGCGACCCGCCACCCCACGATCATGCGGGAGAACGCGTCGACGATGAAGCACACATACGCGACGCCGGCCCAGGTCGGCACGAATGTCAGATCCGTGACCCAGAGCCGATTCGGCGCGGTCGCGGTGAACTCCCGTTTCACGAGGTCCGGGTGCCGCGCCGACGAAGGATCCGGCCTGGTCGTCTTGATCCGCTTCGACCGCCTCGCGCCTTCGATCCCCGCGATCCGCATCAACCTGGCGGTCTGGTCCCGGCCGATCGTGATCCCCGCACGTCGGGCGGCTTTCCAGAGTTTGCGGACCCCGTAAACGCGATAGTTGGCTTCCCAGATCTCGACCAGCTGCGGCACCAACTCCTCGTCCCGCAGGGCACGAGCCGAGGGGGCGCGGATCTTGGCGGCGTAGTAGCTGCTCGGAGCCACCTGCAACAGTCTGCAGATGAGCTCGACTCCGAGGCGACGGCAGTCCACGACGTCGTCTTTGTTCGCGTCGATGAACGCGACTACTTCCGGTAGTGGCGGTCGAGCTCCGCCCCGAAGAAAGACGCGGCTCGCTTGAGCACCTCGTTGGCCCGGCGAAGCTCCCGATTCTCTTGCTCGAGCTCTCGCACCCGCTGCGCCTCGGCGCTGCTCACGCCGGGGGCGACACCGTCATCGACGTCGGCCTGCCTCACCCACGTCCGCACGGACTCGACCCCGTAGCCGAGTTGCGTCGCGACGCGCTGCACGGTCCCTTGCGTGACGCCGAGCTCAGCGCGCAGCGTTCTCACCATCCGCACTGCGGCGGCCTTCTCCTCGCTCGAGTAGCGACGCGTTGTCGGCTTCCCATTCGCCAGTTCTTTGGGCATAACTCCATCCTCGTTTCCAAGGTCAGGAGTCTCCATCAGACCCAGGGCGCTTCACCTGTCGAAGATCGACAGTTCTCGGCTCGATGCTGCCATCGCAGTCATTGAACCTCTCTTCGATCGTGCTTGCGAACGGATGACCGGACACTCTCACGCCGCCGAGTACATGAGCACCAAGCCGACTGTGAGCGAAGTGCAGGAGGACTGGGAGAAGGCGAAAGCAGCGCGCTCGGCATACATCGCCACCTGAGCGGCAGATCGTAGAAGCGGCTCGCAGGCAGCTACAGGGCGCGGGTGCTCATCGACTTCGTGGCTGTTGACGGCCGCCCTGAATCGCGGGAAGCCGCAGATGCCCGGATCGCGCTTGCGCCGTCACGTCCGCGTGGAGAGAGCAGGTCCGCGGCATCCGTCACCAGTGACGCGCCATCTCGCAGGAGTTGGTGCGGCCCGGCGCTCGCTGCGCTGGTCACCGGGCCGGGAACAGCTCCGACAGTGCGGCCAAGCTCGTGCGCACGCCGGGCGACGGTCATTGATCCAGAGCGAACGCCAGCCTCGACCACGACGGTCGCTGTGGAGAGCGCAGCCATTAGGCGCGCCCGAGCAATGAAGCGATGGCGCGTCGGGACTGCGCCGGGTGGCATCTCACTGACCATGAGGCCCAGGTCGGCCACCCGCTCAAGCAGTTCACGGTGACCCATCGGGTACATGCGGTCTGCGCCGTTCGCCATGACCGCGATCGTGTCGCCGCCGGATGCAAGGGCCGCTCGATGGGCCGCTCCTTCGATGCCGTACGCACCGCCGGCCACGACAAGCCGCTCAGCGTTGGCGAGGTCGGAGGCAAGCTGCCCGGCCACATGGTCGCCGTAGGAGGTCGAGGCCCTCGCGCCGGTGATCGTGACGAAATCGCTGAGCGGTCGCGCGAGGAACGATGTCGTGCCACGAGCCCACAGGACGTATGGCCGTCGGTCGCCAAGATCGTCGAGCGCGGAAGGCCACTCCTTGTCGCCGGGGACTAGCGCGCCGATACCAGCGCGCTCGGCTTCGACGACGTTCTGCTCAAGTGTCCGAGCGTCTGAGCGCTCGAACTGGGAACGCCACACCTGGGCGTCAACGTTACTGAGGCCCGGCACCACGTCGTCACGTTCGGCGAGTCGGAGCAACTCAAGCGCTCCCAGCTCGCCCAGGAGTCGGCCTGTTACCGCGTCGTCTGGTTCGACGATCATCGACAGCACCATCCGTGCTGTGCGCTCGTCCTGGACTACGTCGCTCAGGTTCGTCATCGTCGGGCCCTCTCACTCCTACAGAGAGGTGCGCGCGGCAACTCGGGAGCGAAGGGTTCCGTGAACGCCGACCCCGGCGTACAGTGGATGGTGAGGCAGGTTCTCCTCATATTGCGGGTCCTCCGGGACGGCCTTCGGGCACTCACACACGTTCTGCCTCCTCGACGGAGTAACACGTGTGACGAGAGGCCCGCCATGTTCCGCCTTATCTGGACGCTCAGCGTTCGCACCCGCGACTACCTGCACCGCTACATGCCGAGCAACCGCCTGCTCGCTGGCATCCGCACCCGCCGCGGACTCAAGTGGGGGATACCCGCGATGCTGGTCGCGCTTCCGTACATCCTGATCGCCAGCATCTGCTCTGGCTCGGCAGCCGACGGCGGCCCCGGCTGGCTCCACCTCATCGTGCTGTGGGCATGCTGGAACGCGCTCAAGTTCATCATCATGGGACCCCTGAGCGTCTCCGTGCGCGCCTGCGCGAGGCTGCGGTCCGTCGTCACCGGCGCCACGACTCGCGCGTCGAGGCGAGCCTGCGTGAGCCAGCCCTTCGTGTCTAGGCTCAACCGCCCACGGCAGTGGATGCCGTGATGCGAGAACCACAGCGCCCGCCAGGCCGGATCACGATGCCGTGCGAAGCGAGCGCTCGCCGGACAGCCTGAGGCCCCGCCCCAACCTTCACGCCGACCTCTACCAGCGTCAACCCGCTGAGGTAGAGGTCGGCTGCTTCGTGGATGCGGGAGGGATCGAACCGTCCACGGCGGATCGTCACCTCCCGCCGGGTGAGGTGGGTGGCGACTGTGCGGCGGTTCACGCCGAACACGGATGCCAGTTCCACGAGCGTTGCGCCCTCGCGGTACTGCGCCACCAGATCGTCGACCTGCTCCGGGCGAAGGAGGGTTTGAGCCATCCCAAGTGATCGCACCACTCGCCCCCTGGAGTCGGACACAGTAGGCTCAGAGGAGCGCTGGTCGTGGTTGTAGAAGCCCCGTGACCTGCGCAAAGACAGAGTCTTCAGGTGTGGGCAGGGGTTCTCAAACTCTCTACGGAGGTCCACCACGATGCTCTTGCTCGAACCCTCGACAAGAGCGATGAGATTATCGGACAGGCTTCAGCGTGCGGTCTCGACGGGGGCGAAGACAGTGCGCACCGTGGCCGCGACGATCGCCTCAGCGTCGATGTGCGCGTGCCGCCCGATCGCATGCAGAAACAAGCCCTCGAAACAGGTCGCGATCAGCTGCACGCCGAGCAGTGGATCGGGCGCTCCGAGTGCCACGAGGGCGGGCAGGATCGACCTCTCAATGCCGATTCGCCCCGCAGTGAGCGCGGATCGGACCGCCGCGTCGTGGCCACCTTCGACGATCAGGGCGAGGCGAGCGGCCGTCACAGTGCGTGACGGGCCGACCAGATAGCGGAAGAGCGTCGTCAGCGACTCCGCGAACTCCTCGGGCGTGTTCGCTGTGAAGCCGGTGTCGATCTCGGGGAGTTCGCTCGCGACCATGTGCTCGCAAACACCGAGCAGGAGCGCTTCACGCGTGCGGAACACGTTCGAGGTGGATCCGCGCGGGATCCCGGCGCGTTCGTCCACTCGCAGATGCGTCAGTGCGCGGATGCCGCCGCTGGCCAGCAGCTCGATTGCGGCGGTGATCGCGCGGTCTCGGATATTGGCCATGGAACGAATCTACTATGAACGTAGTGCCTAAACACTATGGGCGTAGTAACATGAGGCCATGACGCCCACCGCCTTCCTCGCGGGACTCGTGCTCGGCTTCCTGGCAGTCACGGCCATCCTCGGTGTGGCATCGCTTCTGGCCTGGCGGCGTCACCGCGCCGAAGACTTCCCGACGACGAAGGTCACGACCCACATCGCCTTGCAGGTCGCGAGCATCATGCTCTGGATCGTCTTCCTCGTCACGATGCGGCCGTGGGTCGCGTGGACTGCGTTCGCGGTCATCACGGCCGGTCAGGTCTTCGGCGACCTGCTCATGTTCGCGAGCTACCGTGCACGACACCGGATCGCCAAGGCTGGCAGCTACATCGCGGTAGCGAAGGACGTGCTCGGGTTCACTCGCCCCGTCCCCGCGCTGCACGCGATCATCGGAGCTCTCGGATGGCTCGCCATGCTCGTCGTCTGCATCCTGGCAACGCCCGCGTATTGAGGCAAGGTTTCACCAGTCAGAGCCGCCGGTGTTCAGTGATGCTGGTCACGGCTGGGTGCGGACCGCTCGCGCCCGCTCCGTCATGCTCGGTCTACTCGCTCGCCGTGCTTTCCAGCGCCCACTTCTTGACGATCCCGAGGTTCGCCAGCGGGATGTAAGAGCCGATCTGCGGATGATCCACGGACACGCCGAAGGCACCCGCCTGCTGGAAGCGGATGACGTACTCGAGTGCGTCCGGCATCGGTATGCCGAAGACCGGTACGCTATCGGCCCCGGGTTCGGTCAGGCCGAGAAGCCGACCGGCTTCGGTCGCTCTGGCCGCGCTGCTGTAAATGCAGATCACCGGCCCCTGTTCGAGACCCGCTGAATAGGGATGCGGTTGCTCGGCGGATCCACGGGCGATGAAGAACCACGTCGGCAAGCGGCTCACCTGCTTCCACAGGGCCATCTCCGGCGCCGTGTCTCCCTGCGGTGCCGCTCGGACTGCCTCATGAAGGCGGTCCAGCTCGGCGGTCATCTCTGCTTCGACGCTGTTGCTCATCGATGTCTCCCTGTGCGTAGTGTCAGCAACCAGTCTTGCAGAGCGCTTGGACATAAGCGGCACCGGCGGCCCGACGTCGTGATGGTCGCGCTTCTGCGGTGACCGGACGCCTCATTCGATCAGCGGAATCGAGACAGGCGATCGGTGACGGCGCGCGCGTCTCCGACATCGGAGATGAGGGCGATATAGCCGTCTGGACGGAGGAGCACGAGTGAGTGAGGCGTCGCGCGGTAGGCCTGAGTCAGATGGCCGCCGGCGTCCGCGACCTCGTCGCGCCGGGCCGGATGCTCGACGATGCGCAGTATCCGGAGCTCGGAGCCGGCGTCGTCGACGGTGACCGATCCCGTGAAGTCCAGGAGCGTAAAGCGGCCGCCGCGCGTCAGCTCGAACAGTCGATGCTCGCCGTTCGGATCGGTCAGCCCGGTCGCATCGGGTGCACGGTCTCCGGCGCGCAGCTCGGCGGAATCGTCGCGGTCGTCCTGCACCAAGGCGGAGCTGCGGTAGCCGATGTCGAGCTGGATCGTGCTCGCATCGCGGCGGGTCGATGGCCCCTTCTGCTCAAGGACCTGCTTCAGGCGGGCGTTCGAGAGCTCGAGCACGCCCGCGGCGATCGGCCGCCGCTCGGCCTCGTAGCTGTCCAGCAGAACGTCCGGAGCTCCGTCGGCGACGGCTGCGAGCTTCCAGGCGAGGTTGTGAGCGTCCTGGATGCCGGTGTTCATACCCTGCCCGCCGGCCGGCGAGTGAACGTGCGCCGCGTCTCCGGCGAGGAAGACACGCCCGGCGCGGTAACGGTCGGCGAGACGGACGTTGGCGCGCCAGAGCGTGGACCACTCGGGCTCGTGCAGACGGATGTCGGAACGACCGCTGCGGCGCTCCAGGATCGCCTGAAGGTTCTCCAGAGCAGTCTCGGCGGTCTGCCCGGGCACGATACTGGCCTGATACTGGAACAGGCCGGTGGAGGGGAGCGGGCACAGGCTGGCAGCGCCCTCCGCATGCCGCCACATGTGCCAGGAGCCACGGTCGACGCCATCGGCGGCGAGGTCGGCGACGAGCATCCGCACGCCTTCACGAGTCTCACCCTCGAAAGCGAACCCGGACTGCTTGCGGACGATGCTGCGCCCGCCGTCGCAGCCGACGAGCCAACGCGAGACGATCGTCGTCTGCTCGCCGGCACGGACGATCGTCGCCGACACCGCGTCATCCGACTGCTCCACGCGCTCCAGGCGCGTACCGAACTCGACCTCGCCGCCGAACTTCGCCAGCAGCGACCGCAGGGTCTCCTCGATCCGCCACTGGGGAGTGATGAGGCTCGTCGTGTAGGGGATATCCGGCCGGTTCTTGAGGGATTCCGGCTCGGCGCCGCCGAGGGTGACTGTGCCGTCGAGCCCGGTCGATCGCATCGGCATCGCCATCCGGCCGTGAGAGAGCACGCGGTCGACGATGCCGAGATCCTCGAACACCTCCAGGGTGCGCGGCTGCACTCCTTTGCCGCGGGATCCGATCTGCGGGCCGGCGCCGGCGTCGATCAGCCGGAAGGGAACGCCCTTCCGTGCGAGTTCGCAGGCCAGCGTGAGCCCGGTGGGACCGGCCCCGACGACCAGCACCGTGGCCTCCGCCGGCACCGACGATGTCGCATCGGTCATTCGTCATCCTCCTATAAGATAGTAAAAGCTATCTAAACGATAAACGTGGTTGCCGAGAAAGTAAAGACTGTCTATCGTCGAACCATGCCCACCGTGCCATCCGAATCGCCCCGTCGACGTCGGCATGGCAAGCAGCTCGAGGAGGCTCTGCTCACCTCGGCGTGGGAGGAGCTGGTTCAGGCGGGGTACGGCCGGCTCACGATGGAATCAGTGGCCCGACGCGCGCACACGAGTGAGCCGGTGCTCTACCGCCGCTGGGCCAACAAGGACGAGCTCGTCCTCGCCGCCGCCGAGCACTATCGTGCCGTCAACCCCGTCGAGATCCCGGACACCGGAGCCCTGCGCAGCGATCTGATCGCCTATATGACCGCCTCGAGCCAGGCACGCGCGACCTTCTTCGCCGTCGCCGCCGCGGCCGCGTTCTCAGGGCTGCTGGCCGACACCGGGCTGACTCCCACGCAGATCCGCGAAAGGGTGATGTCTGCCGAACCTCTCCCATCCAGCCAGGAGATCTACCGGCGTGCTCACGACCGCGGCGAGCTCGACCTGCACCACATCCCCGACTCGGTGCTCGAGATGCCGTTCGAACTGGTGCGCTACAACCTGCTGATGGACCTCAAACCCCTGGGGAGCTCCCGCATCCGCTCCATCGTCGACGAACTGTTCCTGCCGCTGCTGGAACTGCACCGGAAGTGAAGCGGCGGCCCGTCGTCAGGCGAACACACTCATCCCGTACAGCACGAACAGGAACAGATGCGCGGCGCCGTGCAGCGCGGTCACCCGCCGGCCGCTGAAGGTCGCCAGCGTCAGCAGCAGGGTCATGCCCAGCAGCAGCAGATTCACCGGGGTTTCGGCCAGCAGCACCTGCTGGCCGGTGAGCAGACCGATCGTCAGGACGGCGGGGATGGTCAGGCCTGCGGTGGAGACCAGGGCGCCGTGGCACAGGTTGCTGACACGCTGCATCTCGCCGGAGAACGCTGCGCGAATGGTGGTGATGGTCTCGGGCAGGAACACGATCACGGCGATGAGGATGCCAGACAGCGCGACAGGCGCCCCGAGGCGGTCCAGACCGTCGTCCAGCAGGGTCGCCATGTCGTGTGAGAGCAGCACGATCGGCAGCACCATGGCGATCAGCAGCAGGGTACGGATGACGAGCTCGGCACGATGCTGCGCGAAGACGAGCGCGATCGGGCCGCGCTCGGCATGCGAGACGGATGCCGGAGGCACCGCATCCGCGACCTCCTGGAAATCCGCCCGCTGGGCACCCATCTGGCGGATCAGGAAGAACGCGTACAGCCCGACGGTGAGCAGGATCAGCGGAATCGCCTGCGCGGGTGCGTAGGCCCCCTCGATGCCGATCAGGGCCGGCAGCGCGAACGCCACCGACAGCAGCACGATCAGCATGCCCAGATACAGCGAGACGCCGGTGCGGTTCGCGCGCAGTCGGGGATGCCGCAGGCCGCCGACCAGCAGGGCGACGCCGATCACCAGGTTCATGATGATCATCGAGACCGCCATCACCGAATCACGGGCGATCGTGGCATGGTCGCCAGGGCCGAGCATGACCGCGGCGATGAGGATCACCTCGATCGCGGCGATGGAGATCGTCAGCACGAGCGTGCCGTACGGGTCACCGAGGCGACGGGCGAGGTGCTCCGCCTCGGTCACGACGCCGAATGCGCACACGGTGATCACCGCGACGATCACCAGCAGCACCACCCAGAGCACTGCGGATGGAAGAGGCCCGGCGAGCAGGGGTGCGCACAGCAGCACGATGAGGAACGCTCCCCATCCGAGTGCCAGGCGGAGGATCGCGAGAGGGGAGAGAACGGCTCGAAGGAGGGATGTGACGGCCACGGAGTCGCACACAATCTGCAGGGCCGTCCCTGCTCGTGATTCGCCGACGGGTCGTCCCGCCGGTCGCTTTCGAGCCGATTCTATCAAGGCCCGTCGACAGGCTCAGAAGCTCCCATTCGGAACATTCGCAGCATCCGGAGCGTTCCCGCAGTCGTGAGCATTCTCGAGAGCATCGTGATCGGAGCCGGGCAGGCGGGACTCTCCTCGTCGTATCACCTGCGGCGTCTCGGGATCGATCATGTCGTGCTCGACGCGAACGAGCACGCCGGCGGCGCCTGGCAGCACCGCTGGGATGCGCTGACGATGATCGACGTGCACGGCGTCGCCGAGCTTCCCGGAGCGCAGGCCCCGCCGCGCAGCTCGGCGCAGGCCAACCGGGTCGTGCCGGCTTCCTTCGAGGAGTACGAGCGCCTCCATGACCTTCCTGTGGTCCGCCCGGTCACGGTACGAGAGGTGGTCGATGACCACGGCACCCTGGTGGTGCGATCGGATGCCGGAGTCTGGCGCACCCGCACCCTGGTGAACGCCACCGGAACCTGGACGAAGCCGTTCCTGCCGCACTATCCCGGCATGGAGACCTTCGTCGGCGAACAGCTGCACACCGTGGACTACCCGGGGCCCGAGTATTTCCGCGGCAAGCGTGTGCTGGTGGTCGGCGGGGGAGCCTCGGCGGTGCAGTTCCTCGGGGCGCTCGCGCCGATCACCGACACGCTCTGGGTGACCAGGCGGCCACCGGTCTGGCGCACCGACGAGTTCACGCCCGATGCCGGGGCCGCAGCCGTCGCCCTCGTGGAGCAGCGCGTCGCACAGGGGCTCCCACCGCAGAGCGTGGTGAGCGTGACGGGCCTCATGCTGCGCCCGCAGGAGCGCGAGGCCGAACGTCTCGGCGCATACGCTGCCCGGCGTCCGATGTTCGAGCACATCGAGCCCGATGGAGTGCGCTGGAGCGACGGCGCCTTCGAGCCCGTCGACGTGATCCTCTGGGCCACCGGGTTCCGTCCTGCCATCGCCCATCTCGCACCCCTGCACCTGCGCGGCCCGGCCGGCGGCATCCAGCTCGATCGCCACGGGCGCGGCACGACGGCCGTCGTCGACCCGCGCATCCAGCTCGTCGGATACGGGCCATCCGCAAGCACCATCGGAGCCAACCGCGCCGGCCGCACCGCCGCTCGCGGCGTGCAGCGCCAGCTCGCGTCAGACACAGAATCCGGCACGGCATCCGCCGCCGCTCCGTCTTGCGCTGTCGTGCACTGAGCGGCCCGCCGGACGGGCGGTCAGGATGACCGGGTAGCCTCGCAGCTATGCGTCGAGCCGGCTGGGGAGCAGTTGCGGGGCTGCTGGTCGCAGTCGTCGTTGCCGGCTGTGCGCCGTCGGCTGGGCCGGCCCCCAACGCGCCCACGACGCAGCGCACACCGTCCGCAACGCCCACCCCGACGCCGACTCTCGATCCCGCCGAGGCCGCCGTGGCGCAGATGAGCGTCGAACAGCGGGCCCGGAGCGTGGTGATGGGGCACGTGCCGGGAACAGACACCACGGTGCTGCGGGATTACATGTCGTCGGGGCTCGGCGGCTTCATCCTCATGAGCGACAACATCTCCGGCGGTCCTGATCAGGTGCGCGCCGTCACCGCAGCGCTGACGGTCGATCCGCAGCTGCCTCCGCTGATCGCCATCGACCAGGAGGGCGGAGTGGTCTCCCGGCTCTCCTGGGACGCGCTGCCCGCTGGGCGCGGATTGCAGAGCGCCGACGCGGCCTCGGTCGAGTCCGCATTCGCGGGCCGGGCCGAGCTGGTCGCCGCCGTCGGAGCGAACGTCAACTTCGGCATCATCGCCGACGTTCCGCTGGGCCCGACGTCGTTCATCGCCTCACGCGCACTGGGAACCGATGCCGACTCGGCGGCCACCCGCGTGCGCGCGGCCGTGCAGGGGAGAAGGGCATCGTCCTCTCGACGTTGAAGCACTTTCCCGACCACGGCGCCGCGCCCGGTGACTCGCATCACCTCATCCCGACCACCGACGTTCCTCTCGAGAAGTGGCGGACGGCTGACGCGAAGCCCTTCATCGCCGGGATCGACGCCGGCGCGGAACTGCTGATGTTCGGACACCTCGCATACACTGCGGTCGATGCCGCACCGGCCTCGCTCTCGGCGCGCTGGCATGCGATCGCCCGCGACGAGCTGGGCTTCGACGGCGTGATGATCACCGACGACCTCGGGATGCTCAGTTCATCCGGCGTGGCCGCCTACCACGACCCGGTCGCCAACGCCGTCCACGCGATCGTCGCCGGCAACGACATGGTGCTGATGGTCGCCGGCGCCGACGCGGAAACAGCACCGGCGATCGTCAAGGGACTCGTAGCCGCCGTCGCTGACGGGCGGCTGCCGGCGCCGCGGCTGGACGATGCCGCGACGCGCGTGATGGAGCTGCGGATGCGATCGGCGACGGCGCAGGCTCGTTAGCCCTGCTCGCCGAGCCAGGCGTTCAGCATCCGCCCGCGCAGTACGGCGCCGCGGTCGGCGAACTCGCGCTGACGTCGCACGTACTCCGCCTTTCCCTCCGACGTCTCGATCCGCACCGGGCAGACACCCCACTCGCTCAGGTCGTACGGCGCCGCCTCCATGTCGAGCTGGCGGATGTCGCGCGCCAGCTCGAAGGCGTCCAGCAGCAGCTCGCCGGGCAGCAGCGGTCCCAGCTTCATCGCCCACTTGTACAGATCCATCCCGGCATGCAGGCAGCCGGGCTGCTCCAGCTCGGGCTGGGAGTCGCGCGTCGGCTGCAGCCGATTGCGCGGGGCGGCGTCGTCGGTGAAGAAGCGGAACGCGTCGAAGTGCGTGCAGCGCAGCTCGTGTGCCTCCACCACGGCATCCGTGCCGTCCTGCCCCAGCCGCAGCGGCGCCGGATGCCGATGCTCGGTGTCGCGATACACCATCGCCCATTCGTGCAGGCCGAAGCAGCCGAACTGTCCGGGGCGCGCGGCGGTGCGTCGCAGCATCCGCTCCACCAGCCCGGCGAGCTGCGGCTTCTCGGATCGGAACAGCGCAGTATCCGGCGCCACCGCGTCATCCGGACCTGCGGGGGTACCAGCGCCAGCCGAGCCGCTCTGGAGCGTTCTGCAGAGCCACCCCCGCGCCGGGATGCCAGCGGCGCAGCACCGACGGCTTGTACGCGTAGTAGGTGAACAGGAAGTCCCACACCGGATGCTTCTCGCCCCGCACTGCGCGGGCCCGGTGATCGGCTGTCAGCGCATCCGCCCGCGTTTCGTGTGCGATCGCACGCGCTGTCCATTCCTCCCGGGGAGGGTCGTGATCAGCGCCGTGCTCATGATGACGTGTCGATGATCCCGGCCTCGCGCAGCTGATCGCGCAGTCCCGCGCCGTCTTCGGCGCTGACCCATGGCACGGGTTCCGGTCCGTGCTTGACGCTCGCGCGCCCGCCGGCGAGCACCGCCTCAGCGGGCAGCAGACGACGGATGGCGACCCCGGCGACCGATTCCGGATGCTGCTCGAGGAACGCGGAGTAGATGGCCTCGTCGTGCTGGCCGTCATCGCCGACCAGCAGCCAGCGCACCTCCGGGAACTCCTCGGCGAGCCGCAGCAGGTTGGCGGACTTGTGCTCACGACCGCTGCGGAACCAGCGGTCGTGAGTGGGGCCCCAGTCGGTGAGCAGCATCGCGCCCGCTGGGAACAGGTGCCTGCTCAGAAAGCGTCGCAGTGTGGGGGCGACGTTCCAGGCGCCGGTCGACAGGTAGATCACCGGGGCGCCGGGGTGGTCGCGCCGCAGCTGTTCGAGCAGCACCGCCATCCCGGGTACGGGGGTGCGCGCGTGCTCGTTGACGACGAAGGAGTTCCAGGCGGCGATGAACGGCCGCGGGAGGGCGGTGACCATCACCGTGTCGTCCACATCGCAGACGACGCCGAAGCGCGTGTTCTCGGCGACCACGAAGACGGTCGCCTCGACGGGTTCGCGGCCCTCGACCGCCATGGTGAAGGTCTGCCAGCCCGGTTCGAGGTGGGCTTCGATGACCGTGTCGATCACCCCGCCGCGGTCGGCGACCACCTCGTGGGTGCGTCCGGCCAGTTCGACCCGCACCGCGGCGAAGCTGACGGGGATTCCGACGAATGCGCGCCAGCCGCGCACTCCGGCGCCCTCCCCGCGCTCCTTCTCCGGTGGCGGAGGGACGATGAGCACCCTGCCGACCACGCGCACCCAGCCGGTGCCGCCGTAGCCGGGAAAGGGCACGATGGTCGCCGAACGACCACGTCGGCGGGCACGGCGCTCGCGCCAGACGTGAAAGCGGTGTTCGAGGCGAGCGAACCAGTGGATCTTGCTCGCCGAGGCAGAGGACATCGAGTCCAGTCTTTCACGCTTCCCGGCGCGGCTCATCCTTCATGTGGCGCTCCTCGCGGCGGGCGATGATCTTCTTCGTGACGAGGATGCCGATCAGCAGAACGGCGATGGCTCCGACGAAGACGTACCCCGCATAGTGCACGCGCTGCGAGAGCTCCATGTAGCTGCCCGCGGCGCCGGCGGCGAGACCGACGTAGATCGATGCCCATAGCGCGCATGCCGGCAGTGTCCAGGCGATGAAGCGGCGGTAGGGGTATCTGCTCATCCCGACGGTGAGGGGGACGAGCGAATGCAGCACGGGCAGGAATCGCGACAGGAAGATGGCGATACCGCCACGACGCTGCAGGTAGCGTTCGGACCGCCGCCACTGCTCGGCACCGATGCGGCGACCGAGCCACGATGCGCGGATGTGCGGGCCGGCCCACCGGCCCAGCCAGAAGCCGAGCGATTCGCCCAGGATCGCACCGGCGATGACCGCGATGCCGAGGGCGATGCCCTCGAGCCAGGAGGTCACGCCGATCGCGGCCACCAGCACGATGGTGTCGCCCGGTACGAGCAGGCCGATCAGGATGCTGGTCTCGAGCATGATCGCGACCCCGGCCAGTATCGTGCGCAGCACCGGATCCACGGACTGCACCATCTCGATCGCCCAGAGCACGAAGTCGTCCACCCCACGAGCGTACGGCTTTGCGCAGACCGTACGCTGAGAGGCGTGCCCGTACCCCGCCCGCTCGATGCTCTCGCGCTCGACGACCCCGCGCCGGGCGTCGTCGACGTCGAGAGTCTCTTCCTGCGTCTGCTCTCGGATGCCGAGGCCTGCTTCTGGCTGGATGCCGGGGCGGATGCTGCCGCAGGATGGAGCATCATCGGCACAGGGCGCACAGAGACCGACCCCGACACGGTGCGCGCAGTGCGCCTGACCGGTCACAGCGCAGCTGCGGACGACGAGACGGATGTGCCGTTCCGCGGCGGCTGGGTGGGCTGGCTGGACTACGAGCAGGGGGCGGCTGTGCTCGGCGCCCCGACGGTACCGCCGGGCGGCGGCGGGCGTGCCGCATGGATCGCGGTCACCCACGCGGTCGCCGTCGACCACGGCACCGGGCGCGTGGTCGTCCTCGCGGATGCCCGTGAGCTGCGTGAGTGGCATGCGAAGGTGCGGGACGCAATAAGGTCGGGCCCGGTCTCCGATCCGCCTCCGGCACCGGCCGCACGGCATCCGGCATCCGCCCGGCACAGCGTTGCCGCGTACATCGACCTGGTCGAGGAGTGCCGCGCGGCGATCGAACGCGGCGACGCCTATCAGCTGTGCCTCACCACCCGGTTCGCCGTGCCGAGCCCCGCCGATCCGATCGCCGTCTACCGGCATCTGCGACGGGCGACTCCCGCTCACCACGGCGGCTTGATCCGGGTGGGGCGGCGCTATCTGCTCAGCGCGAGCCCGGAGCAGTTCCTGCGGGCTGAAGGCGGCACGGCGTCCACCAGCCCGATCAAGGGCACCCGCCCGCGCGGTGCGACGGCCGAGGACGACGCGCGACTCGCCGAGGAGCTGCGCACGGATGCCAAGGAGCGCGCCGAGAACGTCATGATCGTCGACCTGATGCGCAACGACCTCTCGCACGCCGGCGTTCCGGGCACGGTGCGGGTGCCGCGGCTCTGGGAGGTCGAGACCTACCCGGCGGTGCATCAGCTGGTCAGCACCGTCACCGTGCAGCTGAGGGACGGCACGCGCGTCGGTGACCTGATCGACGCGACCTTCCCTGCGGGGAGCATGACGGGTGCGCCGAAGCTGTCGGCGATGACGATCCTGAACCGGCTGGAGCAAGCACCGCGCGGCGTGTACTCCGGCTGCTTCGGCCATATCGGCCTCGACGGACGGATCGATCTCGCCATGGTCATCCGCTCCATCGTCATCGACGCAGAAGAGGCCTATGTCGGAGCGGGAGGCGGCATCACCTGGCTCTCACGCGCGAATGCCGAGGCCGCAGAGGTCGCGGTCAAGGCCCGCGCGCCCCTGGCGGCGCTGGGCGCCACAGTCCCCGCCGAGTGGGCGGCTGTCGACCAGTCGCGATAACCTGGAACATCCCTTCCTTCCGGGCCACCCCGCACCTGCAGATTGGTCGTTCCTTGTCCGAGCACGCGTCCGAAACCCACACCGAAGCCGCTGAGGCGATGTCCGCGCATGACATCCAGCGCAGGTGGCAGAACTACTGGGCGGAGAACGACACCTTCCGCGCGGGCGGGGCGGACGACGACAGGCCGCGCAAGTACATCCTGGGCATGTTCCCGTACCCCTCCGGCGACCTGCACATGGGGCACGCGATCAACTACCTGTACCCCGACATCGTCGCGCGGTACTGGCGGCACCGCGGGCACAACGTGCTCAATCCGATCGGCTGGGACTCGTTCGGGCTGCCGGCCGAGAACGCGGCCATCAAACGCGGAGCCGACCCGCGCGAGTGGACGTACAAGAACATCGACCAGCACAAGGCCGGCTTCCGCGGCTACGGCATGTCGTACGACTGGTCGCGCGTGCTGCACACCTCCGACCCGGAGTACTACCGCTGGAACCAGTGGCTGTTCCTGCGGCTGCACGAGCGCGGCCTGGCATACCGTAAGAAGAGCGCGGTGAACTGGTGCCCGAACGACCAGACCGTGCTCGCCAACGAGCAGGTCGTCGACGGGCGCTGCGAGCGCTGCGGTGCCGAGGTCGTGAAGAAGAAGCTCACGCAGTGGTACTTCAAGATCACCGACTACGCCGACCGGCTGCTGGACGACCTCGACCGGCTGGAGGGGCACTGGCCGCACAAGGTGCTGCAGATGCAGCGCAACTGGATCGGTCGCTCCACGGGGGCCGACGTCGACTTCCGCATCGAAGGGCGCGAGGAGCCGGTCACGGTGTTCTCCACCCGCCCCGACACGCTGCACGGTGCCACGTTCTTCGTCGTCGCGCCTGACTCCGATCTGGCTGCGGAGCTGGCATCCGGCTCCTCTCCGGAGGTGCGCATGCGCTTCCAGGACTACCTCGACACCGTGCAGAAGCAGACCGAGATCGAACGGCAGTCCACCGACCGGCCCAAGACCGGCGTGTTCCTGGAGCGCTACGCGATCAACCCGGTCAACGGCGAGCGGTTGCCGATCTGGGCGGCCGACTACGTGCTGGCCGATTACGGCCACGGCGCCGTGATGGCCGTGCCCGCGCACGACCAGCGCGACCTGGACTTCGCCCTCGCGTTCGACCTGCCGGTCAAGATCGTCGTCGACACCACGGTCGAAGGCGGCGCGAATGCCGGCGGTGACCTGGCCGAGCTCGACCCCGTCCTCACCCGGACGGCGCTGGTCGGCAGCGGGCGGATGACCGGATCGGGGAGCTCGACGGGCTCGACAAGGATGCCGCGATCGCGGCGACCATCCAGCGGATGACGGATGCCGGAACCGGTCGCGCCGCGAAGAACTACCGCCTGCGCGACTGGCTGATCTCCCGCCAGCGGTTCTGGGGCACCCCGATCCCGATGCTGCACCTGGAGGACGGCTCGGTCGTGCCCGTTCCCGAGGACCGGCTGCCGGTCACCCTGCCGAGCGTGGACGGGCTGGACCTGCGGCCCAAGGGCACCTCGCCCCTGGGCGCGGCGGAGTCGTGGGTGCGCACGGTCGACCCGGCATCCGGTAAGCCGGCGCTGCGTGACCCCGACACCATGGACACCTTCGTGGACAGCTCCTGGTACTTCCTGCGGTTCCTGTCTCCGAACAGCGACCAGTTCGCCTTCGACCCCGACGAGGCCAAGCGCTGGGCACCCGTGGACGGCTACTTCGGCGGTGTCGAGCATGCCATCCTGCACCTGCTGTACGCGCGGTTCATCACGAAGGTGCTGTTCGACCTGGGACTGGTGGACTTCGAGGAGCCGTTCTCGAACCTGGTGAACCAGGGCATGGTCATCATGGACGGCGCGAAGATGTCCAAGAGCAAGGGCAACCTGGTCGAGCTCTCCGAGCTGCTGGGCCAGTACGGCGCCGACGCGCTGCGTCTGGGGCTCGCCTTCGCCGGGCCTGTCGAGGATGACAAGGAGTGGAACGGCGTGTCGCTGGCCGGCGCGCAGAAGTTCCTCTCGCGCGCGCTGCGGGCGGGGGATGAGACCTCCAGCCCGGTCGGCGCGGATGCGGCCACGGGCGATGCCGCGCTGCGGCGGATCACGCACCGCCTGCTGGCGGACGCCCCGGGACTGGTCGAGCAGACCAAGTTCAACGTGCTGGTCGCGCGTCTGATGGAGCTGGTCAACGGCATCCGTAAGACGATCGACTCCGGTCCGGGCGCCGCCGACCCAGCGGTGCGGGAGGCCGCCGAGACGGTCGCCATGCTGCTGGAGCCGATCGCGCCGCACACCGCCGAGGAGCTGTGGGCCCGTCTGGGTCACGAGCCGTCGGTGAGTGCCGCGCAGTGGCCGGATGCCGACCCGAAGCTGCTCGTGGAGGACACCGTCACCACAGCCGTGCAGATCGGTGGCAAGGTGCGCGCGACGATCGACGTGCCCGCCGACATCTCGGATGCCGACCTGGAGGCCGCCGCCCGTGCCGATGACCGCGTGCAGCGAGCCCTGGAGGGCAAGGAGATCGTGCGCGTGATCGTGCGTGCCCCGAAGATCGTGAACTTCGCCGTCAAGGGCTGATCCGGTACGACCTCAGGCACAGGTCCTGCACATCCCGGCGGTCTGCAGGAGTTCTCCACACCCACCGGGATCCGGGCCTTCGGGCGGATGACGGATGCGTAGCGTGACACAGTGCCCGCTTCGGATCCGACAGACCAGGATGCCCCACCGCGCGCGCGGCTGAGGCTGGGGATCGGCGCCGCCGTCACGCTGGGCCTGGTGGTGCTGTCGGCTGCGGTCGGCTGGGGGATTCTGCGCGGGCAGAGCGCGCCGACGGAGGTCATCGCCGTGGATGGCAGCGACAGCACCGGGATGAGTGTCGAAGCCGACACCGGTCTCTACGTGCACGTGCTGGGCGAGGTCAGCCGTCCCGGCCTGTACATCCTGGACGCCGACGCGCGGCTCGTGGATGCGTTGGCGGCGGCCGGCGGCACACTCGACACCGCGGATCTGAGGGCGGTGAACCTGGCGCGCACGCTCAGCGACGGCGAGCAGATCATCGTCCCCGCAGAGGGCGAGACGGAGGCCGCGGAAGGATCGGCGGCCTCAGCGGTGGGAGCCGACGGCAAGATCGACCTGAACGCCGCTACCCAGGCCGACCTGGAGACGCTGCCGCGGATCGGTCCCGCCCTCGCGCAGCGCATCCTGGACTGGCGGGAGCAGAACGGCCGGTTCCGCGCCGTCGAGGATCTGCTGGCGGTGCCCGGAATCGGAGACAAGCTGCTGGCCGGCATCCGCGACAGGGCGCGGGTATGAAGGATCTGCGCACCAGCCTGCTGGCGGTGATCCTGTGGGCTGTGGCACTGCTGTGCATCGGTCTGCCCTGGCTCGCCGTTCCAGTGGCGGGTTCGTGTGCGGTCGCTGCTGTGGGAGTGCTCCTGCTCTCACGGCTGACGAGCAAGCGGTTCAACGGGTTCATCGTGCTCCTGCTGCTGTGCGCCAGCGCACTCGGGACGACCGTGGCGGGGGCGTTGCCGCAGCGGGCGGTGCTCGCGGAGTCGGACGGACGCGCGGTGGAGGCGCTCGTGCAGGTCTCGTCCTCGGCATCCGTGGGGTCGGACGGACGACTGTGGTTCGACGCGCAGACGCAGCAGGTGGGCCCGCCGGGACGGATGTCGCCGCTGCGGGCTCCCGTGCGCGTGGGCGTCGATCCCGTCGATGGTGCGGACATGGGAGCGCTGCTGCGCGTGAGCGGGCAGGCGAAGCAGACCGAGCCCTCGGAGCAGGCCGGGCTCGTGATCTTCGGTACCGAGACGGAGGTCGTGACACCGGCATCCGGGATCTTCGCGATCGCCGCCACGACGCGCGCCGACTTCGTCGCGCGCGCCACACGTCTGCCCGAGCCCGGTGCCGGGCTGCTGCCGGGGCTCGCCGTGGGGGACACCCGGGCCGTCTCCGAGAGCCTGAACGCCGCGATGATCGCCTCGGGGCTGAGTCATCTGACGGCGGTGAGCGGGGCGAACTGCATGATCATCGTCGCCGCGGTCTTCTGGCTGGTCTCGCTCGCGGGTGGCGGACGCACCCTGCGCGTGGTGCTGGCGATGCTGTCACTGGCGGCGTTCGTCGTGCTCGTCACCCCCGAGCCCAGCGTCGTGCGGGCGGCGGTGATGGCGGCGCTGGCGATGCTCAGCATCCTGCTGGGGCGCCCGAGTGCAGGGCTGGCGATGCTCTCGCTCGCGGTGTGCGGGCTGCTGATCGCCGATCCGTGGTTCGCCGCGTCGCCGGGTTTCGCCCTGTCGGCGGCTGCGACTGCCGCACTGCTGGTGCTCTCGCGTCCGCTGCTGCGCGGACTGGGGCGTTGGATGCCGGCACCCCTCGCGCTGGCGCTGTCGGTGCCGCTGGCGGCGCAGGTGGTGTGCGGGCCGATCATCGCGCTGTTCTCCGACCAGCAGTCTCTCGTCGCCGTCGCCGCGAACCTCATCGCCGATCCTGCCGCCCCCATCGCGACGGTGATCGGGTTGCTGGCCTGCCTGACTGCGGCGATCCCGCCGCTCGCCGATCTGCTCGCGGCGGCCGCCTGGCTGCCGGCCGCGTGGATCGAGATGACCGCCACCGTCAGTGCGGGCCTGCCCGGTGCGACGGTGGCCGTTGTCGCCGGGCCTGTCGCAGCGCTCGTCGTCGGCGTGCTCAGCGTCGCGGCGACGGTCATGCTGGTGCGTGGTGGGCCGCGATGGCTGCGTGCGGCATCCGCCCTCGTCCTCATCGTCGCGCTCGGCGCGACCGGGGCGCGGATGCTGCTGAGCGGGCCCCTTGCGACGCTGACGACCCCGGGGGAGTGGTCGATCGCGGCGTGTGACATCGGCCAGGGGGATGCGGTGCTGATCAGATCGGCGGGGAGGACGGCCCTGGTCGACACCGGCCCCGATCCCGACGCACTGCGGGACTGCCTGGCGCAGACCGGCACCTCGCACATCGACCTGTTGGTGCTCACGCACTTCGATCTGGATCACGTCGGCGGCACGGGCGCCGTGACCGGGCGCGTGGGCACCGTGCTCCACGGCCCGGTCGCCGACCGCGGCGATCGGCGACTGCTCGACGATCTCGCCAACTCCGGAGCGACGCTGCGGGAGGCGAGCACGGGCCTTTCCGGCACGCTCGGCGGCGCCCGCTGGCGGGTGCTCTGGCCGAATCCGGACCCGATCGCGTTCCCCTCCGGCAATGACGCGAGCGTGGTGGTGGAGATCGCCGGGGAGGCGTGCCCCGCACCATCCTGCTCGGAGACCTGGGCGCCGGATCGCAGCGTATGCTGCTGGCCACGGGTCGGGTGCGGGGATCGTACGCTGTCGTCAAGGTCGCGCATCACGGCAGCCGCGATCAGGAATCGGCGCTGTACGCTGCGCTGCACGCGCCGGTCGCAGTGATCAGCGTGGGGGAGGGCAACGATTACGGGCACCCGCGGGCCGAGACCCTCACCCTGCTGGAGAGCGTCGGATCGCGGACGCTGCGCACCGATCAGCGCGGCCTGATCCTGCTCGGCCTGCGCGACGACGAGCTGCGGGTCTGGTCGATGCGCTCGCCACCCGAGGGCGGCTGATCGGTGGAACCAGATCGGCGAGGGTCGAACCGTGGGCGCTGATTCGAGCCGGCTGGGGACGATCGCTGTCGGCCCCCGCCGGTAGGCTGGGGCATGGCCGCCCCTCGCTCCTCAGCCCGTGGATCCGGTGCGCGCGGCTCAGCTGCGGCGAAGGGGGCGAAGATCCCCCAGGTGGCGTGGCGCGAGCCGCGTCCCGCACCGATCGTGCTGGTCTCCGGGCCCGAGGAGGTGCTCGCCGAGCGTGCGATCGCCGGCGTGCGCGACTACCTGCGTGCCGAGGACCCGGCGCTCGAGGTCAGCGACATCCGCGCCGACGACTACGAGGCCGGCACCCTGTTCGGTCTCACCTCGCCCTCGCTGTTCGGAGAGCCGCGACTGGTGCGCGTCTCGGGCGTCGAGAAGTGCTCCGACGCCTTCCTGCAGGAGGCCGTGAAGTACGTCGAGAACCCGCAGGAGGGCGCCACCGTCATCCTGCGGCACACCGGAGCCAGCGTCCGCGGCAAGAAGCTCCTGGACGCCGTGCGTTCGGGCACAGGCGGCGGCATCGAGATCCCCTGCGCCGCCGTCAAGCGCGATGGCGACCGTGTCGACTTCGCGGCGGGGAGTTCAAGGCTGCGCACAAGCGCATCGCCCCGACGGCGCTGCGGTCCCTGGCATCCGCGTTCGCCGACGATCTCACCGAGCTCGCCGCCGCCTGTCAGCAGCTGATCGGAGACGTCGAGGGCGACATCACCGACGAGATCATCACCAAGTACTACGGCGGCCGCGTCGAGGTGTCGGCGTTCGTCGTCGCCGACACCGCCATCGCCGGCCGCTACGGCGAGGCGCTGATCGCACTGCGTCACGCCCTGGCATCCGGCGCCGACCCGGTACCGATGGTCGCGGCCTTCGCGATGAAGCTGCGCACCATGGCGCGCGTGGCCGGCAATCGCGAGCCGAGCCGCCAGCTCGCGCAGCGACTGGGCATGAAGGACTGGCAGGTCGATCGCGCCCGACGCGACCTCGCCGGCTGGAACGAGCGCTCACTGGGCATGGCGATCCAGGCCACAGCCCGAGCGGATGCCGAGGTCAAGGGCGCCGCGCGCGACCCGATCTTCGCCCTCGAGCGCATGGTCGCCGTCATCGCGACCCGTGAGCCCTTCACGTCGACTCCCTGACGCCCGCTCAGCACGAGACGGAACTGGTCGGTAACCGGCAACCCGAGACGAGCCGGGGCCGATCGGAGACGAAGAAGGCCCGCCCCGCGAACGGGACGGGCCTCTCACGAAAGTCGGCTCAGAGAGCGGCGACCTGCTTGGCGATCGCCGACTTGCGGTTCTTCGCCTGGTTCTTGTGCACGACGCCCTTGCTGACGGCCTTGTCGAGCTTGACCGACGCGACCTTGAGGGCGGCCTCAGCGGCCTCCTTGTCGCCGGCGAGGACGGCCTCACGGGTCTTGCGGACGAGCGTCCGCAGCTCGCTCTTGACGGCCTTGTTGCGCTCCTGAGCCTTCAGGTTGGTCTTGTTGCGCTTGATCTGCGACTTGATGTTTGCCACGTGTGGACACGCTTTCTGTCTGGATGATGATCGGATGCTGCAGACGAGAGAGGGCGTCGGCAGCGGTCGTGAAGGACGAACCAACACGCAAGCCAAGAGTCAATGTTACCAGCACCGGACCCCTGCTCGCGAAACGACGAGGGATGGCGCGCCATGCGCGGGATCCAGTCGCGTGAAAGGCGGAACTGGGTGCAGAATCGACGGTACCCGATCGACGATGACGTCAGGAGTCCCATGTCTCATTCACCGGCCGTAGAGCCCGCCGACCTCCTGGATCATCGGGTGAGTGGCCGATGACCGACACAGCGAAGGTCGGCGCACGCTGGATGACGCTGTTCAGTCTCGCCTGGCTCGTCATCTGGACCGTGCAGCTCACCCCCGTGCGCTGCTGCTGCCCCTGCAGCTGGACACTCCCGAAGACGACTGGATCCGCGGAGTGGTCTCCTCGGGTCTCGTTCTGGGCATCGGCGGACTCGTCGGAATCGTCGCCGGCCCGCTGGTCGGCTCGATCTCGGACCGGTCGCGCTCCACCCGCGGACGTCGTCGTCCGTGGGCTCTGGTCGGTGTATGGGTGGCGGCGATCTTCCTCGTGCTCACCGGGCTCTCCGAAGGCCCGTGGCTGGTCGGCGCCAGCTGGGTGGGGGTCTCGGTCGGCATCTCCGTGGCATCCGCTGCCTTCACCGCCCTCATCGCCGATCAGCTGCCGTCCTCGCAGCGCGGTGCGGCCTCGTCGGCGGTCGGTTCCAGCCAGGCGGCCGGCATCGTACTGGGTGTGGGGCTGGTCGTGCTGCTCGGACTCGGCGTCTTCTCGGGCTATCTGCTGCTGGCCGCCATCATCGCCGTCGTCGGCACCCTGAGCGCGCTGCTGCTGCCCGATCCGCCCGCGACGGCATCCGATCTGCCCCCGCGATCGGTGACGCGTCCCCGGCTCGGCTCGCTGCGCGACCGCGACTTCGCCTGGATGCTCGGAGGTCGCCTGGTCGCGAATGTCGGCAATGCGCTGGGCACCGCGCTGTTCCTGTTCTTTCTGCTGCACGGCCTCGGCCAGCCCACAGCCGAGGCCCAGGACAACCTGCTGCTGCTGATCGTCGTCTACACGGTCTTCGTCGTCATCGCCTCGGTCGTCACCGGCATCCTCTCCGACCGCACCGGCAAGCGGCGAGGGCTGACGGTCGCAGCGACCTTCGTGCAGGCGGCGTCGGGAGTGGCGATCGTGATCGTGCCCACCTTCGAGATGACGATGGTGGCAGCCGCACTCATGGGGCTGGGCTACGGCTCCTTCTCGACGGTCGGCCTCGCCTTCGCCACCGACCTGCTGCCCGATGAGCAGGATCATGGTCGGGATCTGGGCATCGTGAACGTCACCGCGGCCCTCGGTCAGCTGATCGGCCCCGTGCTGGGCGCCGCCTTCGTGGCGCTGGTCGGCGGCTTCTGGCTGGTGTTCCTGATGGCGGCAGTGCTGTCGGTGATCGGCGGCCTCATGACCGCTCTCGCACGACAGCCAGCGCCAGTCCCAGCACCGCATTGAACGCCCGCGGTCGCATCGCCGTCACCAGGTGCGTGCTGCGCGGCACGACGATCAGCTCCGCATGCGGGGCAAGCCGGCGGAACAGGCTCTCCTGGATGCGCAGCTGATCGAACTGGCCGTTCACGAACCACAGCGGCACCCGGATGCGCGAGACCGCGGACGTGAGATCCAGCGTCGACAGACTGCGCAGCGCGGGATCCTGTGCGTCGAACGCGTAGCCGCCGGCACCGAAATCGGCCCTGGTGTCCTCCGGGATCGTCGCGGTCAGCAGGCGTTCGGCCAGCCACGTCCCGCGGTCGGGGAGCGCATCGAGCGCACCGGCGAGCAGTCGATAGGTGCGCAGGGCGGCACCCTGGGGGAGCGTCGTGCACGACGCCGCGACCAGCGCCGACACCGGCGGCGGATCCTCTCCGCCGGCGTAAGCCAGCGACAGCAGGCCGCCCATCGAATGCCCCACCAGCAGCACCGGTCCGCGCTCTGCCGCCCCGCGGACGGCGGCATCGATGGTGTGCAGCGCCTCGTGCAGAGTGAAGTCCTCATCCATGCGGGTCCCGTGCCCAGGAAGATCCACAGCCACGGCGGGGACACCCGCCTCCTCGAGGTAGGCGAGTTGCGCGCGCCACATCGTGGCGGAGGTGCGGATGCCGTGCACCAGGACGACCTGTTCAGTCACGCTCCCAGCATAGAAAGAAGCGGGGCCGGTGGATGACCCACCGACCCCGCTTCGCGAGCGGAAGTGCTTACTTCTCCCAGCCCACGTTCTCCACCGGCTGCACGCCGAAGAGGTCCAGGCCCACATAGGGCTCGGGGGTCAGGTTGGCCAGACCCTTCTTGGTCGCAGAGATCGACGGACCGTTGTACAGCGGGATCAGGCCCCACTCCTTGAAGATCTCGACCTCGAGGTCCATCGCGGCTGCGGTCTGCTTGACCGGGTCGCTGATCGACTCCACCTGGTCGTGGATCTTCTGGTCGGTCTCGGCGTTCTGCACGCCCGAGAGGTTCAGGCCCTGGTCCTGACCGTACAGCTGGAAGAACCAGGCGGCGCCGAACGGGTCGGACGAGGTGAAGCGCAGACCGGCGACATCCCAGTTCTTGGAGTTGTAGTCCTCGGCGAACTTGTTCGACGGGCGGACATCGATCTTCAGATCGAAGCCGATCTCCTTCTCGGACTTCTGCATCGACTGCGCGAGCGCTGCCTGCGTCGGGTCGTCGCTGAAGATCGGGTAGGTGACGGACAGCTTCACACCGTCCTTCTCGCGGATGCCGTCGGCACCCTTCTCCCATCCGGCCTCATCGAGGATCTTGTTCGCCTCGTCCGGGTCGTACTTCCAACCCGCCTTCTCGAGCGAGTTGCTGTAACCGGGCTGGAACGAGAACAGCGTGAAGGAACCGGCCGGCTCCTCGTCGTAGTCCAGGCCGTTCCAGGCGATCTTCTTCTGCTGCTCGATGTTGATCGCCATGAAGAACGCCTTGCGCACCTCGACGTCCTGGAACTGCGGCTTCTCGGCGTCGACCTCCAGCAGCGTGTTCGCGGTCTGCTGAGCGCGGTGGATCGTGATGTCCTTCATGTCGGCGACCTGCGCGAGGCGGTCCTTCGTGCCGACGCCGACCTGGTCGATCTGGCCGTTCTTGAAGGCGTTGATCGAAGCCTGGGAGTCCATGCCCTGGAAGGTGACCCTGTCGAGCAGCGGCTTGTCGCCCCACCACTTGTCGTTCGGCTTGAACGAGATGAAGTCGGTGTTCGCGTCGAACTCATCGACGGTGTACGGGCCGGCGCCCCACTCCGCGTGCGGATCGTCGATCATGGCGTTGTTGAAGGTGTCCGGATCGGCCAGCTTCGGGTGGATCACACCAGTGAGGAACGGCATCTGCGGCCAGGCGAACTCGCCCTTGAAGGTGACGATCGCGGTCTTGGGGGTGTCGCCCTGCTCGACCTTCTCGATCTCCTTGTAGCCGTCGATCGCGTTCGGATGGAAGCCCTCGTCGTTCGAGCGGTTGGCCTTCCAGGTGGCGTCGATGGCCGTCCAGTCCATCGGCGTGCCGTCGTTCCAGGTGGCCTTGTCGGTGAAGGTGAAGGTCAGAACCGTCTTGCCGTCCTTGACCTCATACTTCCACTCATCGAGGTAGTTGTCGTTCTTGTACGGCGTGCCGTCCGGCTTCATCAGCATGACCTGCGGCGTGTACCACGCGGCGAGTGTGGCGGTGCTTGCGCTCGCGTCAGTGTTGAAGGCGTTCAGCTGCTCCGGGATCTCCGCGATGGGGAAGTTGACCGTGCCACCCTGCTTCAGGTTCTCACGGGGCTGCGGGTTGTAGTCCGCTGCCTGGGTCTCGGGGGCCTTGTCGCCACCGTTGTCGCCGCCGCCGTTACCGGTGTTGCCGGTGTCGGTTGCGCACCCGCTCAGTGCGAGTGCGAAAGCGCCGGTGAGTGCCAGCGCTCCCATCAGCTTGTGCTGCTTCATGGTGCTCCTTTCGCCTTTCGGCGTGTCATAAGGGGAGGTTAGTTCGCATCGCGTCGCATGCAAGGCGTGTGTGAGTGAATCGTGACTAACCGTTATCGGACGGTGACCCGATGGTGACCCGATGGTGATGTTCCGCCGGGTCAGGACGGGCCACTCACACGGTCGCGGGCCGCGTGCTCATCGTCTCGGGGTCGAACACGACACGTTGGCGGGTGCGCTCGATGTCGGGGTCCGGCACCGGGATCGCCGAGAGCAGCGCCTGCGTGTACGGATGCTGAGGGTTGTCGAACACCTCATCCACGTCGCCGTACTCGACGAACTCGCCGAGATACATCACGGCGACCCGATCGGCGATGTGGCGGATGACCGAGAGGTCGTGTGCCACGAACAGGTACGACAGGCCCAGCTTGGCCTTCAGCTCGTCGAGGAGGTTGATCACGCCCGCCTGGATCGACACGTCCAGTGCCGAGACCGGCTCGTCGAGCACGACGATCTTCGGGTTGGTCGACAGTGCACGGGCGATGCCGATGCGCTGCCGCTGTCCACCCGAGAACGCGCCGGGGAAGCGGTCGCGATGCGCGGGGTTCAGGCCGACCAGGTCCATCAGCTCCTGCACGCGGGAGTGGATCTCGTCGCGGTGCATGCCGATCGCGTGCATCGGCTCGGCGATGATGTCGGTCACCGTCATGCGCGGATCCAGGGCGCCCATCGGATCCTGGAAGACGATCTGGATGTCGTGACGCAGCTTGCGCTCCACGCTCCTGCTGGTGAGGCCGTTCACGCTGGTGCCGGCGATGACGATGTCGCCGTCCTGCTGCTTCTCGAAGTTCATGATCTCGAGGAGCGTGGTGGTCTTGCCGGAACCCGACTCGCCCACGATCGCCATCGTCTCGCCTTCGCGGACATCGAAACTGATGCCCTTGACGGCCCGCACCTCGCCGACCTTGCGCTTGAAGAGCGCGCCCTTCAACAGCGGGAAGGTCTTGACCATGTTGCGCACCTCGAGGGTGACCGGCCGCTCCTCGCGCGGCTTGCGGGTCAGCTCGCTTTCGTGCAGCTCGGGTGCCGGGTACACCGGCAGTCCGCCGATGAGTCCGTCGCGATCGATCTGATCGGCGCGGATGCAGGCGGCCAGATGCTGCTCGCCGCCGTCGGATCCCACCGGCATCAGATCGGGCTCGCGCTTGAGGCACGCGTCGACGACGATCGGGCAGCGGGAGGCGAAGGGGCACGCATCCGGCAGATCGATCAGCAGCGGCGGGTTGCCCTTGATCGGGATCAGCGGCTCCTTCTCTGCCTTGTCGATGCGCGGGATGGCGCCGAGCAGGCCGATCGAGTACGGCATCCGCGTGTTGTGGAACAGCTCGTGGGCCGGAGCCTGCTCCACGGGTTTGCCTGCGTACATCACCATGACTTCGTCGGCCGTGCGGGCGACCACACCCATGTCGTGCGTGATCATGATCACGGCGGCGCCGGTCTCGGACTGAGCCTTCTCGATCAGATCGAGGATCTGGGCCTGGATCGTCACGTCCAGCGCCGTGGTCGGCTCGTCGCAGATGATCAGGCGCGGGTTGTTGGCCATTGCGATCGCGATGACAACCCGCTGGCGCATCCCGCCCGAGAACTCGTGCGGGAACGACTTCATCCGCTTCTCGGGCTCGGAGATGCCCACGACGGTCAGCAGCTCGAGCGAGCGCTCCCAGGCGTCCTTCTTCGAGAGCCCGCGGTGCACGGTGAGCGCCTCGACGAGCTGGTCGCCGATGGTGAAGACCGGGGTCAGCGAGGTCAGCGGATCCTGGAAGACCATGGCCATGCCGTTGCCGCGGATCAGCGACATCTGCTTGTCGGTCTTGCCCAGCAGCTCTTGTCCCTCGAACTGCACGGAGCCGGTGACCTTCGCGTTCTCGTCGAGCAGTCCCATGATCGCGAGGGACGTGACGGACTTGCCGGAGCCGGACTCTCCGACGATGCCGAGCGTCTTGCCGGCCTCGAGATCGAAGGAGACCCCGCGCACGGCATCGACGCGCCCGGCCTCGGAGGCGAAGCTGACCTTGAGATCGCGGACGGAGAGGACGGTCTGTGACGTGGGAGTGTTCATGCCTGGCCTCCTGCCGCCGAGGTGGGATCGAGGGCATCGCGCAGACCGTCGGCGACCAGCGCCATCGACACGGTCAGCAGCGTCAGCGCCAGCGCGGGGAAGTAGAACTGCCAGGGGGCGCTGGTGACGGTGGCCGCTCCGTAGCCGATCAGCGAGCCCAGCGACACATCGGGGATCTTGACGCCGAAGCCGATGAACGACAGGCCGGTCTCGGTCATCACGGCGCTGACGACGCCGAGCGTGAAGTTGATCACCAGGAGCGAGCCGATGTTGGGCACCAGGTGGCGCAGCACGATCTTCATGCCGGGCACGCCCATGTACCGCGCCGCATCGACGTACTCGCGCTCGCGCAGCGACAGCGCCAGTGTCCAGATCACACGGGCCGGGAAGAACCAGCTCACGAAGATCATCGCCAGCGAGATCACTCGCCAGTCGCCGCCGGCGTCGTTGGACACCAGAGCGAGGATGAGGAACGTGGGCACCACCATCAGGAAGTGGATGATCAGCAGCGTGATCTGCTCGATGCGACCGCGGAAGAAGGCCGCCGCGGTGCCGACGATGGCCGACAGTGCGGTTACGCCGACGGAGACCGTCACGGCGATCATCAGCGAGCGCTGCAGGCCCACCGCAGTCTGCGTCCAGGTGTCGTTCCCCCGGCAGTGGTGCCGAACCAGTGCTCGGCGGAGGGGCCGGTGGCGAGGTTCAGGAAGTCCTGGTCCTCGATCGAGTAGGGCGAGGTGAGTGGGACGACGATCGAGTAGATCACCATCAGGATGAAGATCACAATGCCGGCGACAGCGGGCTTGTTGCGCGCGAAGCGGCGGGTGTACAACGTCCACTTGCTCAGCTGCTTGCCGGGGATGCGCTCAGCCGTGGTGTCGGGGCCCACAGGGGCTGCACAGCAGGGTCGATCATATCGGTGCTCATATCAGCTCACCCTCACTCGCGGATCGAGGACCACGACGGTGATGTCGGCGAGCAGAGCGCCGATGGCGGTCAGCAGAGCGCCGAATGCAGCCACGGCCACGACGCCGTGCACATCGTTGCCGTTGATCGTGGTCAGGAAGTAGCGGCCCATGCCCTGCCAGGCGAAGATCGTCTCGGTCAGGATTCCGCCGGTGAAGATCGCCGGGATCGAGAAAGCGACCTGTGTGGCCACTGGGATCAGCGAGGTGCGCAGGGCGTGGCGACGGATGGCCTGCGGCTTGGTGAGGCCCTTGGCGCGTGCGGTGCGCACGTAGTCGGCGCTGATGTTGTCCAGCAGCAGCGAGCGCTGCAGGAAGTGCGTTCCCGCATAGCCGGTCACGACCAAGGCGATGGTGGGCAGTGCCAGATGCTGCAGCGCATCGATGATCACCGGGAAGAACCCGGTCACCCCCTCGGTGGACGACCCGGTCACGTAGAAGACGCGGACGCCGACCCAG